>NZ_JAPRGK010000006.1:0-175774 GCF_035726465.1 Enterococcus sp. E4-150 | reverse complement strand
AACACCACAGTGTGGTGGCGATAGCGAGAAGGATACACCTGTAACCATGCCGAACACAGAAGTTAAGCTTCTTAGCGCCGATTGTAGTGAGGGGTTGCCCCTTGTGAGAGTAGGACGTCGCCACGCTTAAGTTATCCATGGAGGTTTAGCTCAGCTGGGAGAGCATCTGCCTTACAAGCAGAGGGTCAGCGGTTCGATCCCGTTAACCTCCATATGAGCCGTTAGCTCAGTTGGTAGAGCATCTGACTTTTAATCAGAGGGTCACAGGTTCGAGCCCTGTACGGCTCATATTTTTGCGGGTGTGGCGGAATTGGCAGACGCACTAGATTTAGGATCTAGCGCCTTACGGCGTGGGGGTTCAAGTCCCTTCACCCGCATAATTTAAGTTTACATGCCGGCTTAGCTCAGTTGGTAGAGCATCTGATTTGTAATCAGAGGGTCGAGGGTTCAAGTCCTTTAGCCGGCATCTTTAAACACGCGGAAATAGCTCAGTGGTAGAGCACCACCTTGCCAAGGTGGGGGTCGCGGGTTCGAACCCCGTTTTCCGCTTTGCCAAAGCAATCGCGCCGGGGTGGCGGAACTGGCAGACGCACAGGACTTAAAATCCTGCGGTGAGTGATCACCGTACCGGTTCGATTCCGGTCCTCGGCATTTCAAATATGCGCCCATAGCTCAACTGGATAGAGTGTTTGACTACGGATCAAAAGGTTAGGGGTTCGACTCCTCTTGGGCGCGTAGTCTTTTTTATTTTTTTAACGGGAAGTAGCTCAGCTTGGTAGAGCACTTGGTTTGGGACCAAGGGGTCGCAGGTTCGAATCCTGTCTTCCCGATTTTTTTATCTTGCTTTTTGTTTTCAAATGATTTATAATTTTTTTAAATTGAATATGCGCCCATAGCTCAACTGGATAGAGTGTTTGACTACGGATCAAAAGGTTAGGGGTTCGACTCCTCTTGGGCGCGTCGATACGGAATAGTATATTCCGTATTTTTTTTTGTTGATTCTAAAGGATTTATTTAACAAAAAGCGTTCTTCTTTCTTTCTATTACCAAATTCGTTATAATTAAGGTCAATATTAGTCAAAGGGAATGAATAAGATGGCACATCAGAATACCTCGGATTTAATTGAATCATATATAAAGAAAATTCTGGAAAATAGTGAAATGATCGAGATTCGAAGGATTGAAATGGCAGACCTCTTTAACTGTGTTCCTTCACAAATCAACTATGTGATTAATACCCGTTTTACCATCCAACGTGGTTATCTAGTAGAAAGCAAACGTGGTGGTGGTGGTTATATACGAATTGCAAAAGTAAGGATTTCAGATAAAAAACAATTACTTGAGCAGATAAATCAGTTATTTGATGATACAATCAGTGAGAAAAATGCTTTTGCTATTATTCAAAAACTTTATGAAGACCAAATAATTACAAAAAAAGAAGGAAACTTGATGTTGAGTGCAATTGCAAAAAACACATTGAATTTCAATGAATATGAAGATCATACACGTGCTCGGATTCTCCGAGCATTTCTGGAACGTTTAAGTTATGAAGATGGGAAGTGAGATTAGATGGAAGAACTTTTTACTGAAAGAGCCCAAGCAGTATTAGAAATTGCACAAGAAGAAGCAAAACGATTGAAACATCAATCAGTTAGTTCAGAACATGTTTTACTAGCCTTAGTGGTCGAGCAAAATGGAATTGCTGGAAAAGTATTACGTGAAATGGATTTGAATGAAACGGAAATTTATGAAGAAATTGAACATCTGATTGGTTATGGTGGTATCCGTTCTTACCCTAAAGGAGTCTTTCTTCCATATTCACCAAGAATGAAACAAGTTTTTGCTTTAGCTAGCAGCGAAGTGAAGAAAACTGGTTCTCAAAAAGTTGGAACAGAACATATTTTGATGAGCTTATTAAAAGATGAAAGTATCATGGCTACTCGAATCATGATCAACTTAGGTATCAGCCTTTCAAAAGCCCGTCAAGTTCTGAAACAAAAAATGGGGCTAGCTGGTGATTCTGCTGGAAAAGGAATGAATCGTCGTAGAAATGTAAATGTACAAGATAAAAGGCAAACACCGCAAGGAACACCTACGCTAGATTCATTAGCACGTGATTTGACGAAATTAGCAAAAGAAAACAAGCTGGACCCAGTTGTTGGTCGTTCGAGAGAAGTGAAACGGCTTATCCAGATTCTTAGCCGACGGACAAAGAATAACCCTGTACTGGTGGGTGAACCTGGTGTAGGCAAAACAGCCATTGCTGAAGGGTTAGCTCAAAAAATCATTTTAGGTGAAGTGCCAGAAGACATGCAAGAAAAGCGCCTGATGATGCTTGATATGGGATCTTTGGTTGCTGGTACGAAATATCGCGGTGAATTTGAAGATCGAATGAAAAAGGTCATCGACGAAATCTATAATGATGGTCAAGTAATCTTATTCATTGATGAATTGCATACCTTAATTGGTGCAGGTGGAGCAGAAGGAGCAATTGATGCTTCGAATATCTTGAAACCGGCGTTAGCTCGAGGAGAATTACAAACGATCGGAGCAACGACCCTAGATGAATATCAAAAATATATCGAAAAAGATTCTGCATTAGAGCGACGTTTTGCTCGCATTCAAGTAGATGAGCCAACTCCTGAAGAAGCAGAAGTGATTCTTCAAGGATTACGTACAAGATATGAAGAGCACCATGGAGTGGAGATCACAGATGAAGCTGTACGAGCAGCAGTCAATCTTTCTGTTCGTTATATCACTTCTCGTCAACTACCCGATAAAGCAATTGATTTGATCGATGAATCAGCAGCGAAAGTCCGTTTGGATCAAACCGATCACTTAACAAAATCAACTGTGATCAAACTAGAAATCGATGAACTAGTACAAGAAAAGGAAGCAGCGATCCAAAAACAAGACTTTGAAAATGCTGCTCAATTACGCAGACAAGAAAAAGCACTACGTAAAAAGCTGCAAAAAGTTTCTGCAATTGAAGCAAAACAGGAGCAAGGTTATTCTGATCGTGTAACAGAAGAAGATGTTGCTACAGTTGTATCGGAGTGGACTGGTGTCCCTCTACAGCAGTTGGAGAAAAAAGAAAGCGAACGCTTGTTAGAACTGGAAGGACTTCTGCATGAACGTGTCGTTGGTCAAGATGAGGCTGTCAAAGCAGTTTCACGTGCGATCCGCCGTGCACGAAGCGGATTGAAAGATCCTGATCGTCCAATTGGTTCATTCATGTTCCTTGGACCAACTGGTGTCGGAAAAACAGAATTGGCCAAAGCACTTTCAGAAGTCATGTTTGGAAGTGAAGATGCCCTGATCCGTGTTGATATGTCAGAATTTATGGAAAAATACAGTACAAGCCGATTAATCGGGTCTCCTCCAGGATACGTAGGGTATGATGAAGGTGGACAGTTGACAGAAAAAATTCGTCAAAAACCATATTCAGTGATTCTCTTAGATGAAGTGGAGAAAGCACATCCAGACGTTTTCAATTTACTTTTGCAAGTATTGGATGATGGTCATTTAACAGATTCTAAAGGTAGAAAAGTGGACTTTAGAAATACAATCATGATTATGACTTCAAATATCGGAGCGACACAAATTCGAGAAGAAAAAAATGTCGGATTCAATGTCCAAGATGTTACTAAAGATCACAAAGCCATGCAAAAACGTATCTTAGAAGAGTTAAAGAAAGCTTTCCGACCTGAATTCTTGAATCGAATTGATGAGACTGTCGTCTTCCATTCATTGAGTAAAGATGAAATCCATACAATCGTCCAAATCATGAGCAAAGCGATTATCAAACGATTGAAAGAACAAGATATTCAAGTGAAAATCACACCATCTGCAATCGATGTGATCGGGAAAGCCGGATTTGATCCTGAATATGGTGCACGTCCAATCCGTCGCGCACTTCAAAAAGAAATTGAAGATCGATTGAGCGAGGCTTTGCTTGGCGGAGAAATTCGTTTAGGTGACCACGTAACAGTAGGTGCTTCAAAAGGTAAGATCACATTGAATGTTCGAGGACCTAAAAAGGAAACAGTAGGTTCCCTATAGTTACTTGGTCTGTGTAGCTGAATTTTTATAATAGTAAGACTTGATTAAGAGGTTGTGACAAGATTTTTGTCACAATCTCTTTTTATATTTGAACAGAATATATCGAACTTTATTTTGATTTTTTGTGAAATAATTTTCAAAAATCCGACTTTAAATAGAAGAAGTATTGGAAAGTTTTTAGAGCTATGCTACTATTATGAAGTTGTAGGAGGAGAAAATTATGATCGAACTCATAACCACAGTAGAAACTATTGAACAAGCAGAACAGTTGCTTGCTGCAGGTGCAGATACACTATATTTCGGTGAAGAGCAATTTGGATTGCGTCTGCCTGCTTCATTTACACAAGAAGAACAGCGACAATTGGTAGAATTAGCGCACAAGTATGGTAAAAAAGCGAATATTGCTGTAAATGGGATCATTCATCCTGAAAAAATGAAAAATGTACCTGAATATTTGGCTTTTTTAAAAGAAATAAACGTAGATGTGATCACAGTTGGTGATACAGGTATTATTTATACGATGAAAAAAAATCCTGAATTGCGTATACCGTATATTTATGATGCTGAAACATTAGTAACGAGCGCACGTCAAATCAATTTCTGGGCGAAAAAAGGCGCAGTTGGAGCAGTACTTGCTCGTGAAGTTCCTTTTGAAGAGATGAAGGCGATGGAAGAAAAACTCGATATTCCTGTAGAAACCCTTGTGTATGGTGCTACATGCATCCATCAATCCAAACGTCCACTGCTACAGAATTACTATAACTATACGAAACAAGACGAACAAAAAGATCGTGAAAGAGGTCTTTTTATCTCGGAACCTAAAAAAGAAGAGACACATTATTCTATTTATGAAGATAGTCATGGCACACATATTTTTGCCAGCAATGATCTGAATCTCTCGAATGAATTGAATGAACTTTATCAGCATCATTACTGTACATGGAAATTGGACGGATTATTTACTCCAGGCGAAAAATTCGTAAACATCACTCGACTATTCGCCGAAGCAAAAAAACAAATTTTAGAAGGTAGCTGGGATCAAGAAAAAGCGGAAAAAATGACTAGCGAAATCAGTAAATTGCATCCTGAAAACCGTGAATTAGATACAGGATTCTTTTATATTGATCCTTCTGCTATCAAATAAGGAGTATGATGAAAGAAATGACAGTAAAAAGAAAATTGAAACGACCAGAAATCCTAGCGCCAGCAGGAACACTGGAAAAGTTAAAAACCGCGATCCATTATGGAGCAGATGCAGTATATATTGGCGGGAATGCATATGGTTTAAGAAGCCGTGCAGGTAATTTTACTTATGAAGAAATGGCTGAAGGAGTTGCTTTTGCAAAAGAACATGATGCGAAGGTATACGTTGCTGCTAATATGGTCACCCATGAAGGAAATGAAGATGGAGCAGGGGAATTTTTCCGCAGTTTGCGTGATGTCGGTATTTCTGCAGTAATTGTTTCTGATCCAGCTTTGATCGAAATTTGTGCGACAGAAGCACCAGGTCTGCCGATCCATTTATCCACTCAAGCTTCAGCAACTAATTTTGAGACATTGGAATTCTGGAAAGAAGAAGGGTTGGAACGTGTCGTTTTAGCTCGTGAAGTTTCAATGGAGGAAGTGGCAGAGATTCGTAAAAATACGGATATCGAAATCGAAGCATTTATCCATGGTGCCATGTGTATCTCTTATTCTGGTCGATGCACATTGTCCAACCATATGTCGATGCGGGATGCAAACCGTGGCGGATGTTCTCAATCTTGTCGCTGGAAGTATGGATTGTTCGATATGCCTTTTGGTCAAGAACGAAACAGTTTAACTGATACAGGCGAAGTGGAAGAAGAATTCTCGATGAGTGCAGTGGATATGTCAATGATCGAACATATTCCAGAATTGATTGAAAACGGCGTAGACAGCTTCAAGATCGAAGGAAGAATGAAATCGATCCATTATGTATCTACGGTGTCAAATGTCTATAAAGCGGCTGTAGACAGTTATATGGAAGATCCTGAAAACTATGTCTGCAAGCAAGAATGGATCGACGAGTTATGGAAAGTAGCACAACGAGAATTAGCTACAGGTTTTTACTACAATACACCAACTGAAAACGAACAATTATTCGGTGAACGTCGTAAAATCCCAGTATATAAATTTGTCGGTGAAGTATTATCTTATGATGAGGCAACACAGATTGCTACGATACGTCAGAGAAACTTGTTTTCTGTAGGAGATGAAATCGAATTTTATGGTCCAGGATTCAGTCATTTCAGTCAAACCGTTGAAGTTATGCATAATGAAGAAGGCGAATCCATTGACCGAGCACCAAATCCAATGATGATTTTAACTATGCCAGTCGCACAGCCGGTGAAACCTGGAGATATGATCCGAAAACGTAAATAAGGAAAAAGCTGATATATCCCTGTTTTAAGCATCTTCGCATACAAAATTCAAGAAAAGTGTTACACTTGTTTTCTGTAGAAAAAGGATCGTTAAATAAAGGTTTTGATTGATCTCTTCAATAAGGAGGAACAAAATGCAAATATATGATTACATCGTAATTGGTGGCGGCTCTGGCGGTATTGCTTCAGCAAACAGAGCAGGGATGCATGGCGCAAAAGTTTTGCTGATTGAAGCGAATGAATTGGGCGGAACATGTGTCAACGTCGGTTGTGTACCTAAAAAAGTTATGTGGCAAGCAAGTACGATTTTGGAAACAATTGAACGAGATGCCTCAAGTTACGGTATCCAAGCAGATTTAAAAAATGTTGATTTCGCCGGTCTAGTAGAAAGACGAGAAAAATATATTGATTTTCTACACGGTGCTTATCAAAGAGGATTAGATAGCAATCATGTCGAGGCTATAAAAGGTTACGCTACTTTTATCGATAGTCAAACGATCGAAGTAAACGGTGAAACCTATCGTGCTCCTAAAATCTTGATCGCTACTGGAGGCCGTGCAAGTAAAATGACCATTCCTGGTGGAGAATACGCCATTGATTCAAATGGATTTTTTGAATTAACAGAGTTACCTAAGAGAGCAATCGTTTTAGGTGCTGGATACATTGCGGCTGAACTTTCAGGTGTATTTCGTGGTTTAGGTAGTGAAGTCATGTGGGCATATCGAAAAGAACGACCACTTAGAACGTTTGATAAAATGCTTTCGGACAATTTGATCCAAATGTACCAAGAAGCTGGAATAAAAACTTACGCACATCATATTGCTAAAGAAATTACTAAAAACAATGACGAATATACGGTGCTATTTGAAAATGGTGAAACCTTAACTGGTGATTGTGTACTTTTTGCCGGTGGACGTGTACCGAATACCGAAAAATTAGGTCTGGAAAATACAAATGTGGAATTGGACAAAAAAGGGTTTATCAAAGTAGATAAATACCAAAATACAACGGATGAACATATTTTTGCTGTTGGTGATGTGATCGGTAAATTAGATCTGACTCCTGTTGCAATCGCAGCTGGTAGACGTTTATCAGAACGTTTATTTAATGGAAAGAAAGATTCTTATCTTGACTATAAACTTGTTCCGACAGTCGTCTTTACGCATCCACCAATTGCAACAATTGGTTTGACAGAAGAAGAAGCATTGGAAAAATATGGCGAAAATGAATTGAAAGTTTATCGTTCACGCTTTACCCCAATGTACTTTGCATTAAATGATTATCGCCAAAAATGCGAAATGAAATTGATCTGTGTCGGAAAAGAAGAAAAAATCGTCGGCTTACATGCTATTGGTGTTGGTGTCGATGAGATGCTGCAAGGTTTTGCCGTGGCTATCAAGATGGGTGCAACTAAAGAAGACTTTGACAATACAGTAGCCATCCATCCAACAGGAGCGGAAGAATTCGTAACGATGCGATAATTTAATATTAACAGTTCCAACAGCTTTTTATTGAACAAACCATGTAAAACCAGAAAATCAGTATACTGATTTTCTGGTTTTTTGTTTTTTAGTTATTTATGTAAGATTGCTTCGATAATTCTCAAAACGAAATAAGTAGGGAAGTTGGAGATTTTGATTATCTTCGTAACTGACGAAGAGTAAATGAATCCATTTGGTATGCACTCTTAAGTTCAAAATATTGGTATCGATGTTTAAAAGAAATAGAAATGTATCGAAGAACAGATGATTAAAAAAGTGTGACTTTGTATAAATAAATTAGAAGAAGCAAACGAGGATGTTAAAAGAATACCATATAGTTACCAAACCAAGAAAGTTCTCGTCAAGTTCGCTGGTACGAATCAAATCAAGTGAAAAAAGGGACTGTGACAAAAGTTGTGTCATAGTTAGTCACTTTTTCCGAACAAATGGTGTTCTCCTGCCAACTCCCAATCACAAGACACAATATTCATAAAACATGAGAAGCTGTTTTTTGAACTTGTTCCTTGCGACTCGGAGTTAAACGGCAGACTCACGACCTCTTTCTTAAACGGTGTACAATCAGCTGTCCTTCGGTATTAGCTCAAAAAACGGCAAAATATGAGGGACTATTTTTCCATTTGTTTCTCTAATACTCAGGACAAAACGCTGATTTTACAACCTCTGATAAACGGTGTTCAATCAGCTGTCCTTCGGTATTAGCTCAAAAAACGGCAAAATATGAGGGACTATTTTTCCATTTGTTTCTCTAATACTCAGGACAAAACGCTGATTTTACAACCTCCTGATAAACGGTGTTCAATCAGCTGTCCTTCGGTATTAGCTCAAAAAACGGCAAAATATGAGGAACTATTTTTCCATTTGTTTCTCTAATACTCAGGACAAAACGCTGGTTTTACAACCTCTGATAAACGGTGTTCAAAAGCCAGTTTCTCGGTATTAAGCCAAATTTATGCAAAAATGTGGAAAGCTATTTTCACAAAATTTTTCTTAATACTCGAAACTAAGCGACTTTTTCAAAACCTCTGATAAACGGTGTTCAAAAGCCAGTTTCTCGGTATTAAGCCAAATTTATGCAAAAATGTGTAAAGCCATTTTCACAAAATTTTTCTTAATACTCGAAACTAAGCGACTTTTTCACAACCTCTCGATAAACGGTGTTCAAAAGCTTGCATCTGGGGTAATAAGCCCAACCAAACGAAAAATATAAGGAGCTATTTTTATTTGGCTGTTCTTATTACTTGATGCAGGGCAGTTTTTTCACAACCTCTTCATGCTGTTAAATGGCTTGCATAATGATTGTTAGTAATAGCCCCAATACATAACTGGCATTGAATAAGACCATATTTTTGATGGAATAGCTGAAACTGATAGGCTGGGGTAACGTTTGCTTGAATTGATCCAAATGCTTCTTCACAATTGGCAAAGTCAAGAAGGTGACTAAGATCGGCCATTCATAGATACCACTCAACAGTCCCATCAAAATCACAAAATAACAAGCATACATCAATAGTTGGAATAACACTGTCCCTGCAGGACGTCCGATATAAAAAACTAGTGTATAGCGATGATTTTCAATATCACGGTCAAGATCCCGCAAATTATTAGCCAACATGATATTGGCAATCGTAAACACCAAGGGTAAGGAAGCTAATACGATTGCTGCTATAGCCCAAAGATTTCCTACCAAAGCAAATTGTCCAGATGAAAAGTTGACTGTCAGATCATAGACATCTGAACCGAATGTATTGACATAAACGACCATGGCAAAAATTCCAAGGCCCATAGTCACCCCACTGAAAATTTCCCCTAAAGGCATTCGAGATAAAGGAATCGGTCCGAATGTATAGAATACTCCAATAAAACAACAGATAAATCCCATCAAAAGTAAAAGCCAACCCGTATTGATCGTTAAAATAACGCCGATAACAAAAACAAATGCAATCATAGCTAAAATCATGTTTCGAATCAATACAGGAGATAGATTTCTGCGGCCAATGACATTTTCTTCATACTTATATACTTCAGAATGAGCCTTTTCATAATCCATGTAATTATTGATAGCGGTAGTCGCTAAATCAAAAACTAGCATTCCAATAAAAAATAAAAAAGTGTTTAGCCAATGTATCTCATGAAAAAAAGCGATAGAGAATAATACCCCTACCGCAAAAGGAAATACACTAGCCACCTTTGTTCGTATTTCAACTACTTCTAAAAAGATTTTTAGTGTCATGGTTCGTACTCCTTATTTTAGTTCAGAACGGTCACCCATCGTGTAATGGGAGTCCTCCGATAATTTGAAGGTGTCTTTGATTGGATCGGTCACATATACTTTATCGTCTTTTGTCACGAAGATCGCTTCCGTCCCGTTATTCAATTCGCTTTCGACGTATTCCAGTCCTTTTTTCACACCCATTGAAAAGACTGCTGTAGACAACCCGTCACCATCAATTGATTTATCTGTTATGATCGTGACACTTGCGATATCATTGTCGAACGGATAACCCGTTTTTGGATCAAACAAATGATGGTATTTTTTGCCATCTACTTCTAAATAACGCTCGTAAATTCCAGAGGTAACTAATGTTTTGTTCCGTTCTTTAATAGAACCTAAAACAGATCCGCGAGCCATGTTCGGATCTTGGATGCCGACTGTCCAGTCTTGGTTTTCGCCTCTTGGGCTGTGGCCTAAGACATAGACATTACCGCCCAAGTCAACGATGGCAGTGGTCACTCCTTGTTTTTTCAAGACTTTCACTACTTCGTCCGTAATGTAACCTTTGGCGATTGCACCTAAATCGATGATCATTCCTTTTTCTTTTAGATAAACAGTTTTTTCTTTGTCATTTAGTTCGATCTTATGATAATCCACTAATTTCAATGCCTGATCGATTTCTTCTTGGGAAGGTTTTCTGGCGTCATCAAAACCGATTCGCCATAATTGTGTGATTGCACCAATCGCCATATCGAATCCGCCTTGAGAATCTTGACTATATTCGTAGGCCCGCTTGACTAACGTGTAGACGTCATCAGAAACTTTTACTGGTTTGATCCCAGCTTGCTCATTCACTTCATCGATCTCAGAACCTTTTTGATTGATCGTGATTTTATCACCAAGTTCTTTTACTCGATCGAAGGCAGGTTTCAATGCTGATTCTTTGCCTTCATCATACACACGGATACGAACGTAAGTCCCTAACAAGAACTGTTCATCAGAATACGGATCTTTTAATATTTTGGTAGACGCTGAACTTTCAGTGGTTGTTTTATTTGCTGAATTGCTGCATCCAGTTAGCACCATAAAAGAGATGCCCAGTGTGATTAAGGAAAATAGTAGTTTTTTCCGCATTTTTTTCCTCTCTTCATTTTGAAAGGTGAGACGACTGCCTAATCTGGCTATCGTCCCACCCTCCAACTTTTATTAGTATGATTATGTGATTATTTTTCTGTTACGATATTATCTACTTCGATTGTTTGAGTGTCGCCTTTTTCAGCTGCATTCACTAATTGTTGTGCGTACATGATGAATGAATGTGAGCTGTGTGTAGCACCTGTAACAACTTCTACATCAGCAGGTGAGCCATCTTCTTCGCCCATTGCTTTGACGAATTCGTCGTTCAGAGTAGGGATGTAAGTTTTTGGTTCTGTACCGCTTTTTGCTTTCATATTTTCATTATATTCTGTATCATCTTGTTTTGATTTACCGTCTTTGTCGATATAATCAAAGTTTGATTCAGTTACTTTGCCGCCAGCAACTGTCATTTCGAATTGCACACGGTAGCCGTTAGAGTAGTTCTTTTCTTCAAGCTTGTAAGTGCCGTCTTTCAAATCAGCACCATTGTCGATTTCGATTGTATCTGTGTTACCAGCTTGAGCAGCTTGGATCAATTGTTGTGCGTAGTTTTGGAAGCTTTCAGATGAGTGAGTAGCTCCAGTTACGACTTCCACACCGCTTGCGCTTTGTGCTTTTAAGAATTGGTCGTTCAACTCAGGAATGTATTTTTCTGGGTTTGTGCCAGATTTTGCTTCCATGTTTTTGTTGTATTCTGCATCTTTTGTTTTTGATTCGCCGTTTTCATTGACGTTATCATATTTTGATTCAGTGATTTTGCCGTCTTTTACAACCATTTCAAAGACTGCACGGTAACCATTTGAATAATTTTTTTCTTCTAATTTATATGTGCCGTCTTGCAAATCTCCGCCAGCTACAACTTTTGCAGATGATTCTGTTGTGCTTTTTGCAGTCGAAGATTGTGCTGTAGATGATTCAGAAGAAGAGTTTGAGCTTCCGTTGTCATCTGCGCCGCAAGCGCCTAACACTAGAGCTGAAAATGCTAATACGGCAAATCCAGTTACAAAACGTTTTTTCTTCATTTTAATACCCCACCATTCCATTTTTAGTCCACAATTTTTCTTTGTGATTCATTATACATTCTAATCTTTTTGGCCTATAAGTCAACTATTTTTGATAAATAACCCATGTAATATTTCAAACGTTTTCTTTCAGCAAATTTCGTGAAAAAACGCTTTATTTTAAAATTTGAAAAAAATCCAAAAGGAGTTAGACAAAAGAACAGAACATCTATATAATATATGGAGATTGTGTAATAAGTATCAAACTAAAAGAATTATCATATATTCATTATATAGATAGTCTATAAGGAGCGGATGATCAATGGCAAAGCAAAATATTGTCGTTGTAGGAGCAGGATATGCCGGTGTTTCAGCTACAAAATACTTGGCAAAGAAACTGAAAACAGAAGATGTAGCAATTACTCTGATCGATCGTCATTCGTACCATACTATGATGACCGAGTTGCATGAAGTAGCTGGCGGACGTGTAGAACCAGAAGCAATCCAATACGATCTGCAGCATTTGTTTGCTCGTCAAAAGAATGTACAACTTGTCACAGACACTGTAATCGGTATCGATAAAGAACAGAAAATCGTCAAGACCAAATTAGGTTCCTATCCTTTTGATCAGCTGATCCTTGGAATGGGCGGAGAACCGAATGACTTTGGTACACCTGGTGTCAAAGCACATGGATTCACCCTTTGGTCATTTGAAGACTCTGTAAGGATTCGTGAACATATTGAGAAAACAGTAGCAAAAGCTGCATTGGAACCAGATGATGAACTGCGTAAAGCCATGCTGACTTTCGTTGTCTGTGGTTCTGGATTTACCGGTATTGAAATGATTGGGGAACTGATCGACTGGAAAAATCGCCTAGCCAAAGATTATAAATTAGATCCAAACGAAATCACACTGATGGTCGTAGAGGCAATGCCGACGATCTTGAATATGTTGGATCGAAATGATGCTGCAAAAGCTGAACGCTATTTGCGTAAGCACAACGTGGAATTATTATTGAATGCACCAATCGTAGAAGTGGCTGCTGATCATATCAAATTGAAAGACGGACGCAACATTCCGACTCACACACTGATTTGGACAGCTGGTGTCAAAGGAACTTCTGACGCTGCTGACTTTGGATTAGAATCAGCACGCGGACAGCGGTTGATCGCCAATGAATATATGCAGGCAAAAGGCTACGAAGATAAAAACATCTATATCATTGGTGATTTAGTCTTTTATGAAGAGTTCCCAGGAACACCGACACCGCAGATCGTTCAAGCTGCTGAACAAACAGGACACACGGCTGCAGCGAATATCGTGGCTTCGATCAAAGGTGGAGAAAAGCACAAATTCAAAGGGAACTATCAAGGATTTATGGTTTCTATTGGAGCCAAATGGGGTGTGGCGAATTTATTTGACAAGATTCATCTAAGTGGATTTTTAGCTATCGTGATGAAACATATCGTTAATTTGAAATATTTCTTTGATATTCGTTCTGGTTATTATATGTTCCAATATTTAATGCATGAGTTTTTCCATATCAAAGATGATCGCAACGTGACTCGAGGACATTCTTCTCGTTACGGCAACGTCTTATGGAGTGTGCCACTTCGTATTTTCTATGGTTTAGTTTGGTTCGTTGAAGCCTCCAAAAAAATCATTGGTAATGGTGAAGTGTT
Organism: Enterococcus sp. E4-150; assembly: GCF_035726465.1. Lineage (NCBI taxonomy): Bacteria > Bacillati > Bacillota > Bacilli > Lactobacillales > Enterococcaceae > Enterococcus > Enterococcus sp. E4-150. Next base: position 161,775 of record NZ_JAPRGK010000006.1, on the reverse strand, counting down.
AAAACCAAGTACTTGGTTTGGTGAAGGATCATGGTTCACTGGAAACAGTGTGTTCCCTTGGACATGGGAATACAATGTAACAGATGTTGCCAGTGGTGCTTCTGCTGCTGGTGATGCAACCACAGCTGCCAGCGGAGCAGGGGCAAGTGCCGGAGAAGCAGCGACTCAAGCTGCACATTTTGGTTTGAGTTATGCATACGGTGAAGAACCAATGGCTGTGATTGAGAAGTCACCAGACTGGTTCACAAAGATCATGCAAGTGATCATGCCAAACAATGATGTAGCAATGTTCTTCCAAAAATTCATGGTATTCTTTGAAATTTCCTTGGCATTAGCATTGATTGCTGGATTATTCACATGGTTATGCAGTGCGACAACGATTGTATTGGTGATCACGTTCTGCTTATCAGGCATGTTTTACTGGGTAAACATTTGGTTCATTTTTGTTGCTTTCGCATTGATGAACGGTTCCGGACGTGCGATTGGGTTGGATCGCTGGGTAATTCCATGGCTACAACGTACACTAGGTAATTGGTGGTACGGTAGACCAAGTTCCCAGTACGGCAAGAAATAAATAGATAAAGATCGTTATTTGAATGCAAGATTTCAATAGAAAGGGGCTGAGACAAACCGTCACAGCCTCCTTTTTATGTAAAATTAAAGGAATAAGATGCCCGAGATAAGCCTCCATGAGCAAGACACAGGTGTCACAACCTCTGTTACAACCTCTTGTTATAAACGGTGTTCCAGAAGTAGCTTCTTCGAAAAATAAGCCGAAATTTCACAAAAACTTGAAAAGTAATTTTCGTAAATTCCTTCTTATTTCTTGAAGTTGCCTACTTCTGTCACAACCTCTTGTTATAAACGGTGTTCCACCTGCTGCTTCTCGGTAATAAGCCCAAAGAATTAGAAAACATGGAAAGCTGTTTTCTATTCTTCGTTCTTATTACTCAAAGCAAGACACAGGTGTCACAACCTCTTGTTTTTATGCTAAAATTGGGTGAGTTAATCTGGAAAAAGGAGAACAAAAATGAGCCTTAAAGAATTTGCTGAAAAAAGTCTGCTCAAACCTTGGGATGTTTTTATTATTTTGCTTTTGACTGTTCTTTCTTTTTTACCAGTCATGATTTTTGGTCTTCAGCAAAACACCGCAACAGCAGAAAAAGAAGCGGTACTGCGTGTGGATGGCACAGAAATCAAAACATTCCCTTTGATGGCTGGAGAAGAGAGCTACACATATACTTACAAAGATGAACACGGAGATTATAACTTGATCGAGATAGATGGCGATCGAGTACGGATAAAAGAAGCAGATTGCGATGACCAGATCTGCGTACGTCGAGGCTGGGCAATGAAAAATGGCGAAACCATCGTCTGTTTGCCACATAAATTAGTGATCGAAGTCCGTTCAACAGATGGAGGTGACGAAGACAGTCTGATTTATTAGACCTTCACACACCATGAGTAAATTACAAAAAATGATTTATATTTCGCTGCTTGTTGCACAAGGAGTGATCATTGGTTTATTGGAAAATATGATCCCTTATCCTTTTTCTTTTGCGCCTGGTGCAAAACTAGGCTTAGCCAATCTAATCACGATCGTTGCCATTTTTACCATGAAAAAACGAGACAGCTTCTTACTACTTTGGTTACGACTATTCCTGACTACTTTGCTAGGCGGAACGATTTCCACATTCCTTTATAGTATGAGTGGTGCTTTGCTTAGTTATTTTGGAATGTTATTGGTCAAGCAATTAGGACCAAAACGTGTCAGTATCATCGGAATTAGTGCGGCCGGCGGTTTCATGCATAATGTCGGACAGCTTTTGATGGCTTCTTTCATTGCACAATCATGGACAGTCATGTTGTACTTGCCAGTCCTTTCAGTTTTAGGGATTTTATCAGGGATTGCAATCGGGATCGCAGCGAATTATCTTTTACGACATGTGCAGACACTTCAACGATTCCAAAAAGATTATGAGCAGGGAACCAAACAAAAATGGAGCCCAATGTTTACCAAAAAATAATCGTCACACAAGGAGTTTTTTTATGAAGCTACATCCAATGTGGGAAAACTATCCTGCTTTAAGTAAAGAATTGACAGAAACACTAAAACGGATGGAAGAAACTGTCCGCCTGAAAAACAAACCTGTCGAACAAGCAATCAAAGAAACGATCCATGCCGGCGGAAAGCTGTTGCGTCCTGCCTATCAGCTATTGTTCTCACAATTTGGACCAGAGCAAGATCGAGACAAAGCCATCGCTTTGGCAGCTTCTATCGAAATGCTCCATACGGCCACACTGATCCATGATGATATCGTTGATGAAGCGGATCTGCGACGTGGTCAGCCTAATATCCGTAGTCAGTTTGGTAATGTCGTTTCTGTCTATGCAGGAGACTATTTATTTGTCTGCTGTTTTAAACTATTGTCTGATTACTCCACTTCCTTGAAAAGTCTCCAATTGAATTCTCGCAGTATGGAAAAAGTATTGAATGGCGAATTAGGGCAGATGGATGATCGCTATAATTATGAACTTTCTGTAAAAGAATATTTGGAAAATATTTCAGGTAAGACAGCTGAACTGTTCCAATTAAGTTGTTCTGTTGGCGCTTTTGAAAGTGGAACAAGCGAGCGCTTCGCAAAAAAAGCAGGAGATATCGGACTTTCTATCGGGATGGCCTTTCAGATTATCGATGATATTTTAGATTATACAAAAGAGAGCCAGGAAATCGGCAAACCTGTACTAGAAGACATGCGTCAAGGGGTCTATTCTTTACCGTTGATCTACTCTTTGCAAAAAAACAAACCAAAGTTACTACCTTATTTAGAGAAGAAAGCGGCAATGACAGAAGAAGATGTCGACGCCGTACGCAAAATCGTTGAACATACAGGAGGCGTGGAAGAAGCTAGGAAGTTAGCGGCCTCTTACACAGAAAAGGCTTTGAAGGAAATAAAGAAATTACCTGCCACCTCTCTTCGAACAAAAGAGAATCTCTTTTCCCTTACCCAACTGATTTTGGATCGCAAAGACTGAATAGGGAAAGGTTCGATACGTAAATAAATTTCTCAGAAGGAAATCTACGTGTTTTTTGACAAATTGAATTGTAGTTCTTGTATTTATGATAAAAAGCAAAAATAAAGAGCAACGTCCGTTAGCGACGTTGCTCTTTTTTATCTTGAATATTTTTTTACCTTTTCGATTTCTTATAACTCATAAAAGTGATTCTTAAACCGATTACAAGTAATATAACGCCTGCGAGTGTTATCCAATTATTCGATTGACTTCCAGTTTTAGGAAGTGCTCTTTTTGATTTGTTTCCATTGTCATTGCTTGTTTTATTAGTTAAGTTAAAGTTCGTCCTGTTATCCGAACTTGTTTTTGAGAAGGAGACACTTGCATGACGTGTATCGCTTGTGGTAGACGACGTGTCTGTACTATCGCTTGAAGTTGATGAATCTGAGCTATCACTTGTGGTAGAGATTGTATCTGTACTGTCGCTTGAAGCTGACGTGTCCGTGCTATCACTTGTTGTGGTAGATGTATCCGTACTATCGCTTGAAGTTGATGAATCTGAGCTATCACTTGTGGTAGAGATTGTATCTGTACTGTCGCTTGAAGCTGACGTGTCCGTGCTATCACTTGTTGTGGTAGATGTATCCGTACTGTCGCTTGAAGTTGATGAATCTGAGCTATCACTTGTGGTAGAGGTAGTATCTGTACTGTCGCTTGAAGCTGACGTGTCCGTGCTATCACTTGTTGTGGTAGATGTATCCGTACTATCGCTTGAAGTTGATGAATCTGAGCTATCACTTGTGGTAGAGGTAGTATCTGTACTGTCGCTTGAAGCTGACGTGTCCGTGCTATCACTTGTGGTAGAGGTAGTATCTGTACTATCGCTTGAAGCTGATGTATCGGTACTATCACTTGTAGTGGTAGTTGAATCTGAGCTATCACTTGTGGTAGAGGTAGTATCTGTACTGTCGCTTGAAGCTGATGTATCGGTACTATCACTTGTAGTGGTAGATGAATCTGAGCTATCACTTGTGATAGAGGATGTATCTGTACTGTCACTTGAAGCTGACGTGTCCGTGCTATCACTTGTGGTAGAGGTAGTATCTGTACTGTCGCTTGAAGTTGATGAATCTGAGCTATCACTTGTGGTAGATGTATCTGTACTGTCGCTTGTGTCTGTCGTATCTGTACCATTGTCGCTGATAAATATTTCGTTAGGATCCCAACGATTGGTAGCTGCATCTAAAATCACATTTGTCCCTATAATCGTTCCGTCTTGGTTTTGAGTAATGCGGATAGTAGCATTAGGCGCAAGTATTGTTCCTTGAAAAGGAGCACTGATTGTCAAATCAGTCATCTCATTTCCAAAATTCCAAGAGATATTCGCATCCGAAAAATCTTCTGTTTCATGATTTGAACGATCATTGTATTTGATTGGTGACTGTACGTTCAATGCAGAAGAACTGTTGATGACATTAAATACAACTACTTGATCATTTGGATTGATGATTTGAAGTGGCGTATTCATCGTTAACACTTCTGCATCGATATTTACCAATAAAAACCCGGTATCTGATAAACCAGTTAAATCGATTGTCCGATTGTTCATGTCTGGAAAATCTGCAACAGTATATGTTTTAGCTGGAGTGATGGTTGCAAGATCATTTGCTGCTACATTCAATTTAGCAAATTCCTGCTCGAAATCAATATATTCATGCCCAGCACGATCTTTATAAAAATCATCTGGAGTTAAGTGATCAAGCCTGGATCCATTGACTGTAGGATGACCATCTTGAAGTGCTACATCCACGTTACTGCCAACGACAAATTTATTCATTCTTGTGCCACCTGTAGGTATGCCTGAAGAATTAGCGAAAGAATCAGTTTTTTGTATATAATTTATTTCTTGGTTCAATAAACCTTCATGAAGCTCTGTACCAAAATTATTTTTTGCATCAAGTTCATGTGTTGCTATATTTCCGTCTGTATGTGCATTCACAGTTGTCTTATTTTTAGCAAATACGTGGAATTGACTAGCAATTCCTAACAAGCCATAGTTACCAGTTAGATCATTATAAATATTCCCAGGGTCTTTAGGAATGTATGTTTCCGCTGAAACGGCCACACCATACGAAAAGATATTGAACAACAAAGCAACTAGGACTAGTAAACTTGCCCTTTTTTTCATTTTTCCCCTTCCTTTCCTTTCAAACATTTTCCTATTATACTCTTTTTCTCCTAGTCTTAAACTGTTCGTTTGAAAAATCATTGATTATTTATAGAATATTAATGAAACGTTCATATTGTTGCTTCTTGTTCAATTGATAGTTCGACACTATCTTTTTCTTTCAATCTCCAAACTATTGATGATGGTGACTGTTAAAGTGTAAAAAATAAGGGTGTGTAGTAACATATAAGTAGGTATCCTAGAATTAGGAAAAAGTAAGTAGGATAAATAAAAAGGAGGAAAATAAATGGATTATTTAGATATGCTATGCGAGAGTGTGGATCGGGCATACGATCGGTTTGAACGTTTGTTTGAAGGCGTCTCTATTGAGGAGGCCAATCGTTTTCCAGTGGAAGATAGAGCACCGCAGATCAAATCAATGACTTGGCTGGCTTGGCATACCGCTCGGGAATTAGATTTCCAGATTGCTGATTTAGCAGGAACCTCTCCAATTTGGCATAGTCAAGACTGGGAAAGCCGGTTTCCGATGACGATAGCAGATAACGAACAAGATTGGAAGCACAGTCTGGAACAAGCAAAGCAGATCCAAGCTAATCAAATAGAAGATCTGCTAGGATACTTGCGAGGAGCTGCTGATTTTGCTATTTCTTACTTAAGAAGGCTGGCACCTTCCGAGTTAGATGAAGTAATTGACGAGAACTGGACACCACCAGTCACCCGAGGAATGCGTCTCGTTTCTATTATTGATGATGCTGCTATGCACTCTGGTCAGGTGATCTATGCGAGACGTTTGTTGGGATTAAGAGATTAAGGCACTAGCTAAAAAAGAACTTACGGCAAAATAAGTCGCAAGTTCTTTTTTGTTTTTATCGTTACCCATGGTCTATCTATAAGATCGAAAAAGGAAGCGGCCTGCTATCTCTTTTGATCGTGTAAACTAATGACTCTCTTGTTTTTTGCATTGATTCATTTAAAGAAAGTGTACCATGCTTTATAGATATTTTTAGAACACCTTTTTCTAGAGGATAGAGAAACTGTCAGCTGATAGAATAAGGAGAGTCTTTTGAAGAGAATTCAGAAAAAAGGACACTGTATGAGATCAGGTGTCCTTTTGTGAAATCTGATAATTATTGCGTACGGATAGATGTGAGACTGATTTCGCCAGAAGACAAACTCATCTCCTGTTCATTTGTTTGGACGATCAGTTCGCCATGATCACCGATTTCTTTTGCAAGACCGACATAAGTCGTTCCTTTTTGATTGAACGACACGGTTTTTCCCAATACGAATGATTTTTCTTTATAGAAGTCCAACGCTTTTTCTGGGTGAGAAAGATAAGTGAACAATTCTTGCCAGATTTTGCTGATTAGCTGATTCCTTGTGACACTAGCTTGTCCGTCGGGAAAGACAGAGGTGGCTTTTTCTTGGAGATCAGCTGGAAAATGATTTTGAGGAACAGAAAAATTAAGCCCGATCCCAATGATGATATGACTGATCCTGCCGCTTTCCATATCACTGACTGCTTCAGATAAAATCCCACAGACTTTTTTTCCATCCATGTAGATATCATTGACCCATTTGATCGAAGCAGAACGACCGGTTACAGATTCAATGGCTTTCACACAGGCACTGGCTGCGATGATCGTATATTGAGGCAATTCATCAAACCGTTTGTCTGGATGGAGCAAGAGACTCATGTAGATTCCTCGTCCAGGTTCAGCGAAAAAAGGCCGTCCAAAACGTCCACGAGCTTGTTCTTGTGTATCAGCAACAAATAACTTCGAAACAGAATCTCCTTGAGCTGCTGCCAGTTTGGCATCTTTCATCGTAGATTCAGAAGTCAACATCGTTTGTACTTTCAAATCAGGAATAAACGACCGTAGCTCTTGCTGGATTTCTTTTGCATCTAGTACGTCAGAGGGCAGGTAACGATACCCTGTAGGCCCGTGCTCAAAACGATAGCCTGCCTTTTCCAATTCTTTGATGGCTTTCCAAATACTTGTCCGGGAAACTTCCAGTTGCTGTGCCAACTTTTCTCCGGAAAGAAAATCTGGTGTCTTTTTCAATAATTGAAGTACCTTGTCTTTCGTTGTCATGGCATCAAGCTCCTTTCTCATCCATTCTATCAGGAAGAAGGAGAGAACAAAATAGTTTTCGAAGAAACAACGGTTGATACATAAAGCAAAAACGAAAGAAGGAAAGAGAAAAAAGAAGAGGGTGGGCGTTCATTTTTTGTCCCAGCCTCTTTCTGATTATGAAGATAAAAGTACTTGATCGTCTTTTAATGCCGTGCCGCTGTTTTGTTTGAACAACGCTAATAATTGGGGCACTGTGAGCTGCTGTTTTTCCTCTTGCTGGATATCTACGACGATCCTTCCTTGATGCAGCATGATCAGTCGATTCCCATAGCGGATCGCGTCTTCCATGTCATGAGTGACCATAAAAGCAGTGAGATTCTGCTCAGTGATCAGCTTTTCTGTCAATTCCATCACCCTTTTGGAAGTAGCAGGGTCAAGCGCTGCAGTGTGTTCATCTAATAAGATCAGTTCTGGACGCTGTATTGTGGCCATCAATAGCGTAATAGCTTGACGTTGTCCTCCAGACAGCAAACCGATTTCTGAGGATAAACGATTTTCCAAACCCAAATTCAGCCGAGCCAGCTGGTCTTTGAAAAATGTTCGGTCTTGTGGTTTGACACCACGGAAGAAGCCGCGTTTTTTTCCTCGTTTCATAGCAAGAGCGAGGTTTTCTTCTACCGTTAAACGAACGGCTGTCCCTAGTTTAGGATCTTGGAATACGCGACTGATGGATTTCGAACGTTCGACAACAGATTTTTTCGTGATATTTTTTCCATTCAATAAAATTTGTCCCTGATCGACAGAAAATGTACCGGCGATGCTGTTCAGCAAAGTAGATTTACCAGCCCCATTTCCACCGATGATCGTCACGAAGTCGCCGGGATCTAAGGAAAGATTAATGCCTTTCAGGACATGATTTTCGTTGATCGTTCCTTTTTCAAAGGTATGATGGAGATTTTCCAATGTTAAGACGTCATTCATTTGACACTACCGCCTTTCTTTTTTTGAGGTAAATGGAATTTTTGCTGGATCTGCGGGAAAGAAAGACAGATCACTAGCACGAAAGCAGAAGCAAGTTTCGAATCACTTGGTTCAACATTCAGTTCGAAGACTAACGCTAAAATAAAACGATAAATGACCGCACCTAAAACGACAGTCAAGAGACGGAGAAATAGTGGCTGGTTACGTAACAAAACTTCTGCGATGATAATAGAAGCAAGTCCAATTACGATCGTTCCAATACCAGAATTCAAATCAGCAAAGCCGTTGTTTTGCGCAAGCAAGGAGCCAGAAAGAGCAATGCATCCATTAGAAATCATATAACCGATGATCTTCATATTATCTGTGTTGATCCCGTTTGCTTCGCTCATTGCCAGATTATCGCCAGTTGCACGAATAGCAAGTCCTGTTTCTGTACGTAAGAACAAAACAAGTAAACATACAACGATCAAAGCAAAAAGCAGACCGACGATCAGTACAGCGTTGTCTTTTGTTATGCCGAATGACTCGACCCAATGAAAGATCGTTGGCTGACCCAATAAAGAGATGTTCGGCGCACCCATCACACGGGATGTGACAGAATATAAACCAGTCATGGTGATGATCCCTGCAAGAAGGGCGGGAATTTTCAATTTTGTGTGAAGCAGTCCGGAAACAAGCCCTGCTGCCGCACCCCCTAAAAAGCCTAGAAGACAAGCTGTCAATGGATGATAGCCATTTGTAATACTTACTGCCGCGATCCCTGCACCTAAAGGGAAGCTTCCTTCAGCAGTCAAGTCGGCAATGTCCAAGATACGGAAAGTGACGTATACACCAATCGCAAGTAGGGCCCATAAGACCCCTTGCGATGCAGATGATAAGAAAAGAGAGAGCAAATTTGTCATGAGAATCCTCCTGTGTTTTATTCAGCTTCTTTGATGCTGTCTGGATTGATGCCTAATGCTTTGGCCATGTCTTTATTGACATACAGTTCCAAATCATTCGCTGTTTCGACAGGAAGTTCACTTGGCTTCTTGCCGTCTAAGATTTTTGCTGCCATGATCCCTGTTTGTTTGCCCAAGCTTTCGTAGTCGATTCCTACTGTTGCTAGACCGCCGTCTTTGACTTGATCAACTGCGCCAGCAACGACAGGTGTTTTTGTTTCTTTTGCGACTTCACCGACAACACTTGCCGCACTTGCGAACGTGTTATCAGTAGGAATATAGATTCCATCTACATCTTTAGCTAGACTTTTCGTCACTTGTTGGACATCATTTGTGGAATTTGCTGTCAGTACTTTGACTTTGACGCCCGCTTTTTTCAATTCTTTTTCTGCCAAATCAGCTTGGATCTTAGAGTTTGCTTCACCGTTGTTATACATGATGCCGATTGTTTTGGCGTCTGGCACGATATTTAACAGTAAGCCGATTTGTTTTTCGATTGGCACCATATCTGTCGTGCCAGTCACATTGCCGCCAGGTTTTTCATTGGATGTGACTAAATGGGCTTGTTCCAAGTCTGTGACCGCTGTGACAGTCATCGGGATAGTGGTTGTTTCATTTAATAAAGATTGTGCTGCTGGAGTGGCGATTCCAAGTAGCAAATCAGGATCTTCTTTGACGAGTTTCTCACTCATACTTTTCAGGTTGTCTTGATTGTTTTGGGCATTTTGATAATCGATTGTTAGATTATCGCCTTCTTTATACCCTTCTTCTGCTAATCCTTCTTTGAATCCTTTATAGGCAGCGTCTAACGAGTTATGTTGTACAAGTTGCAATACGCCAATTGTTTTTTGTCCATCTGATGCCTCTGCGGAATTGTCTTTTTGTGCGCAACCTCCTAAAGCTAGTAGCAGGGCAGCGCCTAATCCGATGATTATATTTTTTTTCATTTCTTTTTCCTCCTTAATTTTGGGAAACAAAAAATCCATTCAGACAAAATGTCCAAATGGATTGAAAAGTCGGAAAATAAATTGAAAAAGTAGAATGCTTGATACTTTTACTTTGTATTTTCACTGCTCAGCCACTTAGCATTTTGTCTACGTGGCTTTTTGCTGCAATACAAAGTTCTTTAGCCATCATAGATACAAACTGTCGTTTAACGTTTGTATCCATCATGATGAATACAAACCTATCTAAAGTAGCTAAAGTAAAAGTTATTCAGTTGTGTTGGTGCGATTTGGTTGATGTTGGTTCGCATAGAAGTTCCTCCACAAGATGAATTTTCTAAAGTATAACCGAGATAAAAAGGTCTGTCAATTAAGAATTGTCAGATAATTGAAAACATAAAATTGAAAACATTAAGAAAATATTGCGAAAAAGCAGAAGAAACGCCAGGAAGTGTTGACTTTTATAGAAAATAAGTGTAGTATATGAAGTTGCAAAAACTATCTGATGAAGAAAAGGCAGAAACGAAATATTGTCCGTTTCGGCTTTAATATAAGGAAACAAAAGTAGAAGCTCACGAAGTAAGGTTTCAAGAGAATGTTCTATTTTTGGTTTTTTTTTGCCTAAAAGCCGCAAAAAATGTCTGTTGTTACCTAAAAATAATATTTGAAATATTATTGTAACAATTGATCGGGTAGTCTTTTTGAATGACATTTTAGAGGGGTGAAGAGCTTGGCTGGACACGTAGTAAAATACGGAAAACATCGCGAACGTAGAAGTTTCGCAAGAATCAGTGAAGTGTTGGAATTACCAAATTTGATCGAAATTCAAACAGACTCTTACCAATGGTTCTTAGATGAGGGACTTAGAGAAATGTTTGAAGACATTTTGCCAATCGATGACTTCAATGGCAATCTATCTTTGGAATTTGTAGATTATGAATTGAAAGAACCAAAGTATACAGTAGCAGAAGCTCGTGCGCATGATGCAAACTACTCTGCACCATTACATGTAACATTGCGTTTGACAAACCGCGAGACTGGCGAAATCAAAGCACAAGAAGTATTCTTCGGTGATTTCCCATTAATGACAGAACAAGGAACATTCATCATCAACGGGGCAGAGCGAGTAATCGTTTCTCAGTTAGTCCGTTCACCAGGTGTCTATTTCCATGGAAAAGTCGACAAAAACGGAAAAGAAGGATTCGGTTCTACTGTTATCCCTAACCGTGGCGCTTGGCTAGAAATGGAAACTGATGCAAAAGACATCTCTTATGTACGTATCGACCGTACACGTAAGATTCCTTTAACCGTATTAGTTCGTGCGTTAGGATTTGGTTCCGATGATACGATCTTTGAAATCTTCGGCGACAGCGAAACATTACGCAATACAGTCGAAAAAGACTTGCATAAAAACGCAAGCGACTCAAGAACAGAAGAAGGTTTGAAAGACGTTTACGAACGTTTGCGTCCAGGCGAACCTAAAACAGCAGATAGCTCACGTAACTTGCTGAATGCTCGTTTCTTCGATCCAAAACGTTACGACTTAGCAAACGTTGGTCGTTACAAAGTAAACAAAAAATTAGATTTGAAAACACGTCTATTGAATCTGACATTAGCTGAAACATTAGTTGATCCAGAAACAGGCGAGATCATCGTTGAAAAAGGAACAGTTCTGACTCACCAAGTCATGGAAACACTAGCTCCTTTCATTGATAATGGCCTAAATTCAGTGACTTACTATCCATCAGAAGACGGTGTGGTCACAGATCCAATGACTGTCCAAGTCATCAAAGTATTTTCACCAAGAGACCCTGAACGTGAAGTAAACGTGATCGGAAACGGCTATCCAGAAGCAGCTGTAAAAACGGTTCGTCCAGCCGACATCATTGCTTCAATGAGCTATTTCTTGAACTTGATGGAAGGTATCGGCAATGTCGATGATATCGACCACTTAGGAAACCGTCGTATCCGTTCAGTCGGTGAACTTTTACAAAACCAATTCCGTATCGGTCTAGCACGTATGGAACGTGTGGTTCGTGAAAGAATGTCGATCCAAGATACTGAAACATTGACACCTCAACAATTGATCAATATCCGTCCAGTTGTGGCAAGTATCAAAGAATTCTTTGGTTCTTCTCAGTTGTCACAGTTCATGGATCAAACAAATCCTCTTGGCGAATTGACACACAAACGTCGTCTTTCAGCCTTAGGACCTGGCGGATTGACTCGTGACCGTGCCGGTTATGAAGTTCGTGACGTTCACTACTCCCACTATGGTCGTATGTGTCCGATCGAAACTCCTGAAGGCCCAAACATCGGGTTGATCAATAGTTTGTCCAGTTATGCGAAAGTAAATAAATTCGGATTTATCGAAACACCTTATCGTCGTGTAGACCGCGAAACAGGTCGTGTAACCGACCAAATCGACTACTTGACAGCAGACATCGAAGACCATTACATCGTAGCCCAAGCAAACAGCCCATTGAATGAAGATGGAACATTTGCTCAAGACGTTGTTATGGCTCGTGCTCAAAGTGAAAACTTAGAAGTATCTATTGATAAAGTAGACTACATGGACGTATCACCTAAACAAGTAGTTGCCGTTGCGACGGCATGTATTCCTTTCTTGGAAAACGATGACTCCAACCGTGCCTTGATGGGTGCCAACATGCAGCGTCAAGCAGTGCCGTTGATCAATCCTCAAGCACCATGGGTTGGTACTGGTATGGAATACAAATCAGCGCATGACTCAGGAGCTGCTTTGTTATGTAAACATGATGGTGTCGTTGAATACGTTGATGCTTCTGAAATCCGCGTACGCCGCGACAACGGTGCATTAGATAAATACGATGTAACAAAATTCCGTCGTTCAAACTCCGGAACAAGCTACAACCAACGTCCAATCGTTCATTTAGGTGAAAAAGTCGAAAAAGGGGATACTCTGGCAGACGGACCATCTATGGAACAAGGTGAAATGGCTCTAGGCCAAAACGTTTTAGTTGGTTTCATGACTTGGGAAGGGTACAACTATGAAGATGCGATCATCATGAGCCGTCGTTTGGTAAAAGATGACGTATACACTTCTATCCATATTGAAGAATATGAATCAGAAGCCCGCGATACAAAATTAGGACCTGAAGAAATCACACGCGAAATCCCTAATGTCGGGGAAGACGCATTGAAAGATTTAGACGAAATGGGCATCATCCGTATTGGTGCAGAAGTCCAAGATGGCGATTTGCTTGTAGGTAAAGTCACGCCAAAAGGGGTAACAGAATTATCTGCAGAAGAACGTCTATTGCATGCGATCTTTGGCGAAAAAGCTCGTGAAGTCCGCGATACATCATTACGTGTACCACATGGCGGCGGCGGGATCGTTCACGATGTGAAAATCTTTACTCGTGAAGCTGGAGATGAATTGTCACCAGGCGTAAACATGTTAGTTCGTGTTTATATCGTTCAAAAACGTAAAATCCATGAAGGAGATAAAATGGCCGGTCGTCACGGAAATAAAGGGGTTGTATCCCGTATTATGCCGGAAGAAGATATGCCATTCCTACCTGATGGAACACCAATCGATATCATGCTGAATCCTTTAGGGGTGCCTTCACGTATGAACATCGGGCAAGTATTGGAATTACACTTGGGTATGGCTGCACGTCAGTTAGGTATCCACGTAGCAACGCCAGTATTTGATGGTGCAAGTGATGAAGACGTATGGGAAACAGTTCGTGAAGCCGGTATGGCCAGCGATGCGAAAACTGTTCTGTACGACGGACGTACAGGTGAACCATTTGATGGACGTGTGTCTGTCGGTGTGATGTACATGATCAAACTTGCTCACATGGTCGATGACAAATTGCATGCACGTTCAATCGGACCTTACTCATTGGTTACACAACAACCATTGGGAGGTAAAGCTCAATTTGGTGGACAACGTTTTGGTGAAATGGAAGTATGGGCACTGGAAGCTTACGGTGCGGCTTATACTTTACAAGAAATCTTGACATACAAATCAGATGACGTAGTCGGACGTGTGAAAACATACGAAGCAATCGTCAAGGGTGAACCAATTCCAAAACCAGGTGTACCGGAATCATTCCGCGTATTGGTGAAAGAATTGCAATCACTAGGTCTGGACATGCGTGTCTTGGATATCGAAGAAACAGAGATCGAACTTCGCGACATGGACGATGAAGACGACGATTTGATCACTGTTGATGCTTTGACAAAATTTGCCGAACAGCAAACTGCCAAAGAATTAGAAAAGAAAGCTGCTGAACAAGTGGAAGATGAAAAAGACGATGTCATCCAAAACTTTGAAACCGCAGAAGATAATTTAGACTAATCCGGTCTATGAGCTGCAAGGCGGTCGAAGATCAGCCGTCTTGCGGTTTGCCATTAAATGAAATGGAGGGAACCCCTTTTGATCGATGTAAATAAATTCGAAAGTATGCAAATAGGTTTGGCTTCTCCCGAAAAAATCAGAAGCTGGTCTTACGGTGAAGTAAAAAAACCTGAGACGATTAACTATCGTACCTTAAAACCTGAACGCGAAGGGTTGTTCTGTGAGCGGATTTTTGGTCCTACAAAAGACTGGGAATGTGCCTGCGGAAAATACAAACGTATCCGTTATAAAGGAATCGTTTGTGATCGATGCGGAGTGGAAGTTACTCGTTCGAAAGTTCGCCGTGAACGCATGGGACATATTGAATTAGCAGCTCCTGTTTCACATATCTGGTACTTTAAAGGGATTCCTTCACGTATGGGTCTTGTATTAGACATGAGCCCACGCGCTTTGGAAGAAATCATTTATTTTGCTTCATATGTAGTCATCGAACCAGGAAATACGAATTTAGAGAAAAAACAATTGTTGACAGAACGCGAATATCGCGAAAAACGTGAACAATATGGACAAGAATTCCAAGCTGCTATGGGTGCAGAAGCGATCAAACAATTACTTGATAATGTTGATCTAGATGCAGAAGCAGCCGAATTGAAAGAAGAATTGAAATCTGCACAAGGACAAAAACGTACACGTGCAATCCGCCGTTTGGATATTTTAGAAGCATTCCGCGCTTCAGGAAATCAACCAAGCTGGATGGTTATGGACGTTATCCCTGTTATTCCACCAGATTTACGCCCAATGGTTCAATTAGAAGGTGGACGTTTTGCAACAAGTGACTTGAATGATCTTTACCGTCGTGTAATCAACCGTAATAACCGTTTGAAACGTTTGTTAGACTTGAATGCACCTGGAATCATCGTTCAAAATGAAAAACGTATGCTGCAAGAAGCAGTAGATGCATTGATCGATAACGGTCGTCGCGGACGTCCAGTTACTGGACCAGGTAACCGCCCATTGAAATCTCTTTCTCATATGTTGAAAGGGAAACAAGGTCGTTTCCGTCAAAACTTGCTAGGTAAACGTGTCGACTACTCCGGTCGTTCTGTTATCGTTGTTGGACCTTTCTTGAAGATGTACCAATGTGGACTTCCAAAAGAAATGGCTATCGAATTATTCAAACCATTCGTGATGCGTGAGCTTGTTCAACGCGAACTAGCTTCAAACATCAAAAATGCGAAACGTAAAATCGAACGTCAAGAAGACGAAGTATGGGATGTTTTAGAAGACGTAATCAAGGAACACCCAGTATTGCTGAACCGGGCACCTACGCTTCACCGACTTGGTATCCAAGCATTCGAACCAGTTTTAGTACAAGGACGCGCAATCCGTTTGCATCCACTTGTATGTGAAGCTTATAATGCCGATTTCGATGGAGACCAAATGGCTGTCCACGTTCCATTGAATGAAGAAGCACAAGCAGAAGCACGTATGTTGATGTTAGCTGCTCAAAACATCTTGAACCCTAAAGATGGTAAACCAGTTGTTACTCCTTCTCAAGATATGGTTCTAGGTAACTACTACTTGACAATGGAAGAAGAAGGACGCGAAGGCGAAGGAATGGTCTTCAGAGATCAAAACGAAGCCGTTATAGCATGGCGCAACGGATATGTTCATTTACATTCACGTATCGGTGTGAACCCTAACTCATTAGGTGAAAAACCATTTACTGAATGGCAAAAAGAACGTACGATGATCACAACAGTTGGTAAGATCATCTTCAACGAGATCATGCCTCCTGAATTCCCTTATCTGAATGAACCAACAGACTTCAACTTGACCGTCCAAACACCGGACAAATACTTTGTTGAAGCTGGTACTGATATTCCTGCACATATCAAAGAGCAAGAATTAGTATTACCGTTCAAGAAGAAAAACTTAGGAAACATCATCGCAGAAGTCTTCAAACGATTCAAAGTAACAGAAACTTCTAAGATGCTTGACCGTATGAAAGACTTAGGGTATAAACATTCAACACATGCCGGTATCACAGTAGGGATCGCTGACATCAGTGTACTGAATGAAAAACAAGAAATCATTGAAAATGCCCATAAACAAGTTGAAACTATTACAAAACAATTCCGTCGTGGTCTGATTACAGATGACGAACGTTATGAACGTGTCATTGCTGTTTGGAACGCTGCAAAAGACAGCATCCAACAAAAACTGATGGAAGGTTTGGAAGCGAAAAACCCAATCTTCATGATGTCTGATTCTGGAGCTCGTGGGAACATTTCCAACTTTACACAGCTTGCCGGAATGCGTGGGTTGATGGCCGCTCCTAATGGTCGAATCATGGAATTGCCAATCATTTCGAACTTCCGTGAAGGACTATCTGTCTTGGAAATGTTTATCTCAACTCACGGGGCTCGTAAAGGGATGACCGATACAGCCTTGAAGACTGCCGATTCAGGTTACTTGACTCGTCGTCTGGTTGACGTGGCCCAAGATGTAATCATCCGTGAAGAAGATTGCGGTACTGACCGAGGTCTTGAAATCCAAGCAATCCGTGAAGGAAATGAAATCATCGAATCATTAGAAGATCGTTTAGTGGGACGTTACACTCGTAAAGAAGTACGTCATCCTGAAACAAATGAATTGATCATTGCAGGAAACCAATTGATTTCCGAAGACATCGCAAAACAAATCGTTGATGCAGGTGTCGAAACAGTGACAATCCGTTCTGTCTTCACATGTAATACAAAACATGGTGTCTGCAAACATTGTTACGGACGCAACCTTGCAACTGGCTCTGACGTTGAAGTCGGAGAAGCAGTTGGTACGATCGCCGCTCAATCAATCGGTGAACCTGGTACTCAGTTGACGATGCGTACATTCCATACGGGTGGGGTTGCCGGAGACGATATCACTCAAGGTCTTCCTCGTGTCCAAGAAATCTTTGAAGCACGTAATCCGAAAGGGCAAGCAGTGATCACAGAAGTAACAGGGGATGTCATCGATATCTCAGAAGATCCTGCAACACGTACCAAAGAAGTAACAATCAAAGGAAAAACAGATACACGTACGTATACTGTTCCTTATACAGCACGTATGAAAGTAGCAGAAGGCGATATGATCCACCGTGGTGCACCATTGACAGAAGGATCAATCGATCCAAAACAATTGTTGCAAGTTCGCGATGTATTATCTGTTGAAAACTACTTGCTTCGTGAAGTACAACGTGTTTACCGTATGCAAGGGGTAGAAATCGGCGACAAGCATATCGAAGTAATGGTTCGTCAAATGCTGCGTAAAGTTCGTGTAATGGATCCAGGTGATACAGATATCTTACCAGGTACATTATTAGACATCGCAGACTTTAAAGATCAAAACTACAATACGCTAGTCTCAGGAGGCGTTCCTGCAACTTCTCGACCTGTCTTGCTAGGTATTACAAAAGCATCATTAGAAACAAATAGTTTCTTATCTGCTGCATCATTCCAAGAAACAACTCGTGTCTTGACGGATGCTGCGATCCGCGGTAAGAAAGATCCTCTTCTTGGTTTGAAAGAAAATGTTATTATCGGTAAGATCATCCCAGCTGGTACTGGTATGCAACGTTACCGTGACATGGAACCAAAAGAAGTCGGTGTAGCAAGCGAAAATGTCTACAGTATTTCAGATATTGAAGCACAAATGGCTGCAGAAGACGCAATGAACAATCAAACAAAATAGATATTTTACAAAAGAGGTTGTGACAAATTATTGTCACAACCTCTTTTTTGATTTGTCTAAAATAATTTGTCTAACTAGAAGAAAAGTGGGAAAGGATCTTACAACATCGGTTCGTATCCCATTAAGGTATCGGAACGATCATCTTCCCAGAGAAGTCAATCAATAAAAATAAAGATAGATCATTTTTTGAATGCAAAATAAATTCATGGGAAGATAGAGCGGTTATTTTTAATATTTTGCTAGCTATTAGTGAATAGTTCCTCGAATACAACAAAACCAGTAGACATGTCTAGTTATTCTATTTATGTTTTAGAGATAAGTATCCCCAAATAACATGGATTGAAATAAGGGTAAATGAGTTTAAAAAAATGAACTATAAAAACTTATACACAACGTGGTTAAAAATAGTTTTTTCTTCCCTGTGGAAAAAATAGTTTAACACAAACATTATAGTTATCCACAGCTATCTAAAATAGATGGAAAATAAAGAAAAATCCGCTAAAATACCGGGAGGGGGTAATGGAGGATGAGTGATTGAAAAAAGAACAGAGTAACTGACTTATCCTCAGTGTTTCTGTTCTTTTATAAATCTGCCCTACATTTCTTGTTGTTGGATCGAATCTGTGAGAGTAATCTCGGTTGAAAGAATGATTCTTTTTTCTTCTGGGTATTGGTGATGGATCAATTGGAATAAAAGTTCTGTGGCTTTGATTCCTAACTGATTTGTTGGAATGTCTATCCGAGTCAGCTGTGGCGAAAATAGGGAGGACAATAAGGGATCACTGAATCCTGCGATCGAAAGATCATCAGGTATCTGCTTTCCAGTTTGTTCTGCCACTTTGTAAATACTCAATGATTTTAATGCATCGGTAGAAAAAATCGCAGTTGGTCTTTCTCGCAGCTTCATTAAATCATTCATTGCTGCCATGCTGTCTTCTAAGCGAAAGCCGCCGTCTATGATCCATTCATTACGGATATCTAGGTGATGATCAAATAAGCATTGACGGTAACCATTGAGACGATCATTGGATACATAAACTTCTGTCGGAGCATGGAGACAGCCGATATGACGGTGTCCATTCTTGATCAGTGTTTCCACCAAATCGTAACTATCCTGGAAATTATCCGTGTCCACTGAGTAGATGTTCGTGTAGTCGTTTCCGACTTTTCCGATTACCACAATAGGAATATTGTATTGATCCAATTCAAAAAGAAGTGTTTCATCCATCGTAGAGCTTAAAATAATAATTCCTCGAATCATTTTTTCTTGGATCTTTTTCGCGCATTTTTCTAGCTCTTCTTCTGGTGTTTTTGCCGTTTGTAGAATCAAGTCGAAGTTATTTTGTTCAGAAACGGCAGAAATGGATTGAATAACATCTGAAAAAAAAGGATTGCCATAGGTCGTATGAGAAGTACGATGAGATAATGCTAGAATCGCGTCAAAACCATTTCCTGACAGTCCTCTTGCAATTTTGCTCGGTTCATAATTCAATTCTTTGATTGCTTGAAGTACACTTGCTTTTGCTTTATCAGAGATATTTGGCTGGTTATTTAATACTCTGGAGACAGTTGATTTGGAGACATTGGCTTTGTTCGCAATGTCATAAATAGTAGGTTTCAATTTTATATGCACCTCCTTTTTGGGAGCGTTTTAGAATAATTCCATAGTACAATAGACATTCTTTTTTGTCTATGATTTTGAAAATTTAGGAATAGCTTGCATGATCATGAGAGACCATATTTTTTTAAGAAGCTATTAACTATTGATACATAAGCTTTCTTATTTGTATTTTTTGTATATCAAAATTATTTAAAAAAATGCTATTGACAGTAAGCGTTTTCCATAATATGATCAAATCGTTGGGAACGCTCCCAAAAAAGAAAGGGGAATCCGATGTATACAAAACTTTTACAAGCGATTTATCGCGACTCAGATTTGGCTGAGAAAACCGCCTCTATGATTGAACAAAAAGTCAGTGATTATCAGCAGAAGAAAGGCCAGGCAGGCAAACTGCATTGGGACGAAGAAGATATTTTCTTGATTACTTATGGGGATCAATTTTTTGAAGAGCAGCAACCAACTTTGCGTACATTTAAAAAATTTTATCGGAAGTATTTGGCAGATACATTTAGTGTTGTTCATTTCTTGCCATTTTTTCCATATACATCTGATGATGGTTTCTCCGTTTTAGATTATCAGGCAATCAACGACCATTTGGGCACATGGGACGATGTAGAAGAAATGAGAAGCGAAACACGGTTAATGTTCGACTTTGTCTGCAATCATATGTCTGCCGAAAGTACTTGGTTTCAGGAATATTTAAACTTGAATGATACGTACAAAGATTTTTTTATTGATTTGCCACTGGATACAGATACAAGCAGCGTGACTAGACCAAGGACTAGTCCACTACTTACAACTTTCATCGACAAAAACGGGAAAGAAAAACATGTATGGACGACTTTTAGCGAAGATCAAGTAGATTTGAATTTTAAAAACCCAGAAGTTTTATTGAAAATGATCGATATTCTTTTGTTTTACCTAGAAAAAGGCGCTTCATTTATTCGTTTGGATGCTGTGGGGTTTTTATGGAAAGAACTAGGAACTTCTTGTATACACTTGCCAGAAACGCATAAGATTATTCAGTTATTCCGTGCAATCGTTGATGAAGCAGCTCCAGGAACGGTATTGATCACCGAGACAAATGTGCCACATAAAGATAATATTAGTTATTTTGGCGATGGCAGGAATGAAGCACAGATGGTCTATCAGTTTTCACTGCCACCTTTGACTCTTCACGCGATACGCTCGGGAAATACAAGTAAGTTGAAAGAATGGTTAGAAACAATCAATTTTACATCGAAAAAAACGACCTTTTTTAATTTTTTAGCTTCCCATGACGGAATCGGATTAAACCCGATAAGAGGTATTCTGCCGGAAAAAACGATCCTTGAATTAGTGGAACAGCTGAAGAAAGAGGGTGCCCGAGTAAACTACAAGAAAAACCCAGATGGAACGACCAGTCCATATGAGATAAACGCTACGTATCTAGATGCGTTAAGTTCTCCAACAGATACGACGGAATGGAGAAGCAAACGCTTTTTAGCAGCTCATTCATTTTTGGTAACGTTACCAGGCGTGCCGGCAATTTATATTCAAAGTGTGCTGGGAAGTCGAAATGATTACAAAGGCGTAGAAAAAACAGGAGAGAATCGAAAAATCAATCGGCAAAAATTTTTGTTAGCTGATATTGAGAAAGAGTTGCAGACAGATCCATTAAGAACAGCAGTATATGGTGAATTGACCCAGATGCTATCTATTCGAAAAAAAGAAAAAGCCTTCCATCCGAATAGTTTGATTTACTTACTGGACTCAGCAGATTCTTTTATCAGTTTTATTCGCGAAGCGAAGGAAGAGAAAGTCTTAGTTATCCATAATTTTTCCAATCAATCAGCAGGTTATCTTTTACCAAAAGGAGATTACCTAGACCTGTTTTCTGGACAAATTATCCATTGCAGTCAAGAGCGAAAGTTGATATTCCAGCCGTATGAATATATGTGGCTGAAAATAATAAAATAAGAGGTGGAAAAAAATGAAAAAAATTATTGTTACTATCTGTCTGCTAGCTACTGGATTTCTTCTTACTGCTTGTGGTGAAAGTCAAAGCTCTAACGAATCACAACAGACAACGATTCAATTCATGCACTCTTCTGTCGAACAGGAACGATTAAGTGTGATCAATGAACTGGTTGCTGATTTTGAAAAAGAAAATCCAGACATCAAAATCAAGCAAGTGCCGGTAGAAGAATCAGCGTTCAATACGAAAATCGTTACGTTAGCTCGTTCCGGTAAATTACCAGAAGTAATGGAAGTCAGTCAGGATTTTGCTAAAGTGATGGATAAAGATGAACTGATCGATCAGACGGCAGTCCAAAACGTTATCGAGGAAGCTGGAGAAGATAATTATTATGACGGAGCCAAAAACCTTGTTCGTTCAGAAGATGGAAAAAGCTATATTGCTGCACCAATTAGCGGCTGGGTTCAAGGTATTTGGTATGACAAAGAAAAATTATCAGAAGCTGGTTTTTCAGAACCAGAAAATTGGGATGATATTTTAAAAATTGCTCAACATTTCACAGATAAAGAGAATAAACAATATGGAATTGCTATGCCTACTGCTGAAGGAACAATGAGTGAGCAAGCGTTCTCTCAATTTGCTTTGTCAAATGGAGCAAATGTTTTGGATGATGAAGGCGAGGTAACGATCGATACGGAAAAGATGAGAGAAGCATTGTCGTTTTATCAAAACTTATCCCAATACACGATGCCAGGCTCTAATGATGTGACAGAAATCAAAGATGCTTTCATGAATGGAACAGCACCAATGGCAATCTATTCAACTTACATTTTGCCTTCTGTTTATGAAGCGGGGAACTCAGAAAATATCGGTTTTGCTATCCCAACACAAAAAGATCAAGCTGTCTATGGCACAGTATCTGGATTGACGATTTCTTCTGGTCTAGACGAGAAACAAAAAGAGGCTGCTGAAGCATTCACAGCTTTCTTATCTCAACCGAAAAACATGGAAAAGTGGGTCTTGATGTCTCCTGGTGGTGCTCAACCAGTGAATAAACAAGTAGTCGAACTGGATGGTTACAAAGAAAATGAAGTCATCAAGTCTTTTGGCGAGTTGCCATCTGAGATTGCTAGTGCTTTTGATGAAGTACAAGTCTTTGGACTAGTCGGGGAAAAGAATTTCACGAAAATGGGAGATATCACAAGCTCAGGTGTGATCGGAAAAGCAGTGAACCAAGTAACTGTCGGAAACGAAGATGTCGATCAATCTTTAGCTGACGCACAAAAAAATACGAAATAACAAGAAGTTCTGCCAATGGTGTTCGAAAAAAGTAGATAGCTATTGGCAGATTATCAGGGGGAGGTTTCAATGAATCGTCCAAGGAAACATTCTGACTTAAAATTAGCCATGGGACTTTTAGCACCAAGCATGCTTTTATTAGCTGTTTTAGTGCTGATTCCAATGCTTTCCAATATTCAGATCAGTTTTTTCGATATGCCGCTGAATCCTAACTTAGACGCCGTTTTTATCGGATTAAGCAATTATCTTGAAATTTTAAGTGATAGTGAATTTTATCGTTCTTTAGGTTTAACAGTTGCTTACACATTCTTAGTTGTAGCAGGCAGTACAGCTTTAGGATTAGCCGTAGCTATTTTGCTTAACCGCAAGTTCAGATTTAGGAAAACGGTGCGTTCACTGATTTTATTAAGTTATGTTACGCCATCTATTTCTTTGATTTTTGCTTGGAAATATATGTTCAATAATAGTTATGGAATCGTCAATGATCTGTTAGTAGATAGGTTGCAGCTTTTCAACGAAGCACCGCTGTGGTTCGACCAGCCAGTTGCTAGCTTCTTTATGGTCGTTTTGTTTGCGATCTGGAGATACTATCCGTATGCGTTTATTTCATTTTTGGCTATTTTGCAAACAGTCGACAAAACGCTTTATGAAGCAGCTGAAATGGACGGTGCAAATGCTTGGCAGAAGTTCAAGATCGTGACACTGCCGGCAATCAAACCAGTACTAGCAACTGTGATTGTTTTACGATCTATCTGGATGTTCTATATGTTTACAGATGTCTATCTACTGACGAATAAAGTCAATATCTTAGGCGTTTATTTGTATCAGACAGCCTTTGCGTTCAATGATCTTGGAAAAGCAGCAGCTATATCGATTCTATTGTTCATCATTATTGCAGCGGTCGTCTTGCTCTCACGAAAGAAGGTGGACTTGAAATGAAAAATAAAAAGAGCAGGAAAATCTTATTTTACGCGACGATTTTGTTGCTATTAGCTGTCAATTTGTTTCCATTTTTGATTATGCTGATGACATCATTCAAGGATTCACAAGAAGCAATTGCAACGACACAAACTATTTTTCCGAAAGAATGGACTTTTGAACATTATCAGGATATTTTCAATGCTGAGATTTTTCCATTCATCATGTATTTCAAAAATAGTTTAGTGATCTCCTTGATAGCCTCCGTAACTGCAGTAGTGATTGGGATCAGCGGGGCATACGCTTTGTCAAAACTACGCTTCAAAGCTCGCTCGAAAATCAATGCTAGCTTTTACACCGTTTATATGTTTTCCGGTATTTTGATCGTTGTTCCATTATTTAAAATCATTTCCGGTCTAGGTTTGTATGATACCAATACAGCACTGATTATCACGATGGTCGTTCAAACACTTCCTACTGCGATATTCATGCTAAAAAGTTATTTTGACACGATTCCGACTGATATTGAAGAAGCAGCAATGATCGATGGTCTTAGCCGGATCCAGATTATTATTCGGATCATTATACCATTGGCTATTTCTGGAATCATTTCTGTCTTCGTTTATTGCTTTATGGTTTCGTGGAATGATTATTTATTTGCTTCGATTTTCCTGTCGACCTCCGAAAAATTTACTTTACCAATCGGTTTGAACACATTATTCAGTACACCAGACTACATTTGGGGACGAATGATGGCCGCTTCATTGGTGACCGCTTTACCAGTCATCATTATGTATGCGTTATCTGAACGATTTATTAAAGGTGATTTAGTCGAAGGCGGCGTAAAAGGATAAAAAGAAAAGAAAGAGGAAAGAAAAGATGAAAAAATTAGTTGCATTAGAACCAAGAATAGCCGGATTCAAAGATTACGAAGACCGTGAGATCGAAAAGAACGAAGTACGTATCCGAGTAATTTTCGCTACTCCAAAACCAGGAACAGAAATTGTCGACTTTAGAGGATTAAGTCCATTTATCGATGAAGAATTTTCGGAAGAATGGCGCCTATTCTTGCCAAGAGAAGAAGGAAGCCAACGCGGTGTGGTATTTGGCGAATTTCAATTAGGAAATATGATTGTCGGTACGATCGAAGAAACGGGCAGTTTGGTGACAGAGTATCAAAAAGGAGAGTTAGTCTGCACTTATGGACCCATTCGTGAAACGCTGATTACAAACGGTGTTGATAATTATAAACTACGTAAACTTGATCGGTTGGATCAATGGAAAAATGCAGTATGTTACGATCCTGCTCAATTCGCTTTAGGTGGTATCCGGGAAGCACATGTTCGAGCAGGTGATGCTGTAGCAATCTTCGGTTTAGGCGCTATCGGGCAAATTGCGATTCAATTAGCTAAAAAAGCAGGTGCTACTACCATCGTTGGGATCGATCCCATAGCGCAACGTAGAGAATTAGCAGAAAAATACGGTGCCGATTACACGCTAGATCCTATGAAAGCAGATGTCGGTTTTCGTCTAAAGGAATTGACAGATAAACGTGGAGTAGATTCAGTTATTGAAACGAGTGGCAGTGCTGCCGCATTACAAGCTTCTTTAAGAGGGATCGGCTATGGCGGGATCATTTCTTATGTTGCCTTTGCTAAACCTTTTCCAGCTGGGTTTAATCTTGGTCGCGAAGCACATTTCAATAATGCAAAAATCGTCTTTGCTCGAGCATCTAGTGAACCAAACCCAGATTACCCAAGATGGAACCGTAAACGAATCGAGGACACATGTTGGGAATTATTGATGAACGGTTACTTGGATTGTGAAGAAATCATTGATCCAGTTGTGCCATTTGTAGAAAGCGCAGAAGCTTACATGCGTTATGTAGATCAGCACCCAGAAGAAAGTATCAAAATGGGTGTTCAAGTACAAGGAGGAGAACAATGAAATTCGGTACGCAAGATCAAGCATTTTTCCCAAGAGACATTTTAGAAAAATTTAGATTTATCAAAGACTGTGGATTTGAAGAATACGAAATCGACGGTAAGTTGTTAATAGAAAATATCGACACAGTCAAACAGGCAATCAAAGAAACAGGGATCCCAGTAGTGACAGCTTGTAACGGCTACGATGGGTGGATCGGTGACTTTATCGAAGAACGGCGTCTTAATGGTGTACGTCAAATTGCTGAGATTTTGCGTGCACTAAGCGAGGTTGGAGGCAAAGGAATCGTTATCCCAGCAGCTTGGGGAATGTTCACTTATCGATTACCGCCGATGGTTTCACCCCGAAGCAAAGAAGGAGACTATAAAGCAGTCAGCGAATCACTTCGTTATTTAGATAAAGTAGCCGAAGAAACAGGTACGGTTATTTATTTGGAGCCTTTGAACCGATACCAAGACCATATGATCAATTTGTTAGCGGATGCGCGTCATTATATTGACTCTAATCAATTGAAACATGTGCAGATCATCGCTGATTTTTATCATATGAATATTGAAGAAGATGATATTTCAAAAGCATTGACTACGCAAAAAGAGTATGTGGGTCATATCCATTTAGCAGATAATCATCGCTACCAACCAGGATCTGGCGCAATTGATTTTACTCGCCATTTTCAAACGCTACTTCAAAATGAGTATGAAGGTTATATGGTATATGAATGTCGTTTGCGAGGAGAAAATGAAGTGAAAATTTATCAGGAATCATTGCAATACTTGAAAAACTGTCTGGAAACAGCGCGTCATTTAAATGATTTAGAGAAAGAATAGAGAAAGAAAAACAATAAGTAAATAAGCAAAGGAGGGAGAAATAAATGAAGAAAGTAGCAATCATAGGCGCTGGACAAGTAGCAGAAAAAGTACATGCTGCTTATTATCAAAAAAGATCAGATGTCTTAGAATTGGCCGCTGTGGTTGATCCAGTCAGCCAGCGAGCAGAAGACTTTTGCCGACGTACAGGATTTTCTCATGCGTATACATCAGTTACACAAATGCTGAATGAGATTTCTCCCGATATCGTGAGTGTCTGTACACCCAATCGCTTTCACTTCGAACATGTATTGGCTGCCCTCGAAGCTAATGCTTCAGTGATGTGCGAGAAACCACCAGCTATGACAGCTGATCAAGCAAGAAAGATGGCAGAGACAGCCGATAAAAACGGGCAGATTTTGGCTTATGGATTCCAGCATCGTTTTTCTGACGAAGCAACAATGATCAAGAATTATCTTGATGTTCTCGGGGATATTTATTACGTAGAAGCGAATGCGCTTCGTCGGTCTGGTGTTCCAGGCTGGGGAACGTTTATCGACAAAGAACTTCAAGGAGGCGGGCCTTTGATCGATTATGGCATTCACATGCTTGATACAGCGATGTATATTACTGGATTTCCTAAAGTAAAAAGCGTTCGGGCGTACAGCTTCCAAAAAATTGGTACGAAAAAAAATTCAGGGAAATTCGGGAAATGGGATCCAAGCAAATTCACAGTAGAAGATGCAATTTTTGGCACACTGGAATTAGAAAACGGCAAGATCATCCAACTGAATACTTCGTTTGCTTTGAATATTAGAGAAGACAAACTGAATGTGGCTTTTTGTGGCGATCAGGCAGGTGCTAATCTGTATCCAGGCGAACTATTCGAAGATGTAGATGGAAAGCTGGTTTCCTTACAAAAGACCACACCAGTTAATGACCCACATGAACTAAGTATGGCTCATTTTGTGAATCGGGCGCTCGGTGACCAAACTCAGATGATTGCAGATGGCTGGCAAGGATATGTCATCCAGAATCTGGTGGAAAATTTATATCGTTCGGCAGAAACAGGAGAAGTTATTACCTTATGAAAGTAGAAGAAAAACAATTTGATTTAGAGTATATCAATAAGTATGCGAGTCAGATGACCATTGGGAATGGATTTTTTGGTATTAGAGGAAGCCAGGAGGAAGACTATCGGAATCAAGTAAGGGGAATGTTTGCAGCTGGTGTATATAACCGACCTTTAGGAGCAGAATCAGCCGAGTTAGTGAATCTTCCAGATGTCATCAGATGGGAAATAAAAATCGACGGTGAACATTTTTCTCTTGAGACGATGAAAGTTCTTGCATACGAGCGGGCACTAGATTTAGAAATGGGAGAGCTTAAACGCTATGCGCTCATTGAAACTGCTCAAGGAAAAAAAGTGGAAGTCATTACTTGTCGTGTGGCTGATCAAAATAATCTCCATCAGGCAGCCCTGAAAGTGGTCATCAAGCCGTTGACCGAAGACTGCCAAGTAGACGTGAAAACAGGTATCGATGGACAGCAAACCAATTTTGGTACACAGCAGTTGGTTGAAAAAGAACTGCGAGTATTTGGTGACGATTTGATCAGTGCATCCTACCAGACAACAGAAAGTAAAATTGATATTGGGATTGCAGCTAAATTCAACAAAGCAGGTGTATTCCAAGCAAAAAATCGCCGGATCACCGCTTCCTTTTCAGAAAAGATCAGAAAAAATACGTCCTTTACGCTGGAGAAGATCATCGTGCTCTCTACCTCTCTTCAGCAAACAGACCCGTTTAAGAAAAGTATTGCCCAAGCCCAGAAAAGCGTTAGTTATACAGAAATTTTAGAGCAGTCGATGTCTTATTGGACAGATTTTTGGCATCAGCATCGGATAACGATCCAAGGTGATTCTTCTTTCGATCAGTTAGCGATGGACTTCGCTGCTTACCATTTACAGATTATGACTCCCCGCAATGATCCAAGTGTTAGTGTAGGGGCGAAGGGACTAACTGGCGAAGGTTATAAAGGGCATGTTTTCTGGGATACGGAAATTTTTATCCTGCCTTTCTTTTTATATCAGTTTCCTGAAGTAGCAAAGAATTTGCTGCTGTACCGTTATGATCGATTAGAAGGCGCACGGCAAAAAGCAAGAGATTATCACTATCAAGGTGCACTTTTCCCATGGGAAAGCGCACACACTGGTCAGGAAGAGACACCCAAATTTGCTGCATTGAATATCAAAACCGGAACAAGACAAGAAGTTGCTTCAGCTGCCGCAGAACACCATATCAGTGCAGACCTTGCTTATGCCGTTCAAGAGTATGTCCAAGCAACAGAGGATCAATCGTTTTTAGAAACAAAGGGAAAAACGCTCATTCATGAAACAGCAGCTTTTTGGCTGAGCAGAGCTGTAAAAGTCGATGATCATTTAGAGATACACAGAGTCATTGGTCCAGATGAATACACAGAATATATCGACAATAATGCATATACGAACTATCTGGCGCATTATAATGTGGCCTTAGCTGTTAAATATCAAGCTGGCGATCCGCTTTTTTTGAAAGAATGTCAAAATTTTTTAGACAAGTTATATTTGCCAGTGCCTAACAAAGAACAGCTGATTCCGCAAGATGACACGTATCTCAGTAAGCCAGTTATTGATTTGACCACTTACAAAGAACGTCCTGGCAGCCAGTCTATTTTACTTGATTATGCCCGTAGCGAAGTAAATGAACTCCAAGTCAGCAAGCAAGCAGATCTTGTCATGCTGTTATACTTATTACCTGAGTATTTTTCTCAACCAATCGTTTCTAAGAATTTGCATTACTATGAAAACAAAACAATCCACGACTCATCGTTGAGTAAAGCGATTCACGCCATAGAGGCTTGTCGTATCCAAGAAATGGAATGGGCGTATCATTTATTCCAAGAAGCGTGCCTGATTGATTTAGGACCAGATCCGCATTCATCAGATGACGGAATTCATGCTGCTTCATTAGGAGCACTATGGCTAGCAGTTATATTTGGTTTTTCAGGTATTATAGTAACGAATGGAACTCTTTCTATTTCTCCAAGACTTCCTTCAGCATGGGAAAAAATTTCTTTTCCTTTTATTTGGAAAAATCACAGGTTGCTATTTGTTTTGACAAAAAAACAAATAGTAATAAAAAAAGAGACGAAAGAAACATTACCTATTTTTGTCAATGGAGACCAATACCAGCTGGAAAAAGAACTGATCTTGGAACGGAGGGGAAAATAATGCGTATTCTGATTGCGCCAGATTCTTTCAAAGAAAGTCTGACAGCCTTAGAGGCAGCACAAGCCATTCAATCAGGTTTTCAAGAAGTTTTTGTTCAGGCTGAATATGATCTGCTACCTATAGGCGATGGAGGAGAAGGAACGGTTTCATCATTAGCAGACAGTTTAAGGTTGAAGCGGCAAACAGCAGTCGTTACTAATGCATTTGGCAAAAACAAAGAAATCCAGTACGCTTCAGACGGTCAAACTGCGATTTTTGAAATGGCAGAAATCGTCGGATTGAAAGATGTCCCACTAAACCAACGACAGCCACTTAGGTTATCCACGCGAGGAGTAGGAGAACTGATACGACAATTGTTGCAACAAGGTGTTCGACACATCATCATCGGCGTTGGCGGAAGTAGTACCAACGATGGCGGCATCGGCATGGCAGAAGGTCTAGGTTATGCTTTTTATGATCAAGATAATCAAAAAGTAGAAGCACTGGGAGAAAATCTAGGTAAAATTGCTACAGTTGATAAAACGAACGTGCCTATTGAGCTGATTAAAGCCAAAATCACTGTCATTACTGATGTTACTAATCTTTTATGCGGAAAAGAAGGCGCTTCTTTTGTTTTCGGACCACAAAAAGGCTTGAAAGAAAATGAATTAGCAGTGGCTGACCAAGCCATGCATGATTTTTATATGAGATTTGCCCCTCAAGTAATCGAGGCATCGGGCAGTGGTGCTGGTGGTGGAATGGGTGCAGGACTGTTAGCATTTGCTTCAGGGAAAATAGTCTCTGGCATCGACTACGTATTGGATTTACTGGAGTTCGATAAACGGGTACAGCAAGCAGACCTCGTAATCGTAGGCGAAGGACGTCTAGATGGACAAAGTCTAAAAGGAAAAGCGCCAGTTGGGATTGCTAGAAGAGTACCAGAGGGCGTTCCTGTGATAGCTATTTGCGGAAGTGTTGGTAAAGGAAGCGAAAAAGCAGCAGATGTTGGCATTTCGGCCGTTTTTCCGATCCTTCCTGCAGCTGTGCCTTTACAAGAAGCTTTACAGCAAGCCACTGATAATCTTCATCGCACAGCTAAAAACATCGCATCTTTACTTCAAGTCGTTCATTTTCAAGGAGGTAATCGATGAAAATCAAAGCAGCACTATTCGATTTAGATGGCGTTCTTGTAGACACAGCTCGTTATCATTACGAAGCGTGGCTGGTTTTAGCTAACCAGCTGTCCATTCCATTCACTGAGAAAGAAAACGAGCAACTGAAAGGAATATCCAGAACCGAGTCACTAGAGCGATTGCTGTCATTTGGAAAAATGGAACAGAAATTCTCAGAAAAAGAGAAATCAGCCTTTGCTGAGCAAAAAAACAATCTATATCTTCAAGCGATTCAAAAAATGGATGAAACATCCGTTTTGCCTGGTGCAATAGCTGTTCTTGAGTACTTGAAAAAAACAAACATCAAGATCGGATTGGGATCAGCAAGCAAAAATGCACGTCTCATTTTAGAAAAAACGAATTTGACAAGTTATTTTGATGTCCTTATTGACGGCACGCAAGTATCAAAAGCAAAACCTGATCCAGAAGTTTTTCTCAAAGGAGCACAGCAATTGAATGTACCGCCAAATGCATGCTTGGTCATTGAAGATTCAGAAGCTGGCTGTCAAGCAGCTTTGGCTGGTAACATGCATGTATTGGGAATAGGTGAAAACATAAATCTTCCTTCTGCTGAATATGTGATTCCTGATTTAACCGTTTTTGATCAAGTACGTTCGTTTTGGCATTTATCAGAAGCCGTATCACGTATATAATAGTTTCCGTTTTTTTTGTCACAAGCAAAACGTTATCCTCCTTTTGGAAATCAAGGTATGATGAGAAAAAAGGGGGATTTTATATGACAAAAAAAGCAGTTTTCGCAGGCGGATGCTTTTGGTGTATGGTCAAACCATTTGAAGAGCAGCCAGGGATCATTTCTGTGACATCAGGTTATACTGGCGGGCATGTACCAAATCCAACTTATGAACAAGTAACAACAGGCACAACAGGGCATACAGAAGCAGTAGAGATCGAATATGATCCAGAAGTTATTTCTTATGATCAGTTGGTGGAAATCTATTGGCAGCAAACCGATCCGACTGACGCGTTAGGACAGTTCGCTGATCGTGGTGATTCTTATCGACCAGTGATCTACTATAATGATGAAGAAGAACGAAACATTGCAGAGCGTTCAAAACAAGCATTGCAAGACAGCGGGCGATTTGATAAGCCAATCGTGACAAAAATCGAACCAAGAAGCGAATTTTATCCTGCAGAAGATTACCATCAGGATTATTACAAGAAAAACAAGCTCCATTACAATCTTTATCGAGAAGGTTCTGGACGTGCCGGTTTCATTCGTCGACATTGGGGCGGCAAGAAATAAGAAGCCGAAAAAGCTACTTATGGAACACCGTATATCAGAGGTTGTAAAACCAGCATTTTGAGCTAATACTGAGGGTCAGCTGATTGAACACCATTTAGTGGAGAGGTTGTGAACCTGTCGCCTAGCTCCAAGTCACAAGGATTTGGTAAGAGAACACTATATATCAGAGGTTGTGACAAGTCGTTTGTCACAACCTCTTTTCAATACCTAAGATGAAGGACAATCAGCAACGCACTGCTCAAAAAAGGAATGAAAGGCAGTTTTTCCATCTTTTTTTTATGACAGATAAAGTAAACAGAAAAAACGGATATTCCAAACAGACTAGCAAGAAACAAGATCTGAAGCAACTCTTCCAGAGACAAGCCACCACTTCAAGAAAGCATCAACAGAGTATCACCAGCTCCGAGATAGGATTGACCATAGCGAAGGCACACACCGCCTACGATAAATGTTAACAGCACACTTTGCCATTGGAAGACGCCGGCCTGCAACCAAAAAATCCATAAGACTGCCCAGGAGCAGAATAGCGTGTGAGAATGGACCATGAAGTAAAATAAATCCATCAACGAAAATAGCAAAGCCGAAAGCATCCATATGAATGTCGAATAATTTCTTGCAGAAGAAAAAGTAAAGAACCAGGCAAAAAGACTACCACATAAGACTTCTGCCAACAAATAGTAGAAGGGCAACCGACACCGGCAATAGCGACAGCGAAATCGTTGGACGATGATCGAGAGAATCGGAATCAATTCATACCAAGAAAGCGAACGACAGCATTTGACACAATGAGATCTAGGATAAATAATAGAGTGACCTAACGGAATCCGCTGGGCGGTTAAACATAAAAATGACCCGATACAGCAACCAATGATAAAATAAAGTAACACGCTATCTCCCCCTTTTCAAAACCAAGATACGCAAGCTGAAACTAAATTTTTGTACATACATAAAATTTGAGGTGAAAAAATGAACGTTTCAATCGGATTAGATATCGGAACCACACAAACCAAAGCAGTTGCTTTCACAGATGAAGCCCAAGAAGCAGCATCCGCTTATTTTCGCTACCCTTTGATCCAAGAAACACAAGGGATGGCAGAACAAGATCAGGAATTGATCTTTCAAGGCGTCTGCACCGTTATAAAAGAAGTAATTAAACAGTTGCCTTCAGACACAATCATTCAATTTGTCTCCTTCTCCTCTGCGATGCATAGCCTGATATTGTTGGATGAAGAGAAAACACCGTTATCTCGAATGATCACTTGGGCAGATAATCGAGCAGCGGACGAAGCAGAAAAACTGAAATATACCGTGCTTGGCAAAGAATTTTATCGGCAGACTGGGACACCGATTCATCCAATGACACCATTGAACAAAATCAAGTGGCTGCAAAACAGCCAACCTGAATTATTCAAAAAAACTGCTTATTTTGTCGGTATCAAAGACTATATCTTTTATAGATTGTTTGGCGAACTGATCAGCGACTACGGAACAGCTTCAGGAACTGGATACTTTGATATCCATGAATTCCAATGGGCAGAAGAAGTGCTTGACTACTTGGACATTCGGATAGAACAATTGCCGCAAGTACTTCCTTCCACCTATCAAGTAACAGGTCTACCGTCAGAAACAGCAGCAGAACTAGGTTTACCAAATGATATATCATTTATTTTGGGAGGGGCAGACGGGCCGCTTTCTAATCTAGGGTTAGGTGCTTTTGGTGATACGATCGCCGCTTTGACCGTAGGAACGAGCGGAGCACTTCGTTTTATTACTACTCAGCCTCAGTTCCATCCAGAACTGGAGACATTTTGTTATGTTCTGGATCAGAAACATTGGGTAGTGGGAGGAGCGACCAGCAATGGTGCTGGCATCTTTGATTGGGCAGGGCATACATTTTTACAGGAAGTCGTTCAATCTGCTAAAGAAAAAGGAGAAAATCCATATGATGCACTGCTTTCGGCTATTGCTTTTGTGCCAGCGGGTGCCAATGGTCTGATTTTTCATCCCTATTTGCTTGGGGAGCGAGCACCGCTTTGGGACGCAGATGCGTTTGGCAGTTTTATCGGCTTACAGCGGCAACATACAGAAAAAGAAATGATGAAGGCGATTCTAGAAGGGATCTGTCTCAACCTTTATCGGATTTTAAAAGGAGTTTGCCAAGAAAATCAGCTCACAGAAATCCGTGCTACAGGCGGGTTTGCTCAATCTCCGATTTTTCGTCAGATGATGGCTGATGTACTGGGTTACCCGCTTGTTTTCCCTACTGTCACAGAAGCATCCGCATTAGGAGCCGTGATTTTAGGCTGGCGAAGCATTGGAAAGATTCAAAGTATCAGTGAAGCACAGGAATTGATAGAATTGAAAGAGCAAGTCGGAGTACAAGAAAACGATCATAAAAAATATCAGAAAATCTATCCATTATTTGTTTCGACACAAAAGCACTTAGCACAGACTTATCAGCAATTTGCTGAACTGCGAGAAGAATTAGCTGATTCTGAAAAATGATTGGCTTTACGGATAAAAAAGCGAAATGAAAATCGTTCTCAGGTAAAGGATTTTGTTGTACTTTTCATTGAAAGTCTACTATTATTTTAAGTGTAAGAAAATGTTAGGAGGCAAGAAAGATGAAATTCCAACAAACCAAAGAAGTATTAAATCAATTAGTTGCAGATCTAAGCCAAATGTCTGTTGTTGTTCACCAAACACATTGGTACATGAGAGGACCAGGTTTCCTTACATTGCACCCAATGATGGATGAATTCATGGATGATTTGAACGCTCAGTTAGATGAAGTATCCGAACGCTTGATCACATTAGACGGTTCACCTTATTCTACATTGCGTGAATTTGCAGATAACACGAAAATCCCTGATGAAATTGGCCGCTGGGATCGTACTATTCCAGAACGTTTGGAAACACTTGTTGCAGGCTACCGTTATCTAGCAGATCTTTACCAAAAAGGAATCGAAGTTTCTGGAGAAGAAGGCGACGATCCAACACAAGATATCTTTATCGAATTCAAAACAGCCACAGAAAAACGTATCTGGATGATCCAAGCTCATTTGGGCAAAGCGCCAGAGATCGACGCGTAAAAACTGTTGTTGAACTTGACCGAAAAAGAGGTTGTGAAATCAGCGTTTTGACCTGAGTATTAGAGAAACAAACGTCAAAATAGTTCCTCATATTTTGCCGTTTTTTGAGCTAATACCGAGGGTCAGCTGATTGAACACCGTTTACCAAGAGGTCGTAAACCTGCCGTTCAGCTCCGAGTCACAAGAAACAATTTCAAAAAACAGCTTCTTATGTTTTATGGATATTGTGACTTGTGACCGAGGAGTTGGCAGGAGACCGCCGTTTATTTAAAATAAGGGGTTGTGACAAGACTTTTGTCACAGCCTCTTTTTGTTTTTTATTTTGACAGGAAACGACCCTTTTATATAAAAGAAAGAAAAAGAAGTAAAGTTTCATATAAATTTTTCAATCAAGCAGAAAAACGTTGACATTGACTAGATTAGCGGGTAATATGTTAAATGGTATTGTTTGCCCCACAAAGAGCCCCGGAAACTCGAAGTGTATGTCAAACATCAGAACTTAAATTGGAGGAAAATAACGTGCGTACAACATATATGGCCAAACCAGGCGAAGTAGAACGTAAATGGTATGTAGTAGACGCAACTGATGTTCCATTGGGACGTCTTTCAACAGTTGTTGCATCTGTACTACGTGGTAAAAATAAACCAACTTTCACACCTCATTTGGATACTGGCGATTTCGTCATCGTCATCAATGCAGACAAAGTGAAATTAACAGGTAAAAAAGCGACTGACAAAATTTATTACCGTCACAGCAACTACCCAGGAGGATTGAAATCAATCACTGCTGGCGAATTGCGTGCTAAAAATTCTCGTCGTTTGATCGAAACTTCTGTAAAAGGTATGCTTCCTAAAAACACTTTAGGCCGCAAACAATTTACAAAATTGAACGTATACGGTGGAGCAGAACATCCACATGCAGCACAACAACCAGAAGTTTTAGACATCACAAACTTAATCTAATAGGAGGGAATTTCATTGGCACAAGTTCAATATATCGGCACAGGCCGTCGTAAAAACGCAGTTGCTCGCGTACGTCTAGTACCAGGAACTGGCAAAATTACTGTAAATAAAAAAGATGTTGAAGAATACATTCCACATGCTGACTTGCGTGAAGTAATCAATCAACCTTTCGCTGTTACTGAAACAAAAGGCGCATATGACGTATTTGTTAACGTAAACGGCGGAGGATACGCTGGACAATCAGGAGCTATCCGTCATGGTATCGCTCGTGCATTGCTAGAAGTTGATCCTGACTTCCGTTTAGCGCTTAAACGTGCTGGCTTGCTTACACGTGACGCACGTATGGTCGAACGTAAAAAACCAGGTCTTAAAAAAGCTCGTAAAGCTTCACAGTTCTCAAAACGTTAATATCGTTCGAGCAAAACACACCTTCTATTTGGAAGGTGTGTTTTTTATTTTAATTTCTTAAAAAATATATTTTTTCGTTTTGATCTCTCGCTATCTTAAGATATTATCAGTATCTAATGTTTTTTTATTTGAGATTATGTAGCTGCTTATCCATATTACATATAACTATAGTTTGGTTAGTAATAGTTTTCTGGTCCAATAAAAGATATGGAAGTTTAACATGAGGTGTTAGAGTTATAATTATTAATTCAAACTTTAATTAATAACACGCTATTTTTATTTTGCTAACTTTAGATTCATCATTAAATGATTGTATAGGCACTCAAAAATATAAGGAAAATATCCAATCAGTTGTTAAAGGAATTTTTAAAAGGTGATGAAAATAAATTAGTTAAAATTTATTCAAATGAAATTAAAAGTGTTGCGTATCTTTTATAAGAGACCTAAGTCTACAGAGTTGATTTATTAAGATTTATAGATATAATTGATTAAGTTAAATAAGGATGATGGATAAAAATGAATACAAAACGTACTTACGTGGAAATCGAAAAAGATTTCCATCATTTGAGGAAAAGGAACTATTATCCAAAACAGTATAATGAGAAATTACAAGCATTGATGGATGAGCTAAAAGAAAACTATGATTTTTCAGTTTATACAGAGGAGAATTCTAGAGCAATTGCTTTGCATTATCATATGTCTCAAAAATTTCAAACGGATAAACCCAATCTATTTTGAATGGGTTTTTTGTTGTCCTAAAACTGCTTAAAAGCTGTTATAATAGTAAAGCATGACAATGATTAGGAGGAAGTAAATAATGGTCTCAGCAGAACTTAAAATTGAAGATAAACTGTGGGCAGCTGCAGATAAACTAAGAGGAAGCATGGATGCTTCAGAATATAAAAATGTCGTTTTAGGATTAATATTTTTAAAATATGTTTCAGACAGTTTTGAAGAAAAGTATGAAGAACTAACCAAAGATGAGTATGCGGATCCGGAAGATAAAGATGAATATTTGGCTGATAATATTTTTTGGGTACCTGCTGAAGCAAGATGGGAAAAAATCAATCGTGATGCCAAAACGCCAAAAATTGGCGAAACGATTGATGAAGCGATGATTGCTATAGAAAAAGAGAATCCATCTTTGAAAAATGTATTACCTAAAAATTATTCAAGACCTCAATTGGACAAAACTCGTTTAGGAGAAACAGTCGATTTAATTACTAACATTAAAGTAGGGGATTCCGAAAACCGTAAAACTGATACTTTAGGAAGAACCTATGAATACTTTCTTGGAAAGTTTGCAAATGCGGAAGGAAAAGGTGGAGGGGAATTTTACACCCCACGTTCAGTCGTTTCGTTATTAGTTGAAATGTTAGAGCCATATGCAGGACGTATTTATGACCCTTGTTGTGGAGCAGGGGGGATGTTTATTCAATCAGAAAAGTTTGTAGAGAAGCATCAAGGGAAAATTGGTGATATTTCCGTTTATGGACAAGAATTTAATCCAACAACATGGCAACTTTGTAAAATGAATCTTGCAATCAGAGGAATTGACGGAAATATCGGCACCCATAATGCTGATACATTCCAAAATGATTTACACAAGGGGTTGAGAGCGGACTATATTTTAGCAAATCCTCCCTTTAATATTAGCGACTGGGGTCAAGAAAAGCTACTAGAAGATTCTCGTTGGAAATATGGTACACCACCAAAAAATAATGCCAATTATGCTTGGATTCAACATATGGCGTCTAAATTAGCACCAGAAGGAACTGCAGGTTTTGTATTAGCCAATGGAAGTATGTCTACATCAACAAAAGATGAGTTTGAAATTCGTAAAAATCTAATCGAAAATGATTTAGTAGAATGTATTGTGACCTTACCAAGTCAAATGTTTTATAATACTCAAATTCCTGCATGTTTATGGTTTGTAACAAAATCCAAAGCTAAAAAAAATGAACGCAATCATCAAGGTGAAATTTTATTTATTGATGCCAAAAATGAAGGATTTATGGCTGATAGAACAACAAAAGAGTTTAGTGAAGAAGATATTAAAAAAGTGGCAGATGCTTATCACGCATGGAAGGGAACCAATGACAAAGAATATACTGATGTAGCAGGTTTTTGTTTATCAGCTTCATTGGAAACTGTTAAGGAGCAAGACTATATTTTGACTCCGGGTCGTTATGTAGGTTTAGAAGATGAAATAGAAGATTCTGAGCCATTTGAAGAAAAAATGGAACGATTAACTACATTGTTATCGGAACAATTTATTCAATCTCATCAATTAGAAGAAGATATCCGAAAAGCACTTGGAGGGATTGGATATGAAATATGAAATAATTAAGCTACAAGATGTAGTCGATAAATTAGGAGATGGATTACACGGTACTCCGATATATGATAATAATGGTGAGTACTATTTTATTAATGGCAACAATTTAGATGACGGGAAAATTGTGTTTAAAGAAAATACTAAAAAGGTAAGCAGAGAAGAATATCATAAATATAAGAAAGATTTAAATGATAGGACAATACTAGTCTCAATTAATGGAACACTTGGTAATGTGGCTGTATATAAAAATGAAAAAGTAATGTTAGGGAAAAGTGCTTGTTATTTTAATGTTATAGAAAATGTGAATAAAGATTATATAAAGTACGTGATTATGTCTCCAGATTTCAAAAAATATCTAGAGCAACATTATACAGGAACTACAATAAAAAATGTATCATTAAAAACCATGAGAAATTATACATTTAAATTACCGAGTGAAAATCATCAATTACTTGTTTCTAAAATACTTTCCTCATTGGACTCAAAAATAGAATTAAACAATCAAATTATTTCTAATCTTGAAGAATTAGCTTCTACATTGTTCAAACGATGGTTTGTTGATTTTGAATTTCCAGATGAAAATGGAAATCCATATAAATCAAGTGGTGGAAAGATGGTTGATAGTGAATTAGGTAAAATTCCTGAAGGATGGGAAATAACTGAATTAAAAAGTATAGTTGATGTGGTTGATAATAGAGGAAAAACGCCACCTTTAGAAAAAGATAAAACAGATTTTCCTATTATTGATGT
This sequence comes from Enterococcus sp. E4-150, assembly GCF_035726465.1. Taxonomy (NCBI): domain Bacteria; kingdom Bacillati; phylum Bacillota; class Bacilli; order Lactobacillales; family Enterococcaceae; genus Enterococcus; species Enterococcus sp. E4-150. The sequence goes on along the minus strand of NZ_JAPRGK010000006.1, from coordinate 121,766 downwards.
AAAGACTTTAAGTGGTAACGGTAGAGTTGTCAATTATAACAAGGCTCAAAAATATGTTAGTGAGGAAACCTATAGTTCGTGGTTTAGAAGTGGTCATCCCAAAATAAATGATATTTTGATATCGACAGTTGGGAGTATAGGTGAAATAAAAATGTTTTTGACTGATAAAGGAACAATTGCTCAAAATGTTGTTGGTTTAAGAGCTAAAAAACACTTAGAATATCATTTATACCAATTTTTATTATATAATAAGTCCAATTTGATTACTTATAATATTGGGAGTGTGCAGCCAAGTATAAAAGTTACTCATCTTCTTAAACACAAGGTACTTTTACCTAATAAAAAAGATTTAAACAAATTTAATAGTGTTATGATTGGTTTAACCGATAAAATTATTAATTTAAGTAAAGAGATAAACAGTCTAACAGAAATTAGAGATTCATTATTACCAAAACTATTATCAGGAGAAGTAGAATTACCAGAAGATGAGGAGGTATAATTTTTGGCTGAAGAATACAGTTTTAACGAAAATGAATTAGAATTAGTCGCTTTACGTTGGTTAGAAGAAGTGGGATATACTTCTGTTTCTGCCAAAGAATTAGAAGATAGTGGGATGTCTAAACGAAAGGACTACAAGGAAGTTGTTTTGATAGACCGTTTGAAAGAAGCTCTTGTAACAATTAATCCTGATGTATCGATGGCAGTAATTGATGATGCAATAAAGACGATTACTGTCCATAAACATCCCGATATGGCGGTCAATAATCAAACTTTCCATAGATATATTACAGATGGTATTGAAATTCCTACACGAGAAGGCAATCGCAATGTTACAAAACGTATTTTATTATTTGATTTTAATGAACCTAGAAACAATGACTTTTTAGCTGTCAATCAATTTATTGTAGAAGAGGATAATCAACGCAAAAGAACGGATATTATTCTATTTATCAATGGATTGCCTATTGTGCTGTTTGAATTGAAGAATGCTACGGATGAAGCGGTGGGTATTTCAGACGCTTATAACCAATTACAAACATATAAACAAGAAATCCCTTCATTACTTACGTTTAATGAATTCATGGTTGCTAGTGATGGAGTGCAAGCAAAAGTGGGGACTTTATCAAGTAATGAAGAACGTTTCATGGTTTGGCGAACAATTGATGGGAAAGTGGAACCTGGAACAGCTAGTAGTCAATTAGAAGTGTTGATAAAAGGAATGTGCAATCCAGAAGTACTACTTGATTTACTGCATCATTTTATCTTATTTAAAACTGATGGGGATAAAACGATTAAGATTTTAGCGGCTTATCATCAATATCATGCAGTGAATCGTGCAGTAGAAGAAGCAAAACGTGCGGTTAGCACTGAAGGAGATAATAAAATTGGGGTTGTTTGGCACACCCAAGGCTCAGGTAAAAGTCTATCAATGGTTTTTTATACTGGGAAATTGGTGCAAGAATTAAACAATCCGACTGTTGTAGTTTTAACTGATAGAAATGATTTAGATGACCAATTGTTTTTAACGTTTAGTCAATCAAGTGATTTATTACGGCAAACACCAAAACAAGCCAATGATGGGGATGAGTTAAAAGAGTTATTGTCTGTCAATGCAGGTGGCATCGTTTTTAGTACCATGCAAAAGTTTGCACCTAAAGAAGGCAATCAAATGGATATATTAACTGATAGACGAAACGTTATTGTAATGGCAGATGAAGCTCATCGTTCTCAATATGGATTTAGTGCGGATGTGAATGATAAAGATGGCACAATCAAATACGGGTATGCTAAATACTTACGAGATGCGTTACCTAACGCTTCCTACATTGGTTTTACAGGAACACCTATTTCTAGTGCAGACAAGTCTACAAAAGCTGTGTTTGGGGATTATATAGACGTATACGATATGACCCAAGCGGTAGAAGATGGAGCTACAGTAAAAATCTATTATGAAAGCCGCATCATCCCTGTATCACTTCCTGATGGATTAGATATAGATGATTTAGTAGAAGACATTGTGGAAGGTCAAGAAGATGATGTTGCTTCAAAAACGAAAGCAAAATGGAGTCGGATAGAAGCTATTACAGGTTCACAACCTCGATTAGAAAAATTGGCTCAAGATTTTGTGAAACACTTTGAAACAAGACAAGAGGCTTCTTTCGGTAAATCAATGATTGTTACAATGTCTAGAAGAATTGCGATTGATTTATACCAAGAAATAATTAAACTTCGTCCTGATTGGCATTCTGCTGATGATGATAAAGGGAAAATTAAGATTGTAATGACAGGTTCAAGTAGTGACCCAGATTATTGGCAACCTTTTATTGGGAATAAGACAAGACGTGATAAATTAGCGAAGCGAATGAAAGATGATTCTGATGAACTTCAAATTGTCATTGTTCGAGATATGTGGTTGACAGGTTTTGATGTTCCGTCTATGAACACGATGTATATTGATAAACCAATGCAAGGACATAATTTAATGCAAGCAATCGCTCGTGTAAATCGTGTATTTAAAGACAAAACAGGTGGATTGATTGTCGATTATATTGGGATTGCACCGAACTTGAAAAATGCTCTACAAGAATATACACCAAATGACCAAAAACAAGCAGGTATTGATACCCAAGTCGCTGTGAATTTAGTCAAAGAAAAATATGACTTGATTACCAATACGATTTTAGATAAATTCGATTATTCTGATTTCAATTCAACAGATTATGCGAAAAAATTACAAGTTATTACAAATGCTGCAAACTATATTTTAGGATTAGATGATGTTGAAGATGTTAAGAGGTTTAAAGATTTAGTAACGGAAATCACTCGAGCGTATGCTTTGTGTGTGACAGAGGAAGAAGTCCAACAATACAACGCTGAAATTGCCTTTTTTAAAGCTGTAAAAGTATATTTAATTAAATTAAACTTTGTAGATGGAGTAAAATCTCCTCAACAAATCGATGAAGAACTGAAGCAATTAATTTCTAAGTCTGTTGTAACGGAAGATATTGTGGATATTTACGATTCTCTAGGATTAGAAAAAGCTGAATTGTCTATTTTGTCTGATAAGTTTTTAGAAGAAATTAAAGAAATGCCACAGAAGAATCTTGCTTTACAATTACTTGAAAATTTATTAGCAGGAAAAATAAAGTCTATTCAAAAAACGAATGTTGTTCAAGCAGAAAAATACTCTGAACTATTGAAAAAATCAATCAATAAATACAATACTAGAGGAATTACTTCTGAAATTGCCATTCGTGAATTAATTGAATTGGCAAAAGACATGAAAACAATGAAAGAAGAAGGCGAAGAATTAGGCTTGACAGTCGAAGAAAAAGCCTTTTATGATGTTATCTCTAAAAATTCGGATGAAGATGAACAAGTTCTAAAAGATATTGCAGTAGGTATCGCTAAAACAATTGAAGAAAATATGACAATTGATTGGACAAAACGTAGTTCTGAGAAAGCCCGAATGAGAGTTGAAATCAAACGTTTTTTGAGAAAAAATAAATTTAAGACAGATTTAGAAACCATTGATTTAGTGATTACACAAGCAGAGCTAATGGCAGAAAACTTAGTTTAGAGGTAAAAATAGAAAAGCCTTAATTTTAGGCTTTTTTATTTTACCCACGTACATAGAAATTTTTTCCATATTTTAATAAATTGGGTCTATTTTATTTTTGAAATGTTATCTAATCCCTTGATACATATGGCTAAACTCCATTTAATTTTTGGGTCTGGATTTTGATATTTTGAGGTAAATCGAAGAATTTAATACTGTATTCTAAAGGGGAATAAATGGTGAAAAAAACCATTATAAACGTTGATATATAAGGATTTCCGTTTAACGCTTAAACGTGCTGGCTTGCTTACACGTGACGCACGTATGGTCGAACGTAAAAAAACAGGTCTTAAGAAAGCTCGTAAAGCATCTCAATGCTCAAAACGTTCATATATCTTGTAGATCAACGATTCAGACGCTTCACAACATTGTTTGTGAAACGTCTTTTTTGTTGTTGACAACATTTTTGTATGCTTTTTTGAGATAAATTACGTTAAGCAATTTCACCAACTGGCATTTGCATCACGCTAAGTGTTCACGTAAGTTCGAGTAATATTTATATCGATATAGATCAATGCATCTGGAATTTGTTCAAGGATGAGACAGATTTTTTTGCTATAAAGTAACATCGATGTATCTCGTCTTATGCATCATTGTCTGAACAAGATCTCTTTGACGACGATCAATCGAATTCATTTAGTATCTATAATAATGTAATTTGCGATAATAAGCCCTTTTTGTCGTTTGGTAATATAGTTGACATTTGACAAAAACAATGATATAACTATTTTGTAAAATCAAATGACGTAATTGTTGTCATTTGACAAATAAGGAGGAGAAATCATGACATTATATACAAAATTATTACAACGAGAAAAGGATGGCCACCCAATTAGAGTTGGAGTGATTGGCGCAGGACAAATGGGTTTTGGGATGATTTCTCAAATATCAACTATTCCTGGGATGATTGTCTCTGGTATCAGTGATATTAACCTGGAAGCTGCTAATCGTGCGGCAGAAGCTTATAAATCGAGTTCGGCTCTAAAACATGACATTTTGATCAGTCCAGATTTCAAAGACGTGATTAACTCAGATAAAGTTGAAATTATTGTTGATGCAACTGGTGTTCCTGAAGCAGGGGCACAAATTTCTTTGGAATCGTTGATGGCAAAAAAACATATTGTGTTGCTAAATGTAGAAATTGATATCACCATTGGCCCATTAATGAATAAAATGTATGGAGCTACTGATTTGATTTATACTGGATCAGATGGAGACGAACCAGCAGCAACAATGCAAATGTATGAATTTGCTAAAAGTATGGGTATGGAGGTTTTGGTTGTTGGTAAAGGAAAAAATAATAAATTGATGGTTCATGCCAATCCTGACACAGCAGCTGAAAAAGCAAAAAAACAAGTGATGAGTCCTAAAATTTTAGCCTCATTCCAAGACGGTACAAAGACAATGGGGGAAATGAACTTACTATCCAATGCAATGGGGTTTGTACCTGATGTGGTTGGAATGCACGGCATCTCAGCTGATTTGGATGGCACTGTCAATAAATTAGATCTAAAAGAAAATGGGGGAGTTTTAAGTAAATTTGGGGTTGTTGAGTATGTAGATGGTATTGCTCCTGGTATTTTTTGTATTGTTAAAGGACAAAATGAAGGCGTGGCCCACGAAATGAACTACTTGATGAAGAAAGGAGATCGTGATCACCACATTTTATATCGTCCATTTCATTTATGTTCACTTGAAACCCCAATTACAATTGCTCGTGCAGTATTGGAGCAAGATACAGCAATTTTACCTATGGGAGCACCAATTTCTGAAACAGTCTGTGTGGCGAAAAAAGATATTAAAGCTGGTGAAAAAATTGATGGTATTGGTGGATTCTGCGTTCGTGGTGTATTAGAAACACATGAAGATATGGTAACAAACGCTAATATTCCAATCGGGTTGATTGCTGGAGCAATTGCTAAACGTAATATTAAAGATGGTGCATTTTTAACGATAGAAGATGTAGAATTGGATGAATCAACTACAGTTTATAAACTACGCAAATTACAAGATGAAACATTTGCATAATTTGTAATAGATGATCTTCCTCCAGCTTTTTTTTGTACTTTATTATCTTTGTATGATACAAAACGGCTCCTATTCGTCTTGTGACGAGGGAACAATTCAATTACAATTAATAAAGATTGACATCACTATTTTCAATTGAAGAATGATGGCTGGAGGAGAGAGTTTTTATGCGAGGTTTAACCATTTTAGGAACACTTATTATCGTCGCTCAGGTGTTACTCAGTCTTTATCAAATCCGTTACTATAATGCTTTTATGAATAAACTAATTAAAAGATACGATACATGTCCTGGATACACGTTAACAACTGAAGTGGAAAAAAATTGGATTTCTTCGGTAGTACTCGTGGTTATAACAGATAGTCAAGATACTATTACAGAAGCTTATATATACGCTGGACTAACCATTTTTTCGCAGTTTAAACCGTGTGATGTTTTGACAGGAAAAACAATTTCACAAAATTTAAAAAATGAAATTGCCAAAGAAAAACCAACTCTTAAGCAGAGAGCGATTCATTCATTTTTATCCAAAAAAATGAAATCGGTTACTTAAAATAAGGAGGAAAAAAAATGAAATATATTGAATGGTTTGGCAAAAACTTTATTGGCTTATTTGAGGCTGGCGGAGAACAATTTATGGCTTTTATGACTGGTATTATTCCTTTGTTGATCGTTTTGCTGACGTTTACTTATTCTATTATTGCCTTTATTGGTGAAGAACGCGTAAATAAAGCAATTAAAGCAAGCGCCAAGTTTTTGCTGCTACGATATACTGTTATGCCAGTACTATCTGTTCTTTTATTGACAAATCCTATGGCTTACACATTTGGTAAATTCGTTGAAGAAGATGAAAAACCTGCCTTTTACGATGCAGTAGTTTCATTTCTACACCCAGTGACTGGCCTGTTTCCCTATGCAAACGCTGGTGAATTGTTTGTTTATCTTGGAATTGCCAATGGTGTTATGAAAGCCGGTTATGATCAAGGGAGTCTTGCAGTTCGTTATTTTTTATGTGGTATCGTTATAATTTTTGTACGTGGCTTCATTACTGAAAAAATCACTAAATTCTTAATGAAACGTGAAACATCAGCTAAAACAGAAGTGGCATAATCTGGCTAAACATATGTAGGGGGAAGAAATATGTATAAAAAAATTTTTGTAAAGAAGGGTAGTAATGGTTGGGGGCGAGGCTTAGAAATTCAACCAGAAGGTAAGAAAACAAAAATCATTTCTGTGACTGGTGGTGGGATTCACCCTGTTGCGCAACGGATGGCAGATTTAAGTGGTGCTGAAGTGATTGATGGTTTCTCTAATTCAGTTCCAGAAGAAGAAATCCTGGCAGCAGTTATTGATTGTGGTGGTACTGCTCGTATCGGTGTTTATCCAATGAAACGTATTCCGACCGTGGATATACTGCCATCTTCGCCATCAGGACCTTTATCAAAACATATTACAGAGGATGTTTTTGTGTCAGGTGTAAAGCCTGAAGATGTGGAAGTTGTGGGGGACGTGGTGACGACGGAAGCAAATGCGGCTACTAGTCCAGCTTCCGTCGTCGATGAAGACTTTGTTGAAACATATGCCAAAGTAAAAGCAGATCATGTCTCAGCTAATGCTAAGAAAGACAGTATATTAGTTAAATTTTCTCGTGGTATTGGGAAAGTCATGGGGATTTTTTACCAAGCAGGTCGCGATGCTGTAGATATGATTTTAAAGAACATCATTCCGTTCATGGCATTTATTTCCATGATTATCGGAATCATTAATTATACTGGTATAGGGGATTTAATTGCAAAAGGACTGGCACCTTTTTCTGATTCGATTATAGGCATGCTTGCGATTGCTTTTATCTGTAGTATGCCTTTCTTGTCACCGATTTTGGGACCTGGTGGAGTTATCGCACAGGTCGTTGGTGTATTGATTGGCACACAAATTGGTGCAGGAACAATCCCAGTTGTGTATGCCTTACCTGCATTGTTTGCGATCAATGCACAAGCAGGATGTGATTTCATTCCAGTAGGTTTGTCTTTAGGAGAAGCTAAACCTGAAACGGTACGCGTTGGTGTGCCTGCTATTTTGTATAGTCGCGTCATCACTGGCGTACTAGCAGTAGTTATTGCTTGGGTATTCAGTATTGGAATGTATTAAGGGAGGAAGATGATTTGGTTTAATGAAAAGTTTTAGAAGTAGGGAAAATGATTTCTGCATTTGAAAAAGAAAAATTACTGATTCTATTTGAACAAAATACAACAAATGAGTTAAAAACAAATTATGTGATTCATGAATTGGAGACAACATGAATACACCGTTACTTACGTTGGTGAATGTTACAAATAAGAACTTTAAAGAATTAAGACATATCTCCATCTATTTCAAATTCAGTAAGGTTGAAGCTCTTCTAGGCGCAATTGTTATAGAACCAGATAACTTTTCATCAATACAAGAAAAACGAATTAATCAATTTTTACTAATAATTTTTTTATCTGTGTCATATGCCAATCTATATGTTATATTTTACTAAAAAGGCAAATAGGAGAGATGTTATGGATCGCGCTGATGAAAAAGAATTGGTTAAAATTGCGTCAATGTATTATGAAGAAGGGATGACACAAGCAGAAATCGCGAAAATTATAGGCGTTTCTAGATCGTTAGTTTCTAAAAATTTAATTGATGCTAAGGAAGCAGGGCTTGTTGAAATATTCATTAATAGCAAGAGTGTTTACTCGGTAGAACTTGAAAGGAAACTTGAGCAAAAATTCAACCTGAAAAGCGCTATAGTCGTTGATACAATGGACTTAGCTGGATCTGAAGTTGATAAGATGATTGGTCGGCAAGCAGCTTTGTATTTGCAAAAAGCATCAAAAAAAGCAACAAAAATTGGAATGTCTTGGGGAAAATCATTGAGAAAACTAGTCGATAATTATCCTTTCACCAATCAACCTGATGTGACAGTATATCCACTGATTGGTGGTATGGGTGATGATTATGTTGATATTCATTCCAATCAATTGTCATATGATCTAGCAAGAAAAATGAGGGGAAAAGCTAAGTATCTTTACGCCCCAGCGTTAGTATCTAATCCACGTATTAAAGATGATTTATTCGAAAATCCTACTATCTATAGTGTTATAGAAGAAGGTCGTGATGTTGATATTGCCTTGGTTGGGGTTGCTAGTCCATTCGAGAAAAGTACTATGGCTGAAATCGGCTATATCAAAGAACAAGATATTTCTGAGCTAAAGAAAAGTGGGATTAAAGGAGATATTAACTCGCGGTTTTTTGATGAAAACGGTAAAGAGGCTGACTGTCAGCTAAATAAAAGTGTGATCGGTGTTAATCTGGAAGACATAAAAAAAATTCCTACGGTGATTGGTATCGCATATGGAATAGAGAAGGTTGAGTCAATAAAACTTGCTTTAGAACATCAATTAATTAATGTTATTGTAACTACTGATAAAGTGGTGAATGAGTTATTAATAGACTAGAATTAGATAATATGAAAGAGTACTGGACGCTACTTACACCATGTAATCAATAAATACGACTTGAAAATATATTTTTTTCTACGTTAGCTTAAGTTAAACTTAGTAAACAGTTTTGCTATGTAATTTCTTTAATTGTATTAATACGAGAGGAAGTGGCAAGATGTATAAAACAACAATCACTGAAATAGGGGACCTTGTACCAGATTTCCAAGAGGAGCGTCTTTTGATTCTTTTTGGTCCTAAAGCAACACCAGAATTACGCTCAATTAGCGTCATACATGATCATGTGGATGAAAAAAAGAATGTTATAGTAAAAGGTGGAAAGCTTACTATTGCTGGTAAAGAATATATAATTGGTGAGGTTGGTTCGGCAGCTAATGCAAACTTCAATGAATTAGGTCATGTTTCTATCTATTTCCGTGATGGTGAAAATGAAGTGTTACCAGGAGCAATAATTGCTAAACCCAATGAGTGGCCAGATTTTAAAGTTGGAGAGGAAATTATATTCTCTAATAAGTAACAACAAAGTCCACTCAACTATTTTGAGTGGACTTTGTTGAAAATTGAAAGATATCTCTTGATAAAACGTCCGATCATATTTAAATAAACTATTGGTATTTTTTGGATAAAAAGTAGAGGTTGTACTATTGAGAAGTAAAATAAAAATGTCTATTTTTATTTTACTTCTTTGGCATGTTCCTATAAATGGCATGGGTTTACGACTATTTGTAAACTAATACAAACCTTTAAGTAAATCATTTATTGAAGTTTCAAAAAAACGAATATCAGTCAATTCTATCATTACAAGGCGCTTTCTTGTTTTTGTAGGTGTTATTTTTTGATTTAGAAATTAAGTTGGTGAGGTACTTTTTCTTCTATTATGATGGAGAGTAGCAGATAAATGGACAGTTATTTGTCTAATAGCTAATTTTAATTTTTTAATCATTCGTTATTTTTAATAGAGCTGTTTTTAAGGATGAGTGCTTTTCTTTTCCTTTTGCTTTTTATATACTCTGGCTCTTTTGACGTGTTCTGCGGAGATTCGAAGGTAGGCCATACGTACTTCTTCATCTAGGAAGCAAAGATCACAGATTGTCTGGATTCGTTGGGTCTCTGAACGGATGAAATCATCGTCTTCTCGAAAAACAGCAGCAATCAATTCAAGTTGAGAAAGACGCAATGTGATGACTAAGCGTCCTTGTAAACTCGGATGTTCTTTCACTAAAGTTTGGAGGTCGGGAACTAAAGACAATGCTTCTTCATATCTATCAAAGAGTAGCTGGATCAAGGCATAGTTAAGTAGATGATTGGCATATTTAAAAGACCAGTCTTCTTCAAAATCACGGTAGTTCTGATAATTCTTTTTAAAGCGTGAGAGGAATAAAGGGCGGATATCATCTGCCAACATTGGCAAAATGATGCTTGCGTTATTCATTTCCTTTAGCGTCCACGTCTCCATCTGCATCAAATAATCTTCCATGAACTTCATTTCTTCGGTATTGACTTCGCTTGTCTGTGCATCGATTCGATCAATAATAGCGAGTAAGTGGATGAGGTATGCATAAAAACGTTCTTCTTTTTTCTTACTATCTTTGTACTTCAAATAAAACTTAGGTACTTTTTCCACATGTTGGAATCGTTGGGTTTCTTTAACACTAGCGCCAACTTCTAAAAGTAAGGTCATATGGGCATGACGTAACCCATGATTTGTTACTTTTTCTCTAATTTTTTTATTGTTGGTACAATCAGCACGTAACGGCTGGTTAACTTGGTCATTAGCGAAGAAAAAGGTTATCAAAGAAGCATAGAAAACGAAAAAATGGAAAAAAAGCTAACCTTAAGTAACATTGCGCTTTTAAAATAAATCAATTAAAACGTTAAGAAACCCATTTTTATGTATCTTTATCGAAGTCACGTGCATAAAAAGCAATACGGAAACTGAATATAGATTTGCAATAAATTTTTTGGTTTATATATTGATACACAAAATAAGAAACTCTTGAACTTGAATTAAACAATTTTCTCAAGAGTTTCTTATTTTGTGTGGGAAATAGATCGGTAGATTATTTCTGGTTTTAATTTGAGGTAAGTTTTAACGTATACTAAAAAATAAACTTTCTGAACTTTGAATAGATTAGTTCTTCCAAGCTGGTTGTTCAGACAAATATTGAATGGCTGCTAATTCGGCGTCCTCTGCTTTCATATTTTGGGAGCTAACCAAAAAGTTAGTCATTCCAATTTTTGCATCTTCATAGGACCACATGGTACCGTCTTCATTTGTACAGTGACTACAATAATTTTTAGATGAATCTCCTAAGGCAAAATCTGATTCCGCTTTCATTTCCATGCCACATGATACACAGTTTACAGACATTCGAATCACTCCTTATATTTTATATCAACTATTATAACAGATTACAACAGATTACAACAGATTACAACAGATTATAACAGAATTTTCTGAATATATAAGCGTATGGCTTTTATTCCAGTAATAGTGTATTTTTTCAAGTGAAGCCCTGAGTAATATCAAGTATGTTTTCGAGTCAATCATCTGGAAGAGCTCAGCTAGTTCTTTAATAGAAAAAGCGACGCTCTATTATTGATTTCCATTTTGTTTAAGTATTCTATTAAAAGTAGCGATAAGCGTGAGTTAGCTAATTTACCGAACTTTGTTTCGTTTGAGAATATATTTTTGAAGTTTTAGATTTGTTGTTAAGTGCGAAATAAAAGTTTACAATACAATCTTTGCAGATAATATATTCAGAAAAGTAATTTGATTTTGTTATACTAAAATTATATGGTGAAAAAAAGAACTATACGGAATTAGTTGTTTGTTTCAAATGAACTCTTGCCCATTTTAGATTTTTTAGAAATCAATCTACTTCTTTCTGGAACTGAAACTAATAAAACCAGTTCTTTAAGAGCATCTTTTCCTATCCATATCTTGCTTTTTATATCAGATTTAGTTAAATCATGAGCAATTTCTATACTCATTTCTTTTGCTGGAATATCTATTTTTCCCAACTCTCTAATCGCCCAAGAAATCGCTTTCTTTACATGCAATCGTTCATCGTTACTATAATTTTTGCATAGAAGAAGGTAATCAGAAATCTCTTTATGGTTTATGACTGAATGAGTGGACATAGATGCAATCAATGTAAAGGCTGCTCTTTTGTAGTATAAGTCGTTCATCGTAACCCACTTGTGAATATAGAAGTTAAAATGTTTAGAGTGAATTAAATTTGTTTTACAGAAAAGATCACACAAATCCCAAGAAACTATCCTCGACATAAACCAATCTATTTCATCAGGCGAATATTCAATTGTTTTCATGAGAAGTGTACCTAGTATCTTTGCCTCATGATAATTGGTTTCCCAAAGTGCCTTTATAAATTCCTTATTTGCGTTATCTTTCTTTAGTCGTGTAGCAATCTTCCTTAAACAAGCTGTACTGACACCAATTGTTTCTTTCTCGGGAATTCCGAGTTTTATTATATTGCTTTTGTATTTTTCTGACGAATACTGAGATAGTTCTTCCAGTAATGACATGATATTTTTTGTCACTTTAATCCCTCGCTTTCTTAGTGGATAATTTTTAGCGGATAATTTAATTATATATTAAAAACACTTAGATTTCTTGTTTTTGTCTATTAGAGCAATATTTTGACGTATATTTTGATAAATCGATGATTACTATATGAGTGTGGAGCAACACGGTTAATTCTTCCGTTAAAATATAACCTTTCTTTATTTAGACAAGGATGAACAAAATAAGTTGAAACAAATAATGATAGAGGTATCTGAGAGGATTAAAAATGATTACTAAAATACTACATTCAAATTTTCAGAGACTCAATTTCATTTTTGAATAAGCATAGATAGACGTTTCTAAATTATATGTTATAGTCGAATGTTATTATGAAAAAATTTGACCATAGTGCGTGTTGGATAATATAGATTTCTTTGGAATGATTTTATCAAACAATTTCAACAGTCAATAAGCTCAAAGAAAATTCTTCGAGTAAATAAATTTAATTCAAGGCCAGTAATTATTTTTTTCAATCCGTCAACTCGTCAAAGTTGATTTTTAGGGTGATAACTTATGGTAATGATAGGGGATTACTTCAAGTAGTTGTGAATAAACATATAACATAGAATCATTGCTTTTAGAGCTAAAAATCATTTAATATTCTTTAATAAAACCTTGATTTGATTAACTAGGTCTTAAAAAAGCCCGTAAAGCTTCACAGTTCTCAAAACGTTAATTGCGATTATCGTTCGAGTTCACGAGTTACGAGAATCGTACTGGGCGAAGCAATGCTGAGCGCAGTTACCTTGATTCTAACTTTTCTGGCACTTTCCACAATTTGGAAAGTGCCTTTTTTGTGCTTTTAGCTATGTTAATAGGTAGGATTCTTGGTCTATAATATCATTCGATCTATAAACAAACGGGAAAAAGATCAAGTATCTTCAAACAATATTATTTATCCGCTTCTGAGGTTGTGACAGAAGTGGTCAGCTTCAAGAAATAAGAAGGAATTTACAAAAATTGCTTCTCATGTTTGATAAATATTGTGACTTGTGACCGAGGAGCTGGCAGGAGAACACCGTTTATTCGGAAGAAGGGATTGTGAAAAGTCTTTTGTCATAACCTCTTATTTGGTAGCTAATTGTAAATCCCAAACGGCATGTATTATTTTTCATAAGTCCGTTTTTAAGGATTAATGTTTTCTTTTGCTTTTTATATGGTCTAGCTTCAGCGAGAAGTTCCAACGCATATACAAGGACGTCTGATGTCAACGATAACAACGATTACCATGGTGGCCAGTCCACTTGGGTTAGCACTGTTTGGTGCGCTCTTTGTTTGGCAGACAACTCAACCACGTCTGCGAGACAGTCTGATTTTTCTTGAAATTCAATTGGAAAATTTACACTTTCTTTATACATTTCTGGCTGCTTTCTTTATACCCGTCAACTATACTTCACTTATCAATAAGAAAGAAGGATAAGTATGGATTTTGGAAATGAAACGGTCTTGAAAGCAACTGGTATAACCAAAAAATACGGTGCTGCCAAAGCATTAGATAAAGTATCGATCAAAATCAAACGTGGAATGATCTATGGTTTGATTGGGGAAAATGGAGCGGGTAAGTCTACCTTTATGAGAACTATTATGGGTTTGATCTCGATTGATGAAGGTTCGATCGAATTATTTGGAACGACGGATTTGCAGGCAGCAAGACGACGTATGGGTCAATCGATTGAAACCCCTGCTCTTTATCCAGAATTAACTGCAAGAGATAACCTACGTATCCAAGCAGCGAACGGCGGTGTGTCGGATAGAGAAATCGAAGACCTGCTGAAAATGATGCGATTGGAAAATACAGGGAAAAAGAAAGCAAAGAATTTCTCTTTAGGTATGCGCCAGCGTTTAGCTATTGCAAATGCACTGATCACGAATCCAGAATTTTTGATTTTGGATGAACCGACGAATGGGATGGATCCAGCAGGGATGGCAGAAATGCGAGAAATCATCCAACGTTTGGTAAAAGAACGGGGCATCACCGTCTTGCTTTCTAGCCACTTGCTAGATGAATTGTCACAGATCGCCACTCACTATGGTATTTTGCATGAAGGACACTTGATCAAAGAATTATCGAAAGAAGAATTGGCACAAGAATCTCGTCAATTTATAAAAATTGACACTTCGGCGACGGAACAAGCAGTAACGGTTCTCGACTCTCTTGGTTATAGGGATTATTTTGTCCAATCTAGCCGTGTTATCCAGCTTTTTGAAGGAATTGACCAAGTAGCAGCCATCAATCAAGCATTGGTAGAGGCAAAAGTTCCTGTGGATGGTATCCACCTAGTTGGGCAAAAACTGGAAGATTATTTCTTACAATTAACTGGAGGCAATCCACATGTTTAATCTATTAACTGCTGAAAAAATAAAAGTATGGAAGAGCCGTAAAATGTGGGTCTCACTAGGACTGATGGTCGTACTTCCGCTTTTTTATTCTTGGAACGAATGGTATATGCATACAAAATACGGCAATGAATTAAACCAAGCAACGGATACAGTCATCAACGGTGCAACAGGGATTTTAATGGTGGAAAAAATGGCTGCATGGATTCTTCTGGCTTTCGCAGCATTTGCGTGCTTTTATATTGGGGAAGAATTTCAAAACGGTACGATTCGCAATACGTTATCTTTAGGACGGAATCGAATGACTTATTATGTGTCGAAACTTCTCGTTACGCTTTTGATCACAACACTTGGCGTGGTTTTGATTACGGGGCTAGCCATGATTGCTTACACACTTGCTTTCGGATTTGGTGAAGTTGAGGGAATCAAAAACTATGGAAATTATGTTCTAAAAGTATTTCCTGTATTGCTTCTGCTGACATTAGGGACATTATCTGTTCCAGTGGCTTTGACATTCATCACTAGAAGTACCAGTGTCAGTTTGCTTCTTTCTTTTCTTTATATCATGGGAACGGCCTTCGTTCCCGGTGTTTTCGCAAAAATCAAAGGCTTGGAATTTCTAACGGAGTGGTTTACGGAAACGTGGCTCATGTATACGGACTTTGCGCAACAAGCAACTTATTCGCAAGCACCGAAAATGATTCTGGTCAGTCTAGTAACAATCGTGGTATCATCAGCTCTAGGAATGTTTATTTTCCAAAAATCTGACATTAAGTAGGTGGTCCTGCTGGAAACTATTTTGGTTATCGAAGACGATGAAGCTGTTCATTCCTTACTGGAGGAGGTTCTTGAACAGAGATACAAACTTCTTGATGCTTATTCAGGTACGGAAGGAAAATTATTGTTAAGCACATATCCTGTCGATTTGATCCTTCTAGATCTTATGCTTCCAGGGCTTTCAGGTGAAGCATTGTTAGCAGAAATCCGACAGACATCGAATGTTCCGATCATCGTTCTTTCAGCAAAAAGCGATCAAAGAGATAAAGTTTCCTTGTTGGCAGCAGGAGCGGATGACTATGTGACGAAACCATTTGATATCGAAGAACTGTTGTTACGAATCGGCATCCAACTTCGTCATCATACTTCTGTCCAAGTAAAAGATCTGTCGCAACGCATCTATTACAAGGAAATCTTACTGGACAAAGAGTCAAGGGATGTAAATGTGAATGGTGTGGCTGTCCATTTGACAGGAAGAGAATTCGATCTGCTGAAGCTTTTTTTAGAACATCCGAAAAAAGTATTTTCGCGAGCAAATCTTTATGAAACAGTTTGGCAAGAACCATATTTTGATAGTGAGAAAACAGTGAATATGCATATTTCCAATCTTCGAGGGAAGCTAGCAAAGGCACATGCTGTGTATATTCATACGGTGTGGGGAGTGGTGTTTAGATTTGATTAAGTGGCTGTTGCTTCTCGTTGTTATCTTTATGGGAAGTTTTATTTTCTTCCTGCAAAGGGAAATCAAGCGATTAACTAAGAAAATCGCCACTCTTTCTGAACGACAAGAATATGGTGGTCGTCTTTCAGTCGAATTTCGAGAAAAGAATCTAATGGACCTAGTAGATGCACTGAATAGATGGGTGGATGAAAATGAACAAAAAGGACAAGTATTTCAAGAAATGGAAGAAAACATCAGACTATCGATTGTCGGACTTTCTCATGATCTCAGAACTCCTTTGACTGCTATTAACGGTTATGTACAATTACTGGAACAGGTAGAGGATACGGAGAAACGGGAGAAGTATTTAACGATCATCAAACAATCTGTTGCAAGATTACTCAGTATGACGGATCAGTTTTATGATCTTGCTCGAATAGAGACGAAGCAAAAAGAAATGGATCTCCATACGCTTTCTTTTTCTAAAGAGGTGGAAGAAGTATTTTTCTCTTTTTATGAACAATTTTCTGAGAAAAATATCCAGGTAGCGTTCGCTGAACACTCGATAAATACAACTGTATTAGCAGATCCGCTCATGTTGCTACGAGTGCTGCAAAATATCATACAGAATTTATTGCGTTATGCAGATGGACAAGCAAAGGTGACATTTTCAAAAGAGGATCCATTCATTCGATTAACAGTGGCCAATCCTATTAAACCAGGAGTGCAAACCTCTGTTGAAAAAGTCTTCCAGCGTTTTTATACCGAAAATACCAGCCGCACAAATACGGAATCTAGCGGAATCGGGCTTTACCTGTCAAAAAAATTGGTGGAAGGAATGGGGGGAGAGATGACCGCTAAATTAGACGGGGGCATCTTCTCCATCTCCGTCAAGTTGCGGAGGGTTTAATTGGCTCTAATTTACCTGAAGTGAATGACAAAAAAATTGTATCTCGTTTTAAAGACATCTTCTTTTTTGGAAGGTGTTTTTATTTTGGTGTGATTGATACGAATTAGGTAACGAAGACAGTTATTTTTGTACCCCCCTTTTCAAATAGCGCAACAGTGCTATACTAAAACTAACAAATCAAGGAACGGAGAGGGATATGGGCCAAAGAGAATTTATCGTTTTAATTATTATTGCAGTTGTTATTTTATTAGTTGTTTTAGACATTTTTTCACGTTTGAAAGTAAAGGAAACAGTTCGTAGTAATTGGGGAAAAATTCCTTATCAACCGAGATTTGATAAAGAAGAAAGTTTGAAGGATGCGTGGCTCACGGAGAAAAAATTCCGTTCATGGGATAGTGAAATCGACGATCTTACTTGGTATGACTTGGATATGTTCGAAGTATTTGAAGGGATCAACAGTACCTATTCTAGTGTAGGTTCAGAAGCGTTGTATCAGCGTTTACGCAGCTTTGATTTTGGAGAAGATTATCAGTTAGAAAAACTAATTGCTTTTTATCAGGAAAATCCTCAACTGAGAGAAAGAATCCAATATCAATTCGCTCTTTTAGGAAAAAAAGATCATAATTTTGCAAAACAATATCTAGCGGATGGAAAAAGTAAAAAGATTGGACGCGTAGGTTTATTTATTTTTCTTGGCTTGCTTCCGCTGGTGGGTGTAGGTTTGCTTCTTTTAGGGCAAGTACTAGGAATCTATCTAGCAATCGGTGGCTTAGTATTCAATACGGTCTATTATCTAGTGAAGAAACAAACACTAGAAACAGAGCTGAATAGCATGAGTTATTTGGTTTCAACGATTTCAGCCGCCAATCAGTTAGCAAAGATGACGACACCACTTCAAAAAGAGCTGAAACAGCAAACCAAACCATTAAGAGACATCCCTAAATTAGGTTTTTCATTTCGCATGAAGAGTGATAGTGAAGCAGAATTGATTTTTGAATATGTCAACATCATGTTCATGCTGCCATTTATCTCCTATCATTTCGTTCTCACTAAATTAGAAAAGCATTCAACTGAAGCCATCAAGCTGTGGGAATTGCTGGGAGAATTGGAAGTTGCAGCAGCCGTTTTGAATTATCGCACCTATATGCCGATCACTTGCCGACCAGAGTTTACTGAGGGCGGTGTGACAGCGAAAGATATCTATCATCCATTGTTAAAAGAAGCGGTAGTGAATCCAGTCAACTGGCAGAAGAATACATTAGTCACGGGTTCCAATGCATCAGGAAAATCTACGTATGTCAAAAGTATAGCCATCAGCTGTATTCTAGCACAGACGATCCAAACAGCGATTGCAGAACAGTTTACCCTGCAACCTGGACATGTGTTGACTTCCATGGCAATCGAAGATGATTTATTTGAAGGCGACAGTTATTTTGTTTCAGAAATCAAATCGATCAAACGTTTGCTGGACCAAGTGGCTTCCAAAGAACGCTGCTACTGCTTCGTAGATGAGATTTTAAAAGGAACAAATACGATCGAACGGATTGCTTCTTCCGCTTCAGTCGTTCGGTGGCTTGCGGAGTATCCATC
The DNA here is from genome assembly GCF_035726465.1 of Enterococcus sp. E4-150. Classification (NCBI taxonomy): domain Bacteria; kingdom Bacillati; phylum Bacillota; class Bacilli; order Lactobacillales; family Enterococcaceae; genus Enterococcus; species Enterococcus sp. E4-150. Next base: position 102,769 of record NZ_JAPRGK010000006.1, on the reverse strand, counting down.
TTTAGCATTTGTCGCCACACATGATATCGAATTGACAGAGATTTTAAAGAATTATTGTGAGAATGTCCACTTTGAAGAACAAGTAACAGAAGGAAAAGGAATCAGTTTTGATTTCAAATTAAAAGAAGGACCTTCAAGGACCCGAAATGCGATTGCCTTGCTGAAAGTTTTGGATTACCCAGAGACTTTAGTAGAAACCGCAAAAACGGAAGCCACGTCATTTGATGAAAAGCGGCAGTGGCATGTATTGGGATAGGCGAAGTGATCGAAAGTATTTATTGGATCAAAAATCTTGGCTTGTGCTTCCGCCGTTTATACGTGTTTAGAGCGTGAGACAAAAGTGTTCTTTACTTTTGTCTCACGCTCCTTTTGTTGCACATATGAATAGTAATCCTTTATCTTCGATTTGTTTTTTCTGAAAAGGTTGTCTGACTTCGTCCGATTGATGTCTTTCATTAGGAGATTTTCCTGAGCCCAGCAACCTGATTTTTCGCTGGAACCAAGTTGTTTTTTCATCTGCTGTATTCCATGATACAATAAAGAATCATGTCTATAAGGAGATAGGAAATAAATGGCAAATGCGCTTGAAATAAATAATTTGAAAAAGATCTATGGAAGTGGGGTCGAAGCATTGCGGGGAATCGATCTTTCGGTGAAAGAAGGAGATTTCTATGCGCTATTAGGGCCAAATGGAGCTGGGAAGTCTACAACGATCGGGATTATTACTTCTTTAGTCAATAAAACATCTGGAAAAGTGAATGTCTTCGGTTATGATCTGGACAAGGATCTAGTTCGAGCAAAGCAACAGATTGGATTGGTTCCACAAGAGTTCAATTTTAACCCTTTTGAAACGGTCCAGCAAATCGTCGTGAATCAAGCCGGTTACTACGGTGTCTCTCGCAAAGAAGCGATGAAACGCAGTGAAAAATATTTGAAGCAGTCCAATCTTTGGGAAAAGAGAAATGTCCGTGCACGTATGCTTTCCGGGGGAATGAAGCGAAGACTGATGATTGCTAGAGCACTGATGCATGAACCACGTTTGCTGATCTTAGATGAACCAACAGCAGGAGTTGACATCGAGTTGAGACGCGAGATGTGGGAGTTTCTACGAGAATTGAACGAAAATGGTACAACGATCATTTTGACGACGCATTATCTAGAAGAAGCTGAAATGCTTTGTCGCAACATCGGAATCATCCAATCGGGTGAACTGATCGAGAATACAAGTATGAAAGAGCTTCTGTCAAAACTGCAATTTGAAACATTTATCTTTGATTTAGCGCCATATGATACCAAACCTGTGATTGAAGGATATGCTTGTACATTTGAAGATGAGCAGACAATCGCTGTCGAAGTTGAACGAAATCAAGGGGTGAACGGAATCTTCGATCAGCTTACAAGACAAGGAATCAAAGTTCTTTCTATGAGGAATAAGTCGAATCGTTTAGAAGAACTGTTCTTGAAAATCACAGAAGAAAATAATCATACGGAGGAGAAAAATGTTTAATCTTTATTTTACTGCATTAAAAAGTTTAGCTATCAAGGAAACGAACCGCTATTTGCGTATATGGGTCCAAACACTGGTTCCGCCAGTGATCACGACATCCTTGTATTTTGTTATTTTCGGAAAAATGATCGGTGGGCGGATCGGTGACATGGGTGGTTTTTCATATATGGAATTCATCGTTCCTGGTTTGATTATGATGTCTGCTATCACTAGTTCGTATGCCAATGTTTCTTCGTCCTTCTTCTCTCAAAAATTTCAGAAAAATATCGAAGAAATCTTGGTAGCACCTGTTCCTACGCATGTGATTATTTGGGGCTTTGTGATTGGTGGTGTGGGTCGCAGTATTCTCGTCGGCTCTCTCGTAACGATCATTTCCTTGTTCTTTGTACCACTTCATGTGTATTCATGGTTCATGGTCATCATTACATTATTGATGACGGCAATCTTGTTTTCATTAGCAGGACTGCTCAACGGGATTTTTGCTCAGTCTTATGATGATGTATCGATCGTGCCTACATTTGTCTTGCAGCCGTTAACTTATCTAGGTGGCGTTTTCTATGCCATCTCTATGTTACCGCCCTTTTGGCAAGCTGTTTCAAAAGTCAATCCGATCGTTTATATGATCTCCGGTTTCCGTTACGGATTCCTTGGAACGATCGATGTGCCAGTAGCAACATCGATGATCGTACTTGTGTTATTCATCGTTGTTTTGTACGCCGTTACTTGGTATTTGATCAATAAAGGAAGAGGATTGAGAAGTTAGAAAAGAGGTTGTGAAATCAGCGTTTTGACCTGAGTATTAGAGAAACAAACGGGAAAATAGTTCCTCATATTTTGTTGTTTTTTGAGCGAATACCGAGGGTCAGCTGATTGAACACCGTTTAGTGGAGAGGTTGTGAAAAAGCTGTTCTGCATCAAGTAATAAGAACAGCCAAACAAAAATAGCTCCTCCTATTTTTCGTTTGGTTGGACTTATTACCGCAGATGCAAGCTTTTGAACACCATTTATTCCGGAAAATGGACTGTGATAAGATTTTTGTCACAGTCTTTTTTTTGCTCAATCAGAAACATCTTTTAAGCTGTTCACTTTGCTTCTTTTTTTGTTTCCTAGTATAATGACAATGTTTTTGAGAAAGATTGCGACTTCACTGCTTGATAGAATGGAGAGTAACAAATAAATGACTACTAATTTTTGGAAAGAGCTGCCAAAGCCTTTTTTTGTTTTAGCACCAATGGAAGATGTAACAGATGTTGTATTTCGCCATGTCGTAAAGCATGCAGCAGCACCGGATGTCTTCTTTACTGAGTTTACAAACTCAGACAGTTTCTGTCATCCAGATGGAAAAGACAGTGTACGAGGAAGATTAACATTTACAGAAGATGAACAGCCGATGGTTGCCCATATTTGGGGAGACAAGCCAGAATTTTTTAGAGAAATGAGCATTGCTATGGCAGAAATGGGCTTCCAAGGAATCGATATCAACATGGGCTGCCCAGTCCCTAATGTAGCAGAACGTGGAAAAGGCAGTGGCTTGATCCTTCGTCCAGAAGTAGCGGCACAATTGATTGAAGCAGCTAAAGCTGGCGGTTTGCCTGTCAGCGTCAAGACGCGTATCGGCTATACGGAAATGTCTGAGATGGAAGAATGGATCAGTCACCTACTTCATCAAGATATAGCCAATCTTTCTGTCCATTTGCGTACGCGTAAAGAGATGAGTAAAGTAGATGCACATTGGGAAGTCATTCCTAAAATCATTGCTTTACGTGACCAAATCGCTCCACAAACACTAATCACGATCAATGGAGATATCCCCGATCGCCAGACAGGAGAAGAATTGGCCGAGAAATATGGCGTTGATGGCATCATGATTGGCCGAGGGATTTTCAAGAATCCTTATGCATTTGAAAAAGACCCGAGGGAACATACAGAAAAAGAACTGATCGGACTACTTCGTCTGCAACTAGATCTGCAAGATCATTATTCAGAAATCATCCCGCGTTCCATCACAGGACTACATCGTTTCTTTAAAATCTATATCAAAGGATTTCCAGGAGCAAATGACTTGCGAGTTCAGTTGATGAATACGAAATCTACTGATGAAGTACGAGAGATCTTAGAGACCTTTGAAAAAGAACATCCAACGCTTTTCAGTGAACAATGATTTCTTGCTTGAACACCGTGAATTAGAGGTCGTGAAAAAGCTGTCCTGCATCAAGTAATAAGAACAGCCAAATAAAAATAGCTCCTAATGTTTTTGAATTGGTTGGGCTTATTACCGCAGATGCAAGCTTTTGAACACCGTTTAAGGAAGAGGTTGTGAAATCAGCGTTTTGACCTGAGTATTAGAGAAACAAACGGGAAAATAGCTCCTCATATTTTGTCGTTTTTTGAGCTAATACCGAGGGTCAGTTGATTGAACACTGTTTATATCAGAGGTTGTGAGCCTGCCGTTTAACTCTGAGTCACAAGGAGCAATTTCAAAAAACAGCTTCTCATGTTTGATGAATATTTTGACTTGTGACCGAAGAGTTGGTAGGAGAACACCGTTTATAAGAGGTTGTGACAAAAGTCTTGTCGCAACCTCTTTTTTAACCAAAAAAGTGCAAATAGTTTACTTTAAGTAAGAGAATAATTATGATGAATAAAAAAGGTGGAACAAATAGCATACTATATATATTGAAATGAACACTGTATGGATGCTCCAACTTGATGAAGCTAAGGAGGAATTCGTATGTCAGAAAAGGAATTAATGAAGGTAGTCGGTTTTTATGAAGGGTTGCCGATCGATGATCCAAAAAGCTTTATTGATGAAAAAGAACAGCTACCTGTACCCAGTTCACGGGATCTTCTGGTAAAAGTCAACGCAGTATCTGTTAATCCTGTCGATACGAAACTTCGCCAAGATAACGGGATAAGAAATGCTTTACGTATCTTAGGTTTTGATGGAGTCGGGAAAGTTGTTGCTGTAGGTGACGAAGTGCAAAAATTTTCTGTCGGCGATCGCGTTTTTTACGCAGGTACAACAACAAGAGCAGGAAGCAATCAAGAATACCAACTAGTTGACGAACGTATTGTCGCTCTTGCACCAAAAAATCTTTCAGATGAAGAAGCTGCAGCCTTGCCGTTGACCTCATTGACCGCTTATGAATTGTTATTTGAAAAATTTGGTCTAACTCCAGAAGAAAATGCCAATCGCGGGAAAAAAATCTTAGTGATCAACGGATCCGGGGGCGTCGGTTCGATTTTGAATCAACTAGCGCATTGGGCTGGCCTAGAAGTCTACGCGACTGCAAGTCCGAAGAATTTTGAATGGCTGAAAAAAACAGGTGTAGACTATCCAATCGATTATCATCACGACTTAAGTAAAAGTTTTCGTGAATTAGGAATCGATCAAGTAGAGTATGTCGCTGTATTATTCGATATTACCCGCTACTTTGATCAAATCAAGCACCTTGTCCGACCATTTGGACATGTGGGAACGATCGTAGGGATCAAAGAGCCGTTAGATATAGGTGTTTGGAAAAACCAATCTATCAGCTTCGACTGGGAGTATATGTTCGCTAAAACAGACTATAACTATGAAATCGAAACGCAAGGAGAAGCTTTAGCGCACATTGCTGCTTTAGCAAATGAAGGGATTATCCGCAGTACATTGAGCAAGGTCTATTCAGATGGGATGAATGCGAAGAACTTGAAACAAGCAACCAAAGACGTAGAAACAGGACATATGTTAGGAAAAGTCGTTGTTAGTGGTCCGTTCAACGGATAAGCAAGAATACGCCGATTTTTTTCTTATTTGACTTTGATAAAAACAAGAGCGCATGACAGTAATTTGCCATAAGCTCTTGTTTTTTTATTTATAATAAGCGAATCAACGAAAGGGAAAGAATTCCTGCCAAGACGATCACCAATAAGCTTTTTGAAAGAATAGCAGCTAAAAGTGTAGGAACTGAAGCCAAAGCATTTTCGAGATTGATCTGCGGCAGATGTCCGATATTTTGGGTAAATAGACTGCTGAACCATAAAGCAGACATAATGACGATCGGGACAAAACTTAAATACTCAAGCAACGGTTGCGGTAAATCGAATTTTTTCAGTAAGACAAATGGTAGGACCCTAGAAAGCCAAGTTGCTAAAGTACAACCTAAAATAGTCAGCAATGTAAACTCAAAAGAAGGCATGTTTGATCCACACCCCCAATCCGCACCCAATCAGTGTTACAACTACAATCACTAAGTTGCTTGGGATAAAAATCAGTCCGACATATACCAGAATCAAAGTGAGACCAATCAGGATCAACTGTAATCGTTTAGAGGTGTTTCTATCAGAAATGACTTGAAGATAAAGTAACCCGATAAACATAGCGACGATGGCGAAATCCAAACCAAACTTTTTCGGATCAGTAATAAAATTCCCTAAAAGTGCGCCAACAAGAGAAGAACCCACCCACGTCAAATAAGAAATCCAATTAGCTGTATTCATCCAACGAAAGTTTAACTTTTGTCCAGTATAGTTCAATTTATTCATTCCCAGTGCGAAACTTTCATCTGTCAGCAATGTGCCAATCAGCAGATTTTGAAGCAGCCGATTTTTCTTGAAATAAGGAGCAATCGTCATACTCATCAGAATCATTCGGGAATTGACTAGAAAGGTCGAGAAAACGATGGAAAGCAATGGGCTGTGACTAGCAAGCATGCTGACTGTGATAAATTGGGCAGAACCAGCATAGACCAGCAGGGACATCAACGTGACGACTAGTGGATGAAATCCGGCAGCTTTCCCAACGATACCAAATGCAAGTCCAATACCGATATAACCGAAAACGGTAGGTAACGTGTCTTTGATCGCAGTTTTTATATCTAACTTTTCATCCAATAACAAAACTCCTTTAGCAGGACATAAATTTTCATAATTGTCGTTAAACTTGTGAATATTCTAAATTTTTAATGAGCATTTGTCAATGGTGGGATTGAAACGTAAAGAACTAGCGGGTCGCAGATTTACACGTATTGTTTCGGTGGGAGGAGGCGCGAAAAATCTTGCATGGCTACAAATCCAAGCTGATATTTTCGATGCAACGGTCTATTGTTTAAGTGTGGAGGAAGGACCTGCATTAGGCGCAACAATGATTGCTGCACTAGGGTTAGGGTGGTTCGACACACCTGAAAGTTGTTGTCAGAATTTTATCCAATATACAGATGCAGTGGAACCTCTCTTACAAAATGTAGAAAAGTATCATAAAATCTATCAACAATGCCGGAAAATCTATCCAGCAACGAAGGAAATTTGTCATGACTTATAAAACAAAACGCGTACCTAATAGTCAAATGACTAATATTGGGTACGCGTTAAGTCTTCTTTACTTCATCCTTTGCATGATTCGTGTTTTTAAAGCAAGGTCTGCTGTATTTCTTGTGGATTTAGGATGGTTGTTATCGTTTACTTGCTATTTTTCATTGAAATCGTCTTTCTTTACCGTTTCTTTAGTTTTTTATCTATTTTTTTCTTTTGGTTAGAAAATTCTTTTTCCCGAAAGTCTTCTTTCAGGATTTTTATGGAGTAGCGTTTTGAATAAGAGGCGTCAGTATGATCGACTTGGCAGACGAACCAAGAGAACATTTGCCTTTTTTCTGCATGAGGTGCTTCTGCTAATAATTCTTTCCATAAATAATAACAGTCCTCTATCAGAAGAAGGGTTCGTTCATCCTCAGGCTCCCAATAGAATGTTTCGAGAGTAGCAATCACTTCATTGATCAATTCGAATGCGGGAAGATAGGCATTTTGCTGAATAAGCGATTCAACTGCTTCTTGGATGAACTTTCGCATCTCCATGATGAACTTCGCTGTTTTCCTGTTTTTGTTTTTCTTGATAATATGATCGTATTTATGGATGATAGTTGTTAATTTATCTGAATAATTTATTGCATGAAATGGCATCTTAACTTTGAAGCGTTCGATAAAGTGCGGATGTTCTATAAGAATCTCTGTTAAAAGCTCCCGTACAAGAGAGGAACTAGCGGAGGAAACAAGGGACGAGAGTTCGGAAAGTGAGTAGTTGGATTTTTTTATTGGACGTTCTTCGTAAGCGAATAAGACAGCAGCCATGTGTTTGCATTTTTTTCCTTCTATGGCATATAGACAATCACAAGTCATGTTGGTCTTTTCATCCCAAGTGATCACTACCTTATAATCTTCCGTGCCAGAAACTGTTGCGGACAAGTACTTGCTTGTATAGTTCAAATGACGGACAAAACCGTGCAGATGATAGCTGTAACCGCGTTCCAAAACGTTTTCAGGAAAATACTCAAGCCAATTATTCATCTAGTTCTCCTTTCATGAAACACTTATTTATATTTAGTATAAAGAAACATTTAAGAAAAAAGTAGCTGATTTTACATATTTGATAATCACTTTTGCTCGAATTGTCAAAAATTCATTCTCCTTTTCTTTTCTTAGAGAATGTGAGAAAAAGTAAAAGAATAGCGTGTTTTAAAGATGGAACTTTTTTTGTTTTTTATTTATCTGACAAAAATGAAGTGATTTTGTTAGAAATAAATAATTGTTCCAATTGATAAAAGAGGTATGATGTATCGCAAAGAAAAATCCAAGCAGCGTTCTGATCAGCAGTTTGAACAACAATTTGCTTTGTACAGTAGGTAGTAAGCGGATTAACTAAGGGAATAAAAGATATTTTTACCGCTTTGTTTACTTAGAATCTGTCTTCCCCAAAATTTATTTTTCTAAAGGTAAAACATAGATAGGCAGATAATACCAATTATCCGTTACGAAACGCTGCTTGAGAATTTTCTTTAGATCCATACAACATTTTCTACATCTGACTAAATTGGTTCCTGATTCATCAAGTAATTGACTTTCTTTGATAATATGATAAAAAGGCAAGCAAGGAGGAGGATAAATATGCTTAAAGATATGAACCAATTGATCGATTACATCGAAGAACATTTGACAGAAGGACTTTCCTATAAAATAATAGCCGAAAATACAGGAATCTCTGAATATCAGTTAAAGCGCATCTTTACGTTTATTGCAGGGATGTCGCTAATGGACTATATCAAAAACCGTAGATTGGCTTTGGCTAATCGCGATCTTCTAGATGGATCAAGAGTGACAGAAACGGCGTTTAGATATGGATATGAAACAGTCGAAGGTTTTTCAAGAGCTTTTCGTGATTGGTCAGGATATCTGCCTTCAGAAATCAGCAGATACGGCATACAAAAATCTTTTCCACGCTTGACATTTTTTATTGATGTCAGAGGAGGAAAATCGATGGAATTTCGTATCGAAAAGAAAGAACAGTTTTATGTGGCAGGTGTGGCGAAAAAAGTTCCTGTCAAATTTGAAGGAGTCAATCAAGAAATACAAAAGTTAGCGCAGACGATCACGGAGACTCAAAGGGAAGAGATGCATAAGTTAGGAGATTTATATCCAAATCAAGTAATCAACGTTTCTTATGGATTTGATGGAGACCGCTTGGAAGAAAAGGGCAGTTTGATGCACATGATTGGCTTTGCTACGACAAAAGAAAATCCGTACGCTGATTTAGAAATGCTTGCTATAGAAGAACACACTTGGGCCATTTTTCCTAATAAAGGGCCATTTCCCCAAACTTTACAAGATACTTGGGGGAAAATCTATGCAGAATGGCTTCCTTCTTCAGATTATGAGTTAGTCGAAGCTCCCGAGATCTCTTTTACAAAATGGGGAGAGGATTTCAGTAATGTTTACAGTGAGATTTGGATTGCAGTGAAAACAAAAAAATAGTTAAAAAATAAAAATATCCCTAGAAAAAAGAGCGTAATCGTGTCATTTCCCTTTAATTTTATGTAAGATGAACTTAATATAATAGAAAGGGTGGGAGAAATGGCAAAGTATAGGATCGAAGAAAAACCAGATTTTACGGTGACGGGTGTTGGTGTGGAATTGAAGAGTAGCAGTAGCAATACGGATTTTGTCGGTTTGGCTGCAGAGAAACAAGCATTTGAGCAAAAAGTTATCGGTAATGGAACAATAGATGCATTGAAACAAGCTGCTGAAAATCATTATTTCTTTACAGTCAACGAACCCTATAACGGGAAAATGATGTACTATGTCGGTGTTCAAACGATTCAGGATGTTCCAAACACTACGCGAATCATCCCATTTCCAAAAGGAATGTATCTCGTTGTAAGCGCTTTAGCAGAATCGCCCGAAGAATTAAGAAATGATTTGACGAATACGGCCTTTGGGCATGTTTTAAGAGAAGTAGAAGATTACGCCTATGTTGGGGGGCCAAATGCTGTAGTCGAAATGGGAGTTACCAACGGGAAATATATGGGAGAAATCTGGATACCGGTAGTCAATAAACCATGATAATATAGAGGTCGTGAAAGTAGCGCTTTGACCTGAGCATTAGAGAGGAAAAATGGGAAATAGCTTTCCATATTTTGCATTTTTCAGAACTAATGCCGAGGGTCAGCTACTTGAACACCGTTTATCAAGACGTCATGACTTCAGCGCTTTGACCTGAGCATTAGAGAGGAAAAAGGGGCATGACAAGGCTTTTGTCCCCCGGAGAATAAAAGAATTTATGTAGACGATTCCGATCAGAAAAATGCAGGTCCAGTAGAGAGAATTATAAAAATCTCTCTACGAGGCCTGTGTTTTCTGGTCTTTTTTCTTTTTCCAAAACGGCTATTTTATGTATCAGACTATCAAGTGTGATCTTAGCCATTTCTTCTTCTGCTTTTTTCTGCAGCCGAGCGTAGCTTTCTTCTAAAGCTTCTTGGATATTCGCACCAACGACGCAATTTGGATTTGTTTTTGGATCGACTTGGATAAGCTGTGTATTACCTTCGATGCTGCGATAGACATCTAGTAAAGAAATCTGATCTGGACTTTTGGCAAGGGAAGGCTGCGGTTTTCCGGTTTTTGTAAAGATCAAACCGGATTTTTTGAGCTGACTCATGATTTTACGTACATTTGCTGCATTTGTTTCGATACTACTGGCAATCATCTCACTAGAAAGTGATCGGGTATCTTGAAACATTTCAATATAGGCAAGTACATGGATTGCATCACTAAATTGCAGAGAATACTTCATCAGTTGTCATCCTTTCATTTTTTTTGCTTGACTTATCTTACCACACTCTTTATGATAAAGGTGTAATTTATAAATGTACAGCTGTAAATCTTAACAAATAAAAAGAATAGGGAGTGGCAAATATGCATTATTTAGTAACAGGAGCAACTGGAGGTTTTGGTGGTTATGCGCTGGAATTCTTAAAAAAGATGGTTCCACAAAATGAAATCTATGTACTAGTACGTAGTGAAGAAAAAGGAGAAGCGCTAAAAGAAGCTGGATTTAATATACGTATTGGTGATTATGATGATTTAGACTCAATGAAAGAAGCGTTGAAAGGAATAGATCGATTGCTTTTTGTCTCTGGCGTTCCAGGAAATCGTCAAGCCGAACATGAGAATGTAGTGAAGGCAGCACAAGCAGCTGGGGTATCTTATATCGCTTATACAAGTTTTGCAGATGCCGATCACTCGATCAGTGTATTAGCGCCAGATCACCAATTCACTGAAAAAATGATTAAGGATTCAGGTATTTCCCATACATTTTTACGGAATAATTGGTATGTAGAGAATGAATTACCTATCATTGGGCAGGCTTTAAAAACTGGTCAATTCGTTTATGCTGCAGGAAATGGAAAAACAGGTTGGGCATTGAAACGTGAATATGCAGAAGCTGCAGCAAAAGTACTAGTAGAAAGTGACTCTCCAGAAATCTTAGAATTATCCGGCAATCTAACTGACTATGAAGAATTAGCCAAGGCATTAGAGCGTGCGACAGGTAAAGAGTTAGAAATTATTGAAGCAAGTGATGCAGCGTTTGTCGAAAATCTAAAAGAAGCCGGATTCCCTCAAGAAGCAGCTGACATGTTTTTAGCGATCCAACATGATATTAAAAAGGATCAGTTAGCTATTTCCTCTGATGATTTAGAAAAAGTATTGGGAAAACCATTAACTTCTCTTGAAGCAGCATTAAAAGAAATATTGGATCAGGAATAATGTATAAAGAGGTTGTGAAAAAGCCGATTAGTTTTGAGTATGAAGAAAAATTTTGTGAAAAAGCTGTTCTGCATCAAGTAATGAGAAGAGTCAAATAAAAAATAGCTCTTCATATGTTACGTTTGGCTGGACTTATTACCGCGGAGTTGGCAGGAGAACGCCGTTTTTATTCGGAAAAAGGAGCTGAGACAAGATTTTTGTCTCAGCTCCTTTTTGTTTATCGATAAAAAAGTCTGGGGAAGACGATGGCTCAGGCTTTGTTGGAAACAGAGCCGATTTTATCATTTGCTTTTACATCACGTGCGGGTTCGATTTCTAAGCTTTGGACTTTGTCGCCATTTGTGAATACAACGACCATATCCGTGTTTTTGCCTGCAGATTGAATAGCGGCAAGATCAACTAAAGCAATCAATTGACCTCTTGCGACTTTTTGACCTTCTTCTACATATAAAGTGAATGGTTCGCCTTTTAAGTCAACAGTGTTGATGCCCATATGAAGCAAGACTTCGATACCAGCATCTGTTTGGATTCCGACAGCATGTTTCGTTGGGAAAATGTTTGTGATCGTACCAGCGATTGGAGAGAAGATTTCTCCATTTTCTGGTAATACAGCATAGCCGTCACCCATCATTTTTTCCGCGAATACATCATCTGAAACTTCAGTGATTGGAATCAGTTTCCCATTTGCGATAGCGTAAATATCTTGTTCGATCGTTCCACCGGCAAATGTTTCTGTTTTAACCACGGTGTTTGTTTGTGCAGGTCGTGCTGCAGCACCACCATGTAGTTTTGCCATCTCATCTGCAACGAATTGTACTTCTGTACCTACGATGACTTGCGCATTTTTTCCGTCGATGATCTTCATACCAGGTACGCCAGTGGCTTTGATTTTATTTTGATCGATCAGGCCTGTATCTTTGACTTGCAAACGAAGGCGTGTAGTACAGTTATCGATCGAAGTTACATTGTCGGCTCCGCCTAATGCAGCGTAGATTTTGCTTGCTTGTGCCGCATATTTATTGTCTGAATTAGTCGTTGCAGTATCGTCATCTGAAAGATCTGCTTCCTCACGGCCAGGAGTCATCAGATGGAATTTTTTGATAGCAAAGTTAAAGCCAAAGTAGTAAATCACTGCTGTTACTAATCCTTGGACGATCAACATCAATGGCTGATTCGCAATCGGATTTTTCAAAGATAGGAAGTAATCGACAAATCCGGCACTAAAGGCAAATCCTGCTGTCCAATGGAAGAATGCACTCACTGCTAAAGAAATCCCAGTGAAAATTGCATGCAAGACATATAATGGCCAAGCAACGAACATAAATGAAAATTCAAGTGGCTCTGTTACACCAGTAAAGAATGAAGCAAAAGCTGCTGCTAGCATCAATGAAGCTGTTTTTGCTTTGTTTTCTGGACGTGCATTTCTGTAAATAGCATATGCACCTGCTGGAAGACCAAACATCATGATTGGGAAAAATCCAGCTTGATACATTCCTGTTACGCCTTTTGTTCCTTCAGAAGCCAAGAATTTACCAATATCATTGATTCCTGCTACGTCAAACCAGAACACGGAGTTCATTGCTTGATGCAATCCTGTAGGGATCAGTAAACGGTTGAAGAAGCCGTAAAGACCCGCACCAACCCAGCCTAAACTCAAAATGAATTTAGCAAAAGAAACTAAAGCAGAGTAAACCGGAGGCCATACGAGCAGTAGCACTGCACTGATCAGCAGCATGACAAAGGCAGCCAAGATTGGCACTAGACGCTTGCCGCTAAAGAAAGATAAAGCCATCGGTAATTTTGCTTCGTGGAAACGATTATAAAGAGCTGCCGCAATCAATCCGGCAATAATACCAATAAATACGTTACTGATCTGAGCAAAAGATGGATCAACTGATTCTGGTTTGATATTCAATAAAGTAGCTACTGAATCAGTTTTTAAAACATTTACTGGAACTTCAAATGCGACCAAACCTGCCAAGGCAGCAGCACCTGATTTGTCCACTGACATCCCTAGTGCTAACCCAACGGCAAACAGCAAAGGTAATTGACCTAAAACTGCGTTACCGCCAGCTTGTAAAAAATGAGCGACAATGTCGTTACTATAAGATGCCCACCAGTTTCCGATCCCTACTAGTAGAGCAGCAGCAGGTAAGACCGCAACTGGAAGTTGAAGGGAACGTCCCATTCGTTGTAGATATGCTTTCAATTTTTTTCCTCCTCATGATTGTTAACATTTGTTTGTACGATTGCGCTTCTTAAACGCTCGATATGGATGGCCAAGTAACCCAGTTCTTCTTTCGTGATCGCGAGCTGGTATTCTTTGGTCAGCAACACACGGATTTTTTTAGAAATCTTATAGCTTTCTGGGTATTTTCGTTTGACCATTTCTACGATTTCCGTGTCTAAAACAGCATATTGTTGCGCATGGGTTCGTTGTAGAAGCAGTCGTAAATGATTCACCAGTCTTGAATAATTCAGTGAAAATGGTTCTGAATGGATATCTGTTTCCAATTCTGATTCCACTAAATGGATGATGTCAGATACAATCGTCACTTCACGGATACTGCGATGGTTATTGTTCCGACCGCTTCGTCCGCTGTGAATATGGATTGCGATATATCCTGCTTCGTCATAAGTATATGGAATCCCAAGCTCTTTTGTCAGATACTCTACTGCCCATTGAGCAATACTGAATTCATCACTGTAAAGCACTTCGATTTCTCTTAAAAGTTTGTTGCGGATGACGATACCGTTATTGATGTTCTCCGCAGAAAAAGCAATGTGGTCGGTCAAAGCGATCAATACATGTTCATTCAACTTTTCCATCAAAACAGTTTCCGCATGATCAATGATCGTTTCTGCTGCAAATAAAAAGCGTTCATCGATCTGATTAAGTAAATTTTGCAACTTGATTTGACCTTCTGGTTCCATGACAAATATCCGTTCGACATCACGATCAAAAATCAAATCATTTCTTTTTCTGTCAAATCCAATCCCTTTTCCAATAGCTACTTTTTCCTGTCCACCGTCATCTACCAATACTGCATTTTGATTAAAGATCTTTTTGATTTTCATGCGCGCACCCTTTTTGAAGATTTGGTTTTCACGTTTGCTAGACCAGTTGATTGCGGCCAAACAAAAATAGACACGAAAAACCTCCTAGGGAAACCATGTTCCTCAGAGATTTTTCATGCCTAGTATGATCTAGTCACATGAAACGAATTATTGTTAACGTAATCAATTTTATATAGACAGTTATGTTTTGTCAATTCTTTTTTTATAATTATAGTAATTTACTGGAATTATCAGAAATAAAAGGAAGGAACAAATTAAGAAACTTATGTTATTTAATCGTTGGATCTTTTGCTTATCTTATTCGTTGTTAAAAAGCTGAAAGCGAAGGAAAAAAACTCTACTTAACTGTATTTCTCCGTTAGGACATCTAAAAATTTACGAGCAGCAGGAGAAAGAGGCTGGTCTTTTTTCCAAATGAGATTCAGTGAAGCTTGTAATGGCGGATCGAGTGGGATGAATACTTTTTCCGTCCCATAAGTATTGATGATCCCATCTAGAGCTAATGCACCAAAAGTCCCGTTATCGACCATCAAAGAAGCATTGTACAATAAGTTATATGTTCCGACGATCGATAACTGATCTATGCTGAAACCTAGCCATTCAGCTAGTTGACTGTCCACTGACGTTTGCCGGGAAATGATCAAAGGAACAGTTTTCAGTTCCTGCGGATGGATGACTGTTTGCTTTGCTAAAGGATGATTCCGATGTATCAAAAGTCCCCAACGATCTTGGGCTGGCAGTCGAAATGACTGGTATTTTTGTTTGTTTGTCGGTTCGATTACGAGTCCAAAATCAAGTAATCCGCTATCCAGTTTGTCTATGATATCATCTGCATTCCCGCTATATAAATGAAACTGGATATCAGGATGCGCCTTGATCAACGAATGAAGGCTATCAGAAATGAAAGAGATTGCTTTAGTTTCGCCTCCGCCAATGTAGATTTCTCCAGAGATGATTGCGTCATTTGTTAAATTGTTCGCCGTTTTTTCTACCAACGACAAGATTTCTTTTCCTTTTGAATAAAGATATCGACCAGAATCCGTCAACTGTATCTCTCGGGAGCCTCGAGTGAAAAGTGTCACACCAAGTTCTTCTTCTAAATCTTTCAGTTGTTTTGAGAGAGTAGGTTGCGTGATATGCAGAGATTTTGCTGCTCGGCTGATATTTTTTTCTCTAGCTACTGCTAAAAAATACGTCAGTATACGAATATCCATTTTTTCCCTCCTGTTTTTAAAAAAGCATACCACTAAGTATAGTTAAAAGGAATAGTTAAGTATGTTTTATAAGTATTAGACATGATAAGCCGTCCGTTATAAAGTAAGGATAAAAGGAGGGAGCAAAATGACAAGCCTCATCGAAAAACAAATCGTCAATAAAGAGATTCGAGTAACGGATCCGCTCTTTGAAGTGATCCATCAGATCCAAGCTGAAAACGAAGAGCCTTTAGCAGCGCTGAATACTGGGTACCATGAACCAGCAGATATCCGCAAACGACTAGAAAATATCATTAGTGACAAAGTAGATGATACGGTGACTGTTCTGCTGCCTTTTTATACAGATTTCGGCAAACATATTAGTATAGGGAAAAATGTCTTTATCAATCGTCAAGTGATGTTCGTTGACTTAGGTGGCATCTGTTTAGAAGATTCAGTATTGATTGGTCCTCGTGTCAACCTCATCACGGTGAACCATCTAACCGATCCAAAAGAACGAAGAGGCTTGTCAGTAAAGCGAATCCACATCAAGAAAAATGCTTGGATCGGAGCAGGAGCAACTATTCTGCCAGGCGTAACGATTGGCGAGAATGCCATTGTTGCAGCGAATGCAACTGTTACGAAAGATGTCCCAGACAATACCATCGTTGCAGGAATCCCTGCCAAAATCGTCAAACCTGTCGAACGGATTATTTGAACAGTAAGATGAAATAAGAGATAGTGAGTATAAGCAAGAGATTTTTCAAAACAGGAGGAGAATAGAATGAATGATTTATCAGAAAAAGTGATTGTCATCATGGGCGCTTCAAGCGGAATCGGTGAAGCAACAACGAAGCTGTTAGCAGAAAAAGGGGCTAAACTAGTTATAGCTGCACGCCGAGAAGATCGCCTAAAAGCAATAAAAGAATCTTTACCAGAAGCTGAGCTATATATTCAAACAGCAGATGTAAGAGATTTTGCACAAGTCCAAGCAGTTATCAATTTAGCGATGGAAAAGTTCGGTCGAATCGATGTATTGTACAATAATGCAGGAATCATGCCAACCGCTCCATTAGTTGAAGGTCACCGTGATGAATGGCAAAATATGCTTGATATCAACATCATGGGTGTGTTAAATGGAATTTCCGCCGTACTTCCAATCATGGAAAAACAAAAATCTGGGCATATCATTTCAACTGATTCTGTGGCGGGACATGTTGTTTATCCTGATTCCGCCGTTTATTGCGGAACAAAATTTGCTGTCCGTGCAATCATGGAAGGATTACGTCAAGAGCAACGGCAAAATAACATCAAATCTACGATCATCTCTCCAGGAGCTGTTCAAACTGAATTATATCAAACCATCAGCGACAAAAAGGCTGCTCTTGAACTTCATGAAGCGCAAAAAGAATGGGGATTGACCTCCGAAGATATAGCTTCTGCTGTAGCATTTGCGATAGAAACGCCAGACCGGATGTCTGTCAGTAACATGATTATCCGTCCGACGACACAGGAAGTATAATCCATAACGGATAATATCCAAAGAGAATTACTTGTTAAATAGTTATTCAAACGACCATCAATTTAAGGCGTGAATGGAGAAGAATATTCTTCATTTACGTCTTTTTATGCAGAAAAAGCAAATTTATCAAAAAGAAAAAAATGTTATTTAAATATGGACATTGACTTGCTTTTACTTTTTTAGTTACACTGTTATTTAGGAAAAGTTTCATAATTCAAAGGAGAAAAAAGATGAAAGCAAAGAATTTATTATTTAGCGTTATTCTTTTAGGAAATCTAGCAGTTGCCAACACAACAGTGCTAGCTGAAGAATCGACAGAAACTGTCGCAACTCAGACATCGAGTTCTTCAGAAACAGGAATTGAAAACGATACAGAGAGTACTTTGCAGTCAGCTACTGTCTCAGAAAATACAATTTCAACCGAAGAACCAACAACTGAAACAACAGAACAAACACAAACCGAAGACAGTACATCAGCAGAAGCTCAGAACAATCCAGAGAATGCAGAAGAAATCACGAATCAATTGACAGATGGGCAAACATTGACACATACCCATCAAGCAGATTTGTCTGAATTCGAAAACTATACTGGCTATGCTTTTTATGCTCGCTCATCTGCTAATTCTCAACAAGCGTTCATTGATAGTATTGCCTCAACTGCACAAAGTTTGGCAAGTGCCAATGACTTATATGCATCAGTCATGATTGCTCAAGCCATCGTTGAAAGTGGCTGGGGGAACAGTACTTTGGCTTCTGCCCCTAATTACAATCTATTTGGGATTAAAGGAAGCTATAATGGCCAATCTGTTACGATGCCTACTTCGGAATATGTGAATGGGCAATGGATTACGGTGAATGCCGCTTTTAGAAAATATCCTTCGTACAAAGAATCATTGCAAGATAACGTAACGGTATTGAAGACGACTTCTTTTCAGCCAGGCGTTTACTACTATTCCGGTGCATGGAAAAGCAATACGAACTCTTACAAAGATGCTACGGCTTGGCTAACAGGTCGTTATGCCACTGCGCCTAATTATGGTTCTACATTGAACAATGTAATCGAAACCTATAATCTGACACAGTATGATACAGCACCAACTTCAACTTCTCCGATGTATCGTCTGTATAACCGTCATACAGGAGAACATTTATATACATTGAATGCCGGAGAAAAAAATTATCTGCCAACTGTAGGCTGGGAATATGAAGGGATTGCTTGGCAAGCACCAAACAGCGGACAACCTGTCTACCGTTTATACAATCCTTACAGTGGAGACCATCATTACACAATGGCACAATCTGAGATCAACTCTTTAACAAAAATCGGTTGGCGTTATGAAGGTCTAAGTTTTTATTCTGGTGGTTCCAAGCCAATTTATCGACTATTTAATCCAAATGAAAAAACTGGTACCCATCACTATACCTTGAGTGCTAAGGAAAGAGATTGGCTAACACCGATGGGCTGGAGATATGAAGGAATAGGATTTTATGGTTATTAAAAAGAGGTTGTGAAAAAGCTGCCCTGCATCAAGTAATAAGAACAGCCAAACAAAAACAGCTTTTCATGTTTTTTGTTTGGTTGAACTTATTACCGCAGATGCAAGTTTTTGAACACCGTTTACTCAAAAAAGGTTGTGACAACATCTTGTCATAACTTTTTTATTACCGTTTAAGCATACTGATCCAATTTCTAATATTCGACGGGATTCTTGCAAAAGGCGATTTCGGAAATTTTTGGCGGTGTAAAATTTTCTACTGCAGAAGAGCTATCTTCTATAGTTTGATAGGAATCAATAATCTTGGTTTTAGCGTTGTGCTTTCTTTATCATTTTTTCCGTTCATTCTACAAAAAATTTCTTTTCTCTATACTTTTATATTGAGAGCGTTTTTTTTTATTACACAGCTGATTCTTTGACTTTTTTCTTTTTTTATTCTATTATTGACAAGTCAATC
The DNA here is from genome assembly GCF_035726465.1 of Enterococcus sp. E4-150. Taxonomy (NCBI): domain Bacteria; kingdom Bacillati; phylum Bacillota; class Bacilli; order Lactobacillales; family Enterococcaceae; genus Enterococcus; species Enterococcus sp. E4-150. Next base: position 83,441 of record NZ_JAPRGK010000006.1, on the reverse strand, counting down.
GTTGACGAGTCAATTATTAGAGAGGAGGAAATTATGTCTTTAGAAGAGATTAGTCACCTTTTATATCAAATCAAATTAGCCGATCAAAAAATCGTCCAGATCTTTGAAGAAAATATCGGTATAAGTCTTACTAGATACGAGATCATGATGAGACTGAAAGAAGAAAATCCATTGCTACAAAGCAGTTTGCAAGAAAAGTTGCAGATTGATCAAGGAGCAGTTACTCGTCATCTGAAGGTATTGGAAGCAAATGGCTATGTTTCGCGTCAGAGAAATCCTCAGAACAACCGGGAAGTGTATGTAGCGCTAACAGAAAAAGCCCAGAAGAAAATCGAGCATTGTGAAATGGACCATAAAGATACAGGTTCCGTGCTATCCCCGGCTTTCAGCGATGTAGAAATGAAACAATTTCTAACACTTTTAGATAAATTGAATACCCAACTTTGCAATATAACAACAGAAACGAAAGAGGTTAATAATAATGGAACAAAAAAATGATTTTTCAACAATTATGACTGGTAGAAGATCCGTTCGCGTATATGATGAAACATACAAAATCCCACACGAAGAAATGCTGGAAATGATCAAAGAAGCGACGACTGCACCTTCTTCTGTCAATATGCAACCATGGCGCTTTGTGGTCGCTGAAAGCGAGGAAGCAAAAGAAATCTTGCGTCCTTTGATCCGTTTCAATACGAGACAAAATGATACTTCTTCTGCAATGGTCATGATTTTTGGCGATATGCAATGTTACGAATATGGCGAAGAAATCTATAACCAAGCTTACGAATCAGGGAAGATGCCAAAAGAAGTCAGAGATCAACAATTAGCTGCGATCATTCCTTATTACAAGAGTTTTTCAAGAGAAGAAATGAACGATGTAGTCAAAGTCGATTCTAGCTTAGCGGCTATGCAATTCATGTTAGTTGCGCGTGATCATGGCTATGAAACAAATCCAATTGGTGGATTCGAAGCAGATCAGTTGGCAGAGGCATTTGGTTTGGATAAAGACCGTTATGTTCCAGTTATTATTTTATCAATAGGAAAAGCGGTAGAAGAAGGTTACGAGTCTGTTCGTTTAGCACCAGAAAAGATCACTACGTTCGAATAAAAGGTTTTCAGTTACTATTCAGTAGCTATTGCTTTTTTTGAATCGTGTGTGGTAACCTAATAAAAAGGAGGTCGGAAAAATGACTGCATCGATGAAATTACGTTTCGAACTTTTGAATAACAACTAAATAAATTCAAAAGACATGTATAAACAACAATTTCATGGATGGAGTATGTCCATTTTTTCGAACGACAGTAGAATAGGTGAAAGCTATGACAGATTTGGTGATTTAGTCATAGTTATTTCGTTCAGAGTAGGAAAAGATGTGATGCAGTTTTTTTGCAAACAGATTTTTCTGCTCTTTTTTAGTATCGATAATTGTTGTTTTACATGAAATAGGAGTGTAAAACATATGGAAAATTTAGCAGTAAATATAACAAATCTACAAGTCAGCTTTGGCAACCAGCTAGAACTATCTATTGATTCTCTTCGTGTCTATCAGCAAGATCGTATAGGGATCATAGGAGAAAATGGTGTCGGTAAATCGACTTTGCTCAAACTAATAGCCGGTGAACTTTTTCCCGATCATGGGAAAATCCAAACAGAGATCACCTTCAACTACCTGCCTCAATTAACCTATCTCGCTGAAGCAAAGGACCTAAATTTGGAATTAGCCAGTCATTTCCAGTTAAGACTGGAAGAAACTTCAGAGCGGAAATGGAGCGGAGGGGAAGAACGAAAGATCGAGTTGATACGTCTTCTTTCTTCTTATGAACAAGGGATGCTTCTAGACGAGCCAACAACCCATCTAGATAGAAAAAGTATTGATCGACTGATTGAAGAGCTTCGTTATTATTATGGTACGCTGGTTTTTGTTAGTCATGATCGCTATTTTCTAGATGAGCTAGCATCGAAAATCTGGGAAGTAAAAGACGGAGAAATCCGAGAGTTTTCGGGGAATTATAGTGCCTATCTCACTCAAAAGGAATTGGAGAAAAAGACTCAGCTACGAGAAGCAGAGTCGATCATGAAAGAGAAAAAACGATTGGAAAAATCGATCCAAGAAAAGAAAAAACAAGCGGAAAAGTTGGAAAAAGTGTCCAGTAAAAAGAAAAAGCAACAAATCAGACCGGATCGGTTGTCTTCCTCTAAACAAAAAGACAGTGTACAAAAAGCCATCCAAAAGAATGCGAAAACATTAGAGAGAAGACTCCAAAAAATAGGAGAAACAACCAAGCCGCAGCAGATGAAACAAATCCGTTTTCCAGTACCAAAATCTCTTGAACTCCACAGCCGCTATCCCATCATGGGACAAAATGTCCAATTGGAAAGAAGTGGGAGAACATTACTGGTAAATGGTGATTTTCAGTTTTCTTTAGGTAAAAAAATCGCGATTGTCGGTGAAAATGGTTCAGGTAAGACAACCTTATTAGAACATATCCGCAAACAAGGAGAAGGAATCCTTCTCTCTCCGAAAGTAAGCTTTCAAGTATATCAGCAAAAGGGTTATCAAATGACATCTGAAGAATCCATCATTCGTTTTGTCATGAGACAAACAGAGTTTTCAGAATCGCTTGTCCGTAGTTTGCTGAATCACTTAGGGTTTGCTCAGGAAACTTTGACGAAACCGTTATGTACATTAAGTGGGGGAGAAGCGACCCGTCTGACGATTGCTTTGCTTTTTACTAAGCCAAGTAATGTGTTGCTGTTAGATGAACCGACTAATTTTATTGATATGGCAACGATCGAAGCTTTAGAGAAGCTAATGCAAATATATCCGGGAACGATTTTGTTTACTTCTCATGATTCTTACTTTGTCGAGCGTACGGCTGATGAAGTTTATGAAATAAAAGGGCAGAAAATAAAAAAAGTACTTACGAGAAATTTTTAAATGTGCTACGATGATTTTCGTGACAAATTTAAAGGAGTGGTACAGATTGCCTACAAATAAAAAAGAAGGAATAATTTTTACAACAATGATGTGTTTTTTGATGGTCTTGGGGATGAGCGCGTATAATTTATGGCTGCATCAAGATCTTCATTTATCAAGTTTGTTGATTGGTCTAGTGCCTGGATTCGTGGTGGCTTTCATTTTGGATGTCTTCATCATCGGTGTGCTGGCGAAAAAAATTGCCTTTAAACTACCAGTAAATCCAGAAAGCAAGGTCCAAATGATCTTAACTATTTCATGCTTGATGGTTTTAGGAATGGTGACATGTATGTCTTTATTCGGTGTGATCATGGAACAAGGAATACCTGATCAATTATTCTCTGCTTATATGAATGCTTGGAAAATGAATGTGATTGCCGCTTTACCGTTGCAGTTGATCATCGTTGGCCCGCTTTCAAGAAGTGTGCTAAAAGCAATTCAAAGTAATGAATGATGGAACACTGTTATTTGAAAAAAGGCCTTGGCATGCTTTTTGTCATAGTCTCTTGAATGCAGTTCTAGAAAAATAGTGATCCGAACGATAGGTTTTGGCCTGTCGTTCGGATCGCTTTTTCTTTTCCAACTGTATTGCTCTTTTATTGAAGATAATTTGCTCTTCAATAGATATTTCTAGAAAGGTTCTGTTTATCCCTTACTCAAAAAACTGCTGCATTTGTTCTCTTACTTGCTGACACCATTGGAGTTCCTGCTGACAAAGCATAATTCTGCGCTGGATCACAACATAACGTCCAAATTCTTGTTTCTTGTCTAGCGAGAGGTCATTCAATTTTTTTTGATTTTTTTGCATGATTTTGTTCAGCTGTTGTTCTCTAGTGAATAGCAGTCCAGTAGCTGTTGTTTTATCGAGCGTCGAAAAAGCATAGATTTTTGCTAGAAATTCATCTTTTTGCGTAGGAGCGGGAGTTTCCTCTTTGATCCATTCCTCTACAAGAGCACGTCCTTCATCAGTCAAGTGGTAGATCTTTTTTTGAGAGTGCTCGTCTTTGTCCAAAACGGTCACATAACCCTGCTGGTCTAACTTGGCAAGCGTTGTATAGATCTGACTGTGATGGGCTTCCCAAAAAATTGTGATCAGCTGCTTCAATTCATACCCAGAACGTGGTTTGGATAAAAGCACGCATAATAATATATAGGCTAAAGTATTCATAAAAATCCTACCTCTCGTCTTATTTTCTTTATTATATCACAGTAAAGTTTCCACGTTTTACATGTGCATATTGACATGTAAAATAAATCATGTATGATGCTAATAGAGAGAAAGGGATGGAAATATTGGAGAATCAAATAGATATACAAGAACAAACAAATGAAGAAACAAAGGGGAAAAGTTCAGCGCTAGTTGTAGCAGCTACCTGTATGATCGCTTTTATGGGAGTGGGTCTAGTAGACCCAATCTTAAAAACGATTGCTGCACAGTTAAACGCTACGCCAGCTGAAACGACCCTGTTATTTACTAGTTACATGTTAGTCACTGGTGTGGTGATGCTATTTACAGGTTTCTTATCTAGTCGGATCGGTTTGAAAAAAACATTGATGACAGGATTGTTTATCATCGTTGTATTCGCTGGTCTTGGCGGATTATCTGGGAATATCGGAATGCTGATTGGGTTACGTGCCGGCTGGGGTGTCGGGAATGCTTTATTTGTCTCTACTGCTTTAGCAACGATCGTCAGTATTTTAGTTGGTAACACAGAAAAAGCAATCATGATGTATGAAGCAGCACTTGGCTGCGGAATGGCTGTTGGCCCTCTAGTCGGTGGGGTCTTGGGCAGTGGTTCATGGCGTTATCCATTTTTTGGGGTAGCATTTTTGATGTTTTGCGGTTTTATAGCCCTAGCGGTACTTTTACCTGAAACTGAGAAACCAAAGAGAAAAGTAGGCCTTTGGGAAGGTGTCAAAGCGTTAAGCAATCATAAACTTCGTTCAGTTGGACTAATCGCATTGTTATATAATTTCGGATTCTTTACTTTACTTGCGTATGCGCCATTTTTATTGATTGGCTATTCTGAATTAGAAGTCGGTTTTGTATTTTTTGGCTGGGGTGTGCTTCTGGCTATTGCTTCGATTTTCGTTGCACCGGCTCTTGAGCGGAAGTTTACGACTTATCGGACAATTTTAGCAGCATTTGTCTTATTCATTATTTGTTTGCTGTTATTAGGAGCTGGAACTTCTATGCCAGTCCTTGTACCGATCAGCATTGTGTTAGCAGGATTTTTCCAAGGAATTATCAATACACTGTTGACGACGATTGCTATGGAAATACCAGGTCTGCAACGAAACGTTGCTTCGTCCAGCTATAGTTTTGTCCGCTTTTTCGGTGGAGCTTTAGCACCATTTATTGCAGGTGTGATTGGTGAACATATTGGTGAAAGCTATGCGTTTTATTTTGCAGGTGCCATTGTTCTTATCAGTGTATGTTGTATCATTTATCACCGTAATTATTTTGCTACAAATGAAGAAGAATAAGAAATCAGAGGTTGTGAAAAAGCTGTCCTGCATCAAGTCATAAGAACAGCCAAACAAAAATAGCTTCTCATATTTTACCGTTTTTTGAGCTAATACCGAGGGTCAGCTGATTGAACGCCGTTTACCAAGAGGTTGTGAGACTGTCGTTTAACTCTGAATCACAAGGAAAAATTTCAAAAAACAGTTTCTCATGTTTGTTGAATATTGTGACTTATGATTGAGGAGTTGGCAGAAGAACACCATTTATTCGGAAAAAGGGGATGTGACACGATTTTTGTCACATTCCCTTTTTTTCTCAAAATAATGAAACTGGAAAATTTTCAGTAGGTAAGCTAAAATTCATTTAAGAAAAAGAATGGGGGGATAATAGATGCTGGAAGAATATTTTCAGGAAGTCGGGTTGACACTCGTTGAATTACCCATTGAATTTTCAGATGATCGGTTGATTTATCGTGGCTATATCAAAGAATTGCCAATAATCAATGCGGAAGGCGAAACTAGAAAAGCGATGCAGCAAAAAATAGCTGGTATGTATCAGGTGTATCGGGAACAGCTACTGGCTGAATCAGCGGAAGAAGAAAAAGAAAAAACGATGAACTTGTCCATGGATGAGCTGCTTCGTTATTATGATGGCGAAACATTTGACGGATTTTCGCTTCTTAACGAAGAGGAAACAGATTTACCAGGCAGCTGGTAGGCGAACACCGTTTATATGGGAAGAGGCTGGGACAGAAGCGTTTAACTCCAAGAAATAAGAAGAAATTCACGAAAATTGCTTTTCAAATTTTTGTGAATTTCAGCTTATTTCCGAAGGAGTTGCTTCTGCTCCCGCCGTTTATACATGTTTAGAGCGTGGGACAAAAGTTTTTCTTTACTTTTGTCCCACGCTCTAAAAAGTCCGGCAGTTTTTTGCCGATCTTCAAGGCACTCTACTTATCGTACGGATATTTTTTAGCGGAAAGTCCGATTCAAGTGGTTTTTATTCAGCTGATATTTATAAGATAAGTGAAAAATCCCAGCAATCAGTAGCGTAATCGTGTAAGCGATTGAATGATCGAAAAAAGAATAGTAATTGATTGTCGCTAATAAGCATAATGCAACCATGTAACTAATGTGCAAGCGTGTAACCAGCCCTTTTGGCCCGATTTTGTCAAAATACTGCGACCATTTTTCCCGTTGACTCCCTATGCTTCGTTTTTTGAATTGAAAGAAAAGGGATAAAATACCGACTCCCAGAAAAGCAGCGATATTCAGAGAAATAAGGTAAATAAAAAAAATCATTAAAATTTCAAACATATTGACACCTTTCTAGTTGGATAGAACCTTTACAGAAAAAAGGCAAAAGGCGGGAATAATGTTTCACACGAAACATTATTCGCGGATTTGTCCATCGCCATAAATGATATATTTTGTGGAAGTTAATTCATTTAACCCCATTGGACCACGGGCATGCAACTTTTGAGTAGAGATACCAATCTCTGCACCAAAACCAAATACCGATCCGTCTGTAAAACGAGTGGAGGCATTGACATAGACAGCCGCCGCGTCCACTTCATTTAAGAAACGTTGACTAGCCGCATAACTATCTGTCACGATCGTTTCTGAATGTTTAGTATTATGCCGATTGATATGTGCAATTGCTTCATCCAAAGAATCGACCACTTTGACAGCAAGGATATAATCTAGATATTCAGTATCCCAATCTGTGTCTTCTGCTAAAGCAGCCGTCTCTAGATATTCTAACGCACGAGCATCCGCACGTAAAGAGACCCCGTGTTCTACCAGTTCTTTTTCAATAGCTGGCAAGAAAAAAGGTGCGATCTCAGAATGGATCAGCAATGTTTCTGCCGCGTTACAGACAGATGGACGGGAAGCTTTTGCATTGACGATGATGTTCACTGCCATAGATAACTGTGCTTCTTTATCGATATATACGTGATTATTTCCTGTACCTGTTTCAATGATAGGTACCGTTGCCTGTTCTTTGACTCGTTGGATTAATTTTGCTCCGCCTCGAGGAATCAGCACATCTAAGTATTCTGTCAATCGCATCAACTGTCCTGCAGTTTCATGAGAAGTATCATCGACAAACTGGATGGCATAAGGAGATTCGCCAGCACTGACCAGTACTTGCTGCAATAATTGGACTAATAATTGATTCGAGAAGAATGCTTCTTTGCCACCGCGAAGGATAACGGCATTCCCTGATTTGAATGCTAGACTAGCTGCATCTGTCGTGACATTTGGACGAGATTCGTAAATGATGCCGATTACGCCTAGTGGCACGCGCTTTTTGCCGATTCTCAATCCGTCGGTGTTCGTCCACATCTCATCTACTTTTCCAATAGGATCGTCTAACGAAGCAATTTTTTCGATCTCTGTAGCCATGGCATTGATTCGCTCAGGTGTCAGCTGCAAGCGGTCTTGCATCGTTTCACTGATATTGTTTTCGACTGCTTTTTCTAAGTCTTTATGATTTGCTTCAATGATCGCTTGTTGATTCTTTTTGATGGTTTGTGCCATTTGAACAAGTAGCTCATTTTTGCGGTTTGTAGGCATAAGTGCTAGTTGTTGCGCGCTATCTTTTGCCTGTTGTCCTAATTGCATCAAGTCAGTCATTTCAAGTCCTCCTTAAATAAAGTACCTACTTCTTTTCCTGCAAGAATATCAAAAATAATTGCCGGATTTTTTCCATTTGCTAAAATCATTGCGCTGTTTGCTTCAAATATCCTAGAAGCGGCTTTTAATTTACTCTGCATACCGCCTGTTCCAAATGTGCTACCAGCACCACCTGCTTGTGCCAGAATCTTTTCATCGATTTTATCGATATAGCGATACATCTGAGCCTCGGGATTTGTAGTCGGATTATCTGAATAAAACCCGTCGATATCAGAAAGGACGATCAAAAGGTCTGCCGCGACAAGTTTTGCCATGATGGCTGACAGCTGATCATTATCGCCAAATTTTGTCAGATGATCTAATTCATCCACTGCTACAGTATCGTTTTCGTTCACGATAGGGATCGTGTCCATAATCAAAAGCTGTTCCAATGTATTCCTCACATTTTTACGACTTTCAGGATAATCTACCACGTCTCTTGTCACGAGGATCTGTGCCGTCTGTTGATTATATACACTGAATCTTTGATTATAGATATTCATCAGTTCGGCTTGACCAACAGCCGCCGCAGCTTGCTGTTCAGGGATCAAAGTCGGACGTTCTGACAAATGTAATTTATGCATACCAACGCCTACAGCTCCTGATGAGACTAAGATCACTTCCTTTCCCCGATTTCTAAGATCAGAAAGGACAAAAGCTAACTGATCGATTGCCGCAAGATTGATATTTCCATTGGGATAAATCAATGTACTTGTTCCTACTTTGACAATAATTCGTTTTGCATTTTTAATTTCTTTACGCATGTGACACCTCAATCAAATATCCACTCATTAATTTCGTTCTATTCTACTTGTTTTGACGAGTAAAGTCATGTAAAAAATAGTTTTTTTGTACAACTTGCAGTCGTTTGGAAAAAGAACGAATTAATGGTTTACTTTAAGATAGCAGAATTTCTTGAAGAATTTGTAAAGAAAGTCTTTTACAGCCTCGGATATGTTAGAATAGGAGTAGTTTATTTAGGGAGGAAAACCGGTGAGAAAAAGAGGATTTGAAGTTATTTCTAAATATAAAGATCAAAATATCAATCTACCGCAGCGCGCTACACATCATGCTGCTGGCTATGATTTTGAAGCAGCAGAAGAGGTCGTGATTCCAAGTATCTGGAAAGCAGGCTGGAAAAAGGGGTTGGAAACAGTCGCAGATGGATTGAAAAAAGATGTATCAGAAAATGAAAAACAATTGAAACCAACCCTCGTGCCTACTGGAATCAAAGCTTACATGGGAGAAGATGAATTTTTGCAGCTTGCTAACCGTTCAAGCAATCCGTTGAAGCGGTTTTTAGTGTTGACAAACGGAGTAGGTGTGATTGACAGTGATTATTACAATAATGAGGCAAATGAAGGCCATATCATGTTCCAATTCACCAACTTTGGTTTCAAGGATGTAGTGATCAAAAAAGGCGAGCGTATCGGCCAAGGGATCTTTTTGCCGTTTTTAAAAGCAGATCAAGATCAAACGACTGCTCAACGTCAAGGCGGATTTGGTTCTTCCAGTAAATAAAACGTTAAAGATACTTAAGCTTGATTTAATGTCTCATGATTAGGATAAAAGGAGGCGGTACAATGGCAAAAAAATCAAAAGTACAATTTGTTTGCCAAAATTGCGGGTATGTGTCGCCTAAGTTCTTGGGACGCTGCCCAAATTGCGGAAAATGGAATACGATGGTCGAAGAAATCGAACAAGATACAACGGACCGCAGAACTCGGACAAGTTTGACAGGAGAAAAAGCAAAACCAACAAAAATCGCAGACGTCGTCCCTAAAAAAGAACCTCGGATCAAAACAAAATTAGAAGAACTGAACCGTGTGTTAGGCGGAGGTGTGGTGCCAGGGTCTATGGTCTTGATTGGTGGCGATCCAGGTATCGGGAAATCCACTTTGCTGTTACAAGTTTCTCAGCAATTAGCAGCCATAGGCGGAAAAGTTTTATATGTATCCGGCGAAGAAAGCGCAGAGCAGATAAAATTACGCGCGGAACGCCTCGGAAGTATCAACACAGAATTTTATCTATACGCTGAAACAGATATGAACGAAATCAGTCGTGCCATCGAACATATCTCCCCTGATTATGTTATCATTGATTCCATCCAAACGATGACGCAGCCAGACATCACAAGTGTGGCAGGAAGTGTCAGCCAAGTAAGAGAAACCACTGCAGAACTACTCAAAATCGCTAAAACAAATGGGATAGCCATTTTTATCGTCGGTCATGTTACCAAAGAAGGCTCGATCGCCGGCCCAAGAATGTTAGAACATATGGTGGATACGGTGTTATATTTTGAAGGTGAACAACATCATAGTTTTCGGATTTTGCGAGCAGTAAAAAACCGATTTGGCTCAACGAATGAGATTGGGATTTTTGAAATGCATGAGCATGGATTGGAAGAAGTCGCTAATCCTTCACAGATTTTCTTAGAAGAACGCCTAGACGGTGCAACTGGCTCTGCTATCGTTGTGGCAATGGAAGGGACACGTCCAATTTTGGTAGAGATCCAAGCATTAGTCACACCTACTATGTTCGGAAATGCCAAACGAACAACAACAGGTCTTGATTTCAATCGGGTATCTCTGATCATGGCAGTGCTGGAAAAAAGAGCTGGGTTGCTTCTTCAGAATCAAGATGCTTACTTAAAAGCTGCAGGTGGGGTAAAATTAAATGAACCAGCGATTGATTTAGCTATCGCTGTCAGTATTGCTTCAAGCTATAAAGAAAAAGGAACACAGCCAACGGAATGTTTCATCGGTGAAATTGGACTGACTGGAGAAATCAGACGTGTCAGTCATATTGAACAACGAGTCAAAGAAGTCCAAAAACTCGGCTTCACAAAAGTATACCTACCTAAAAACAACTTAGGTAACTGGGAAGCGCCAAAAGGAATCGAGATAGTTGGAGTAGCAACTTTGGCTGAAACGTTGAAGCGTGTGTTCCGCTAACTAATAAATGATTGTCGAAACGGAGGAAAAACGATGCAAAAACGTGTCATTACTTTGCTGATGATCATTGTCGGCGCAAGCTTGGGTATTTCATTTTTACCCTCAGCTTGGCAGGCAATCGGTCAACAGTCAAACGGATGGCTGAATAATACATTTACCAACAGCCTGTTAGGCGCACTTATTTTCTTTTTATTATCTTTGCTGTTGGCCAAACATATCTCAGCTATTATCAAACAAGTAGAACAAAAACTAAGTGAGGTCAGCTTGACTTATCTTCTCTTCGGTGCGATCGGTGCGATCATCGGATTGACTTTAGGTGTTGTGATCTCGACCCCTCTTTACAATATGGAAATTCCATTCGTCAATAGTGTATTGCCGATTTTACTGATGATCATCTTAGGCTATCTGGGATTGAGAATGGGAACGACACGAATCGAAGAATGGAAGAAAGTTTTTGGTTCACGAAGCAAAAAAATCGAGCAAGAAACAGCTAGTCAAGTTGAGAGTCAACTGTTAGAACGAAAATCAGGAGAAAATTTCCATAAATATAAAATCTTGGATACAAGCGTGATCATTGACGGTCGGATTTATGATATTACAAAGACTGGATTCTTAGAAGGAACCTTGATGATCCCTAATTTTGTTCTTTACGAACTACAATACATCGCGGACTCAGGGGATAGTTTGAAACGTGTGCGTGGTCGTCGCGGATTAGATATCCTAAATGCCTTGCAAAAAGAAGAGGGTATATCTGTCGAAATGTACGATGGAGACTTTGAAGATATCAGTGAAGTAGACAGCAAATTAATCAAATTGGCTAAGCTTTTAGATGGTGTCATTGTAACCAATGACTATAACTTGAATAAAGTTTCTGAATTCCAAAATGTACCTGTTCTTAATATCAATGCGTTGGCAAATGCCGTAAAACCAGTCGTCATCCCTGGTGAAACGATGAATGTTCTAGTAGTAAAAGCCGGGACAGAACGCCAACAAGGAGTAGCCTACCTAGATGACGGCACGATGGTTGTCGTAGAAGATGGACAGCATTACATGAATGAACGTATCGAAGTCGTTGTAACAAGTGCCCTTCAAACAGCTGCTGGACGCATGATCTTTGCTAAACCTGCACATGCAGGACGAGGAATCGACAATAAAAAAGAGACAGAGAAAAAGACTAAACAATCAAAATAAAAAAGAAATTCAGCCAACTGGTAAGGAAATTCAACCAGTTGGCTTTACTATTTACCTTAGAAAAGGTAAAATTTGTGCTGAGTGGCTTTAAATAAATGATATTTGAGAAGCCGTAACTGACGGAATTTTTGCTGTTAGTCAAAGTCTAGTTTGAAAGAAGAGGAAGAAAATGACGAAAGTACGCGTACGCTATGCACCAAGTCCAACTGGGCACCTGCATATTGGAAATGCAAGAACTGCATTATTCAATTATTTGTTTGCCCGCCACAATGATGGAGACTTTATTATTCGTATTGAGGATACTGACCAAAAACGTAATATCGAAGATGGCGAAAAAAGCCAGTTGGAAAACCTTGCTTGGTTGGGAATGAATTGGGATGAATCTCCTGAAAATCCTGGAGAATACGGCCCTTACCGTCAATCTGAACGTAAAGAAATCTATCAACCGCTGATTGATCAGTTGCTTGCTAGCAATCGAGCATACAAATGCTATTGCACAGAAGAAGAATTAGAAGCAGAACGGGAAGCACAACGCGCAAGAGGAGAAATGCCTCATTACGCAGGAACATGTGCGAACTTGACACCTGAAGAACAAGCAGAAAAAGAAGCACAAGGTCTAGAATCTGTTGTACGTTTCCGTGTGCCTCGCAATACAGAATACGCATTTACAGATATGGTGAAAGGCGCTATTTCGTTCGAATCCGATAATATCGGTGGCGACTTTGTCATCCAAAAACGCGATGGTATGCCAACTTATAATTTTGCTGTTGCGGTCGATGATCATTTGATGAAAATCACTCACGTTTTACGTGGAGATGACCATATTGCCAATACACCAAAACAACTGATGATCTATGAAGCATTTGGCTGGACACCACCAACCTTCGGACATATGACATTGATCATCAACAGTGAAACAGGTAAAAAACTAAGCAAACGTGACGAATCAATTTTGCAATTTATCGAACAATATCGCGAATTAGGCTATCTACCAGATGCAATGTTCAACTTTATTGCATTATTGGGCTGGTCACCTGTGGGCGAAGACGAAATCTTCGAACACCAAGAATTGATCAAAATGTTCGATCCAAAACGCCTAAGTAAATCACCCGCAGCTTTCGATGCGAAAAAACTGCAATGGGTAAACAACCATTACATCAAAGCAATGGATCTAGATGCATTTACTGACATGTGTCTGCCTTATCTAATCGCTGATGGACGTGTAGCAGAAAATCCAGATGAAAAGACAATCGAATGGGTGAAGAAGATCGTTAGCCTGTATCAACCTCAAATGAGCTATGCTGCAGAAATCGTTGATCTGTCTACGCTATTTTTCAATGAACATCCTGTATTGAATGAAGCAGCAAAAGAAGTACTTGCTGGTGAAACAGTTCCTACTGTTCTCCACGCATTCAAAGCACAGCTAGAACAAATGGAAGTAGTAGATGCTCCAACTGTCAAAGCTGCCATCAAAGCTGTTCAAAAAGAAACTGGCGTAAAAGGAAAAAATCTTTTCATGCCAATCCGTGTAGCTGTATCAGGACAAATGCATGGTCCAGAACTGCCTGAAACGATCGAATTGCTTGGTCGTGAAAAATCATTAGCACATTTAAATCAAGTACTGAACTAAACACGATGAACAGAAAAAAGTAAGCAGCTGATCATTACAAGAGAGATACCGGGTGGTGCAAGGTATCAATGAATGGTTGCCGAAATGCCTCTGGGAGTGGTCTTGGCGAAACACAGAAAACAGGAAAAACTGTTTTATAGGAAACAAAGTAGCCAAGAACGTATAACAGGCGTTAGCTGTCAGAGATAATCATTGATTATGAAGAAAAGTGGAACCACGCGGAAAGCGTCTTTTGATAAGGAAACTTATTTAAAAGGCGCTTCTTTTCTTTATAAGAAGATGATTTCCTACATAAAATTCTTACGAAAGGAGTGGAAAGTCATGAGTTGGTTTACCCGAGCGATTGATGCAGCAAAGAGAAACGATCCGGCTGCACGTTCGACAGCTGAGATCGTTTTGACATACCCTGGTTTTCATGCCTTGTTTTGGCATCGTTTCTCTCATTTTTTATATCAGCACCGGCTCTTTTTATTGGCGAAGATCAATGCTCAATTCTGGCGTTTCCTGACAGGTGTTGAGATCCATCCAGGAGCAACGATTGGCACTGGCGTGTTCATCGACCATGGAATGGGAATCGTCATTGGCGAAACCGCAGAAATCGAGGACGATGTGATTTTATTCCATGGCGTAACATTAGGCGGCACAGGAAAAGAAACGGGTAAAAGACACCCAACTGTTAAACAAGGAGCCATGCTCTCTGCGAATGCGCAGATATTAGGACCGGTAACGATCGGAAAAAACGCCAAAATCGGTGCAGGTGCCGTTGTGTTGAAAGATGTTCCAGACGACGCTACAGCGGTAGGAGTACCAGCAAAAGTCGTTCGAATCAAAGGAGAAAAAGTGAGGAGATCAGAATGATAAAAATCTACAATACATTGACCAGAAAAAAAGAAGAATTCATCCCTATACAAAAGGGACATGTCGGTATGTATGTCTGCGGACCGACTGTGTATAATTATATCCATATCGGAAATGCTCGTAGCACCATTGCTTTCGATACAATTCGACGCTATTTTGAATATCGAGGCTATAAAGTCGATTTCGTATCGAATTTCACGGATGTAGACGATAAAATCATCCGTACAGCAAACGAATTAGGTATTACAGCACCAGAAGTTGCTGATCGTTTCATCCGAGCATTTGAAGAAGATACGAAAGCGTTGAATGTCGAGCCTGCTACACTGCATCCAAGAGTCATGGATCATATGCCAGATATTTTAGCATTTATTCAAGTGTTGGTTGAAAAAGGCTATGCTTATGAATCTTCAGGTGATGTGTATTACCGTACCCGTAAATTTGAAAATTATGGGAAATTAAGTGACCAATCCATCGATGAACTGGAGGTCGGAGCAAGTCAGCGTACAGGGGAAGAACAGCAGCAAAAAGAAGACCCATTAGATTTCGCTTTATGGAAACAAGCAAAACCTGGCGAGATTTCTTGGGATTCACCATGGGGCAAAGGACGTCCCGGTTGGCATATTGAATGTTCCGTTATGGCAACAAAACATTTAGGAGAAACGATCGATATCCATGGTGGCGGGCAAGATTTAGAATTTCCTCATCATGAAAATGAAATCGCACAAAGTGAAGCGAAAACAGGGAAAAAATTCGCTAATTACTGGATGCACAATGGTTATGTAACGATTGGCGAAGACGATGAAAAAATGAGTAAATCTCTAGGGAATTTCATCACTGTACATGAAATGATCAAAAACGTTGATCCACAAGTCTTGCGTTTCTTCATGGCGACCACACAATACCGTCGTCCGATCCGCTACAGTGAAACGACGATGAAAGAAGCAGCCACCAATTTACAACGACTGAAGAATACGTTTGACAATTTGAAATTCCGCCAAGAAACTGCCTCAGAGAATTTGGCAGATGATGCGGATAAAATCGCTTTGTTAGAAAATTTAGAACAGCGATTCATCGAAGAAATGGACGATGATTTTAATGCAGCAAATGGGATCACAGTGGTCTATGAGCTTGCTAAGTGGCTGAACACTTATCTAGACCAGCCGAAAGTTTCTGCCGCTGTCTTGGCACAAGGAGAAGCTTTATTCTCGCAATGGCTTTCGATCTTCGGTATTTTATTTACAGCAGAAGAGTTATTAGATGAAGAGATTGAACAATTGATCGAAGAACGAAATCAAGCAAGAAGCAATCGTGATTTTGCCCGAAGCGACGAAATTCGTGATTTGTTGAAAGAAAAAGGGATCTTATTAGAAGATACACCGCAAGGAACCCGATGGAGAAGAGAAGCATGAGAGATTACACACAATTGAACGGTTTAGCCTTGGCTTATGTTGGAGATGCGATTTACGAAATCTATGTTCGTGACCACCTGATTGATCAAGGAGAAACAAAACCCAATAAGTTGCATCGTGCGGCAACGAATTATGTTTCTGCGAATGCACAAGCCTTTTTGATTCAGCAAATGCTGGAAGAACATCTTTTGACAGAAGAAGAAGAACTTTATTATCGCAGAGGAAGAAATGCTAAAAGCCATACGAGCGCAAAAAATGCTGATGTTACGACGTATCGGGTCGCAACAGGGTTCGAAGCGCTCATGGGCTATCTGCATTTGACAAAACAAACCGAGCGGATGGAAGAATTGATCCGCTGGTGTATTCAGAAAGTTGGTGAAAAAAATGGGTAAAGAAAGAACAAACAAACATCAATCGAAACGTGGATTTGAAGACAAAAAACAAAATAGATATCCAAATAAAAAGCAAACTGGACGAAATCAGTCAGTTTCTGATCAAAATGAAGAAGCATTAGAAGATAATTTCGTCTTTGGACACCATGCCGCAGTAGAAGCGCTACAACAAGGGCGAGGGAATAAACTCTTTCTTCAAGAAGATTCACGAGGAGAAAAAGTAGAAGAACTGAAAGAAATCGCACGTGAACAAGCTGTGCCAGTCAAATGGGTTCCTAAACAAAAATTAGAAACTTTGAGCGATCACGGCGTGCATCAAGGAGTCGTTCTTGCGATTACACCTTATGAATATTTATCCCTTGACCAACTGATTGAACGAACAAAAGAGAAAAAAGAAGACCCCTTCTTTTTGATTTTGGATAGCATCGAAGATCCACACAATTTTGGGTCGATTTTACGGACAGCAGACGCAAGTGGCGTCGATGGTGTGATCATACCAAAACACCGAGCAGTTGGAATCACACCTATCGTAACAAAGACTTCCACTGGGGCAGTCGAACATGTCCCTGTTGCACGCGTGACGAATTTGGTACAAGCTGTGCAACAGCTCAAAGAAACAGGATTTTGGGTATTTGGCACAGATATGACCGGCACAAACTTCCAAAAATGGAATGCCAAAGGATCAATTGCTTTAGTCATTGGTAATGAAGGCAAAGGAATGAGTCCAGGATTGAAAAAAGAAATGGATGAATTGCTGACGATCCCGATGACCGGGCACGTCCAGAGCTTAAATGCCAGTGTTGCTGCTGGTTTGCTTATGTATCAGGCTTTTTCCCAACGTCAGGGGGAGTAGACCATGAAAAAACAGCTGTTGATTGTAGACGGCTACAACATGATTGGTTCGTGGCCGGAACTTGTCCAGCTTAAAAAGCAGGACAAAATGGCGGATGCAAGAGAAGCTCTTTTACATCGTTTATCAAATTATGCGAAATATGAAGGACTGGAAGTCATCGTTGTCTTCGATGCCCAACTAGTTCCGGGCATCCAACAAAATTATAAGAAATACCAGTTGGATGTTGTTTTTACGAAAGAAGACGAAACGGCTGACAGTTATATCGAGAGAATCGCTGGTCAGCTGAATGACCGTTTGACACAAGTGACAGTGGCGACAAGCGATTTAGCAGAACAGTGGATGATCTTTTCCCAAGGAGCATTACGAACTTCTGCTTATGAATTATATAAGACGATAAAAAAAACGGAAAAAACAATAGCCCAAGAAAATAAAGATATGCATTTTATTGATTTCCGACGTAATTCTCCATGGAATGAAGAGCAGTTAAAAAAATTGTCCCAAAAATTGGACGATTTAATGAGAAAAAATAAATAACATATCGTTCTAATCAGTTCTATGAATCATTGATGATAAGATTCCTCCATAAACGAATTTATGGAGGAATTATTTTATGTCTGAGGAGTTATTGCGCGCTGCACGTAATGGTGACGAAGAAGCATTTGCTGCCCTGTATCAAAAATATTTTCCACTTTTACTACGTTTGAAAAACACCTATTATTTAAGAAATTATGTTTCTGAGGATTGGGAACAAGAAGCAAGGATCGCTTTATATCAGGCATTGAGAACTTACGAAAAAAGCAAAGGTGTTAGCTTTGGAAGTTATTATAAAAGCATTATAAGCAATCAAATCTATTCTCTATTGAGGAAGCAGAACGCGCTGAAGCGTCGTGATCAAAAAGATGAAGTCTCAATCGACCAAAAAATAGAGACAGAAGGACCAGACTTTTTAGCAGAGATCACATTGCAAGAACCTTTAGCGATTCAGCATCTTTTATTAAAAGAAGCAATCGAAAATTGCGAAATCCAGTTTTCAAAAATAGAAGCTAAAATTTTTCATTATTATATGCAAGGCGTTGATTTTGTAGACATGGCTGAATGTTTAGCAATGGATCACAAGCAAGTAATGAGCGCTTACGGGAGAGTAAAACTCAAAATAAAAAAACACTTGAAATTTTATAATGAGGAATAATTTAGAAAAATCTTAATGATCTTCTTATTTATTTTTATTGCATTTCTTTTTTTTTTATGGTAAACTTGAAAATTTTAAAAATATGTGGTATAGTTGATAGTAGAGGTGAACTGTATGCCAACAACTTTAGCTTCAATCAAGAAAGATTTAGAAGGTCGTATCGGCAGCCCAATCATGTTGGTTGCTCAGACAGGAAGAAAGCGTCAAACAGAACGCCGCGGCGTTTTAACAGAAACCTATCCTTCAGTATTCGTTGTTGATTTGGATCCTGAAGAAAATTCTTTTGAACGAGTATCTTACAGCTATTCAGATGTACTTACTCGGACAGTTGAGATCGAATTTTTAACTGAAGCAGTTTAAAAAGCAAACGAGCCTGAGATTCGTAAGGTTCGTTTGCTTTTTTGTGTGCGAATCGGTATGCTAAGAATAAAAAAGCAGGGGGCGTTTGCTTAGTGGAATATCAGGTAAAGAAATTTGAAGAATTGTCAACAGCAGAGTTTTACGAGATCGTCAAAGAACGAATCGCAGTTTTTGTTGTGGAACAACAGTGTCCTTATCAAGAAGTTGATGACATTGATGGACAAGCTTGGCATACGTTTTTTCAAGATACTGATGGGAAGATCCTTGCCTACACGCGAGTATATGAAGAAGCGGAGAGTATCCATTTTGGACGTGTCCTTGTTCATCAGGACAACCGTAAAGATGGGTTAGGAAAAAAGATTGTTCAAGAAACGATTAACATGATCCAGAAAAATTTTCCAGAAAAACCAATCGTGATCGGCGCACAAGAATACCTACAAGCTTTTTATGAGTCGTTTGGATTCAAGGCAATCTCAGATGTGTATTTGGAAGATGATATTCCACATATCGACATGAAAAAGGAACAAGTAGCAAGTTAAGAATCTAAAAAAAGAAAGCCGACACTGAAAATCGGCTTTCTTTTTTTTTAGATTCTTTATTATTTAGAAGTATCGGAAAGATTTGTTTGCTCTACTGGATGTGTATTGTCTTCTGCCACTTGTTTGGCAAGAAGATCGCGTATGTCACTAAGATAATCTTCTGCAGTAGGAGTTTCTTCTACTTCCACTTGCTCTTCTTTGGAGCGTAAATTCTTCGCACGGTTTGCCGCTTTGACAACTAAGAATAAGACAAAACCAGTGATCAGAAATGTAATGATAGCACTAATAACGTTACCAAACGCAAATGTGACGCCTTTTGTCGGCGACCAGTCAAGAATTGAAAGTGCTCCTTCTAAATCAGAAGTACCTGTGATCATTGCGACAAACCAACCTATTAGTGGTGTGATCAAGCCTTGCACCACTTGGTTTACGATGCTTGTAAACGCACTACCAATAACAACGCCGACAGCAAGATCCAAGACATCTCCACGCATGATGAACTCTTTGAATTCTTTGATCATGAATGACCCTCCCTTCTTTTATTTGTCTTTAGTATATCGAAAAATAAAAAATAAAAAAACAATATACGCTTTTAGCCGTCTGTTTCTTTTGATAAAAAACATCTATGCTATACTATAAAGTGTAACATCATTTAGAAAAAACGGCGAATTGCCTGAACTTATAAATTTCAAGCAGAGGAATAAGTAAAAAAGGCAGGTTGACCCATTAAAAGAGTAAGCGGGCAATCATCTGTGAAAAGGAGCATATAAATATGGTGTATCAATTGGCAGAAGGCGTGAATCTTCATGTCTTACCAACAAAACAATACAAAACGATCCGGATTTTTATCCGTTTTACTGCGCGTCTGCAACAAGAAGTCATCACGAAACGTTCACTTCTCAGCAGCATGTTGGAAACAAATAGTTTGAATTATCCGGATCAGACAAAGTTAAGTGCGCAACTTGCAGAGCTTTATGGCGCAAGCTTTGGATTATCAGTTAGAAAAAAAGGAAATTTACATTGGCTAAACGCAGGGATCAGTTTTGTGAATGGTGAATATGTCAATGATCCAAACCTTTTTTCTCAAGCGGTAGATTTTTTAAAAGAGGTTTTATTTTATCCAAATATTAAAAATCATCAGTTTGATCAGTTGACGTTTGACTTGGAAAAGAACAATCTGCGTCTATATTTGGAAAGTTTGAAGGAAGATAAACAAACTTTTGCTTCCTATGCCTTGCAAGAACTTTATTTTGAAAACAGCCCGGAACAAAAGATCCCAGGGTTGGGCGTAGTCGAAGATCTGGACAAGATCACTGCTAGTTCGCTAGCGTCCTACTATCAAGAAATGATGGCAAATGATCAAATCGACATTTTTGTTGTCGGCGATGTTGATCCGGACAAAGCAGCTGAAGCAGTTGGGCAATTACCATTTGAGTCGCGGGAAACAGTTTATCCAGATCTGTTTTATACCCAGCCTCAAGTGAATATCGTGAAGGAACGACAAGTACGTGAGCCAATCGTTCAAGCAAAGCTGAACCTAGCTTATCAGACAAATGTATATTACGATGAACCAGAACGTTTTGCGCTAATGGTCTTTAACGGTTTATTTGGCGGTTTTCCTCACTCTAAACTTTTCATGAATGTCAGAGAGAAAGAAAGTCTAGCTTATTATGCCTCTAGTAGCGTGGATACGTTCCGAGGATTCATGAGTGTCCAAACCGGTATCGATGAAAAGAACCGAAATCAAGTACTTCATCTGATTCACGAGCAATTAGAAAGTTTGCGAAATGGTGAAATAACAGAGTTGGAACTGTCTCAGACAAAAGCAATGCTGAGAAACCAATATCTGCTTTCTCTAGACTCTCCGCAAGCGGCAATCGAAGCTTCTTTTTTGGACAGCTGGCTGCCGGAAACAAAATTATCTGATGAAGAATGGTTGAAACGTATGGAGAGCGTAACGATCAAAGAGATACAACAAGTAGCTGAGCAAATCGAATTGCAGGCAATCTTCTTTTTAGCAGGAGGAAATGCAAATGAATAAAACAGAATATGAGCAAATCAATGAAACACTTTATCATGAAGTACTGCCAAACGGTTTGACCGTGTATTTGTTGCCTAAAAATGACTATCACAAGACATATGGTTTGTTCAGTACGAATTATGGTTCGATCGATAACGAATTTATTCCCTATGGTGAAAAAGAAAAGGTGAAAGTTCCAGATGGAATTGCCCATTTTTTAGAACATAAGTTGTTTGAAAAAGAAGATGGTGATGTCTTTCAATTATTTGGGAAACAAGGAGCTTCCGCCAATGCTTTCACAAGTTTTACGAAAACCAGCTATCTGTTTTCTACGACGGATCAGGTAGAAAAGAATCTGACGACTCTGATCGATTTTGTACAAGCACCTTACTTCACAGAAGAAACTGTAAACAAGGAAAAAGGAATCATCGGTCAGGAAATCCAAATGTATGAAGACGACCCTAACTGGCGGATGTTTTTTGGCATACTAAATAACTTGTATCCTACACACCCATTGCATATCGATATTGCGGGCACGGTTGAAAGTATCGACAAAATCACAGCTCAAGACTTGTATACGTGCTATCGGACGTTTTATCAGCCAAGCAATATGGTTTTATTTGTAGTTGGTAAGATGGAGCCTGAGAAATTGATGAAACTTATTCGGGAAAACCAAGAAGCAAAAAATTTCCCTCCAAAGCAAGAAATTGTACGTTATTTCCCTGAAAACACAAAAGAAATCATCAAACAAAGTGCATTGGAAGCAGCCATTACACGAGATAAATTTGTACTTGGTATTAAAGGATTAGACACATTGCCGCAAGAAGGAACAGAACTGTTACGCTATAAAACAGCAATCAATCTGTTGTTCCAAATGATTTTAGGCAATACTTCTCGAAACTATCTAGCGATGTACAATCAAGGAATTATCGATGACAGCTTTGGTTTTGAATTCAGCTTGGATCGTGAATTTCACTTTGCGGACTTCAGCGGAGATACGGACGAACCAGAGAAAGCAGCAGAAAAAGTCAAAGAAATCATTCTTGGATTCGCTGATGATCCGGAAGTGTCAGAAACAAATCTCGATTTGCTGAAGAAGAAAATGCTTGGACAATATTTCCAATCATTAAATTCGATCGAATATATTGCCAATCAATTTACGCAAAGTTTATTTGGCGATCGAACTTTATTTGATCTTCCTGAAATCATCGATTCGATCCAAATGAAAGACGTACTGGCAGCTGGGGAAGCATTTATAAGTGAAGAGGCCTTCAGCGAGTTTTACATGAGACCAAAATAAACCAGTATTTTATGAGGAAAAGTCTTAAATTTCGTTTTAGACTTGTAGTAGGAACCTCCTCCAAAATCAGCTTTTATGGTATTCTTAGTTGTGTTGGAAAAATTAGTGAGAAAATAAAACAAATCATGCTCTCTTTTAATCAACTTATATTAAAATAAAATCAAACGAAGTAATCAAAGAGGTTGTGACAGAAGTGGTCAGCTTCAAGAAATAAGAAGGAATTTACGAAAATTGCTTCTCAAATTTTTGTGATATTTCGGCTTATTGCCGAAGAAGCTACTTCTGGAACACCGTGTACCAAGAGGTTGTGAAAAAGCTGCCCTGCATCAAGTAATAAGAACAGCCAAGTAAAAACAGATTCTGATGTTTTTAACTTGGTTGGACTTATTACCGCAGATGCAAGCTTTTGAACACCGTTTAAGGAAGAGGTTGTGAAATCAGCGTTTTGACCTGAGTATTAGAGAAACATACGGAAAAATATCTCCTTATATTTTGTCGGTTTTTGAGCTAATACCGAGGAACAGCTGATTGAATACCGTTTAAGAAAGAGGTCGTGAGCCTGCGGTTTAACTCCGAGTCACAAGGAACAAGTTCAAAAAACAGCTTCTTATATTTATTGGATATTGTGACTTGTGACCGAGGAGTTGGCAGGAGAACAATGTTTATTCGGAAAAAAGGAGCTGTGACATGACTTTTGTCACAGCACCCAAACATAACGTCTTTCGTTGCAACAGCAGATGCTTCGGAGAATCAAACAGACTGGAGAAGATGAACGAGTGGCTTTTGAAACCATCGGAGAAAAATTACGGCAAGCACGCCTGAATAAAAAAATATCTTTAGATGAATTACAGCAGATTACAAAAATTCAAAAACGTTATTTGGAAGCAATCGACAATGATGATTTTGACCAATTGCCTGGTAAATTTTACGTGCGGGCATTTATTCGGCAATACGCTGAAGCTGTAGGAGAAGATGGAGACCATTTAGTCGATGTTTTTGATGGGAAAAGCAAATTGACAGGATCGGTCCCTGAACGTCCGCAGCCTGAAACAGTAAGTACTTCTAGAAAAGCAATGCATCAGGAAGAATCGCATCCAAGTCGCTTTTGGACAAGTCTTCCTGTCATTTTATTAGGATTGGTTGCTTTGGCGATTGTCGTTGTCGTGGGCTATATGACTTGGCAAGATCGTCAAGCTGATCCAATAATCGGAGACACAGCTTCTTCGCTTAAAGTAGAAGGATCAGTCGAGGAGTCCTCTTCCTCAGAGCAAAGCACGCAGACCAAAGAGTCTTCTACAGTAGAATCAACAACAAAATCAAGTGAAGAAAAGAAAATGGCAATAGCTACAGGAGAAGATTCTGGCAGTGCCATCGCAGTAAATATCACAGACGCTACCAAGCCTGTAACCCTTGAATTTACTGCTGTCAATCGTGTATGGTTAGGTGTGCTAGTAGACAATGCCTATGTTTATCAAGGGACACTGGCAGCAAATGAAACACAGAGTACCGTGTTACCGGAAACAGCAACAAATGCGACCATCACGATTGGTGCAGCAAGCAATGCAACGATCAAAGCGAATGGAGAATCCGTACCAGTTAATCCAGGGGAAAACAATCAGAGTCCAAAAAATGTGAACCTTACTCTTCAATACGCAGAATGATCGTATAAATTAGTTTACGCATCTGTTTACTTGTAGGTATAAAAAAGAAGGATCGTGACAAATCTGTGTCGCGGTCCTTCTTCGTTAATTCAAAAAGATCAATTTCAATAAAAATACTCCTTTGAATAAATTCATTTGGAAAAGTAAATAATATCGGTGGAAACTTCGCTGATAGTCACGTAGAATAGGGAAGAAAGGAGTCGATAGTGTGAATTTACCAAATAAATTAACTGTACTTAGAATTTGTATGATCCCGATTTTCATTTTGGTTGTAGGTTTACCTTTAGATTGGGGACAACTTAACGTAGGAGACACCACATTGGCTGTCACACAGCTAGTAGGTGCAGTTATTTTTGCTTTAGCTAGTATCACAGACTGGTTAGATGGAAAAATTGCCCGTGCGCGAGGCCTTGTCACTAATTTTGGCAAGTTTGCGGACCCGTTGGCAGATAAAATGCTAGTTATGACTGCTTTTATCATGTTGGTTGACCAAGGAAAGGCCCCTGGTTGGGTAGTAGCGATCATTGTCTGTCGTGAATTAGCCGTCACAGGCTTGCGTTTACTACTTGTCGAACATGGAGAAGTCATGGCTGCAGCTTGGCCGGGAAAAGTCAAGACGGCTACACAAATGGTTGCTATTATCTTGCTGTTTATCAATAATATCCCATTCAGCCTGATCGGTATTCCAGTAGATCAAATCATGCTTTATGCTTGTCTGATCTTTACTATCTATTCAGGTGTGGATTACTTCATCAAAAACAGCGGTGTGTTCAAAGGATCAATGTAAGTATCGTTTAGTGGAGAGGTTGTGAGCCTGCCGTCTAACTCTGAGTCACAAGGGATAATTTCAAAAAACAGCTTTTCATGTTTTATGTATATTGTGACTTATGACCGAGGTTTTGGCAGGAGAACACTGTTTATTTGGAACAAGGAGCTGTGACAAGATTTTTGTCACAGCTCCTTGCCCTCTTTTTAAATAAAAAAATATAAAAATACAGCGTATACTATATAAGGGAGCGGGAAGTAATGAAAGCAGAAATAATAGCTGTCGGAACAGAACTTTTACTAGGACAAGTCGTGAATACGAATGCCACTTTCTTGTCAGAACAGCTAGCTGATCTAGGTATCGAAGTTTATTATCAAACAGTTGTAGGAGATAATCAGCAGCGTTTAGAAGAGTTGATTGCTCTAGCTGAAACAAGAAGTGAACTCATACTCTTATGTGGCGGATTAGGACCGACAGAAGATGACCTGACAAAAGAAGCAACTGCGGCTCACCTCGGTAAGTCTCTCATACAAAATACGGAAGGATACAAAAAATTATTGGCATATTTTGAAACAACCCATCGAAAAATGACCAAAAACAATCTGCAACAGTCCCAGATCATCGAAGGCGGGGTTCCTCTACCAAATCGTACAGGGCTTGCTTTAGGGACTTTTTATCAAACAGATACACATGCGTATATCCTTCTTCCCGGTCCGCCTAATGAGTTGAAACCAATGTTTGTGGAACAAGTACGTCCTTTACTAGAGGAACGTTTTCCTTCTGAAGAAAAACTAATTTCTAAAGTTTTGCGCTTTTATGGGATTGGTGAATCGCGACTGGTCACTGAGCTAAAAGATCTGATTGAGACACAGATCAATCCAACGATCGCACCATATGCCAAACCAAATGAAGTGACCTTACGACTGACAGTGAAAACAAATGATGTTCAGGCAGGGAATCAAGCTCTTTTAGCATTAGAAGAAAAAATCCAAGAACGAGTAGGGGAATATTTTTATGGATACGGCGATGATAATTCGCTAGCAAAAGTCGTAGTGGAACTACTGAAAGAAAACAAGCAGACTGTAACAGCAGCGGAAAGTTTGACAGCCGGTGCCTTCCAAGCCGCATTGGGCGATATTGCTGGTGTATCTGAAGTATTTCCAGGTGGATTCGTTACCTACTCGCTCCAAACAAAAGCTGGTTTTCTGGAGATTGATCCGGAGCTATTAGCAGAATATGGAACAGTCAGCAAAGAATGTGTGGAGCAGATGGCCATTCAAGCACGTGAGATAGCAAGAACAGATTACAGTGTAGCTTTCACCGGAGTGGCTGGACCGGACACGTTAGAAGGTCAATCTGCAGGAACAGTATGGATCGCTATTTCATCTAAAGACGGCGTGGTTTCGGAAAAATATCACTTTGCCAGAGATCGTGCTGCTATCAGATATAATGCGGTTATGCAAGGATTTGATCTTTTGAGAAAACAGCTTTTAAGAAAATGATAAATGCGAATATTTGTTCGGTTTTTTCTTGCTTTTTTTCACTAAAAAAGATATGATAAGGATAATGAAATGTTGCTCTGATTTGTAAATATAAGGAGGATTATCGTATTGGCAGATGATCGTAAAGCAGCCTTAGATGCTGCACTGAAAAAAATTGAAAAGAGCTATGGTAAAGGCTCTATTATGAAATTGGGCGAAAAAATCGACCAGCAAATCTCTACAATTCCAAGTGGCTCTCTTGCGTTAGATGTCGCTTTAGGTGTCGGCGGTTATCCCCGTGGACGTATTATCGAAGTATACGGACCTGAAAGTTCAGGTAAAACAACAGTGGCGCTACATGCTATTGCAGAAGTACAAAAAAATGGCGGAACTGCCGCTTTCATCGATGCTGAGCATGCGTTAGATCCGCAATATGCACAAAAATTAGGTGTGAATATCGATGAACTACTTCTTTCACAGCCTGATACAGGAGAACAAGGTCTGGAGATCGCTGATGCTTTAGTATCAAGTGGAGCTGTAGACATCGTAGTAGTCGATTCAGTTGCCGCTTTAGTTCCACGAGCAGAAATCGACGGCGAAATGGGCGACTCACATGTCGGGTTACAAGCACGTTTGATGTCTCAAGCATTGCGTAAACTCTCTGGTTCGATTAACAAAACAAAAACAATCGCTATTTTCATCAACCAAATCCGTGAAAAAGTAGGCGTGATGTTTGGGAATCCTGAAATCACGCCTGGAGGACGCGCATTGAAATTTTACGCAACGATCCGTTTAGAAGTACGCCGTGCAGAACAATTGAAACAAGGAACAGATATTGTTGGTAACCGTACAAAGATCAAAGTCGTGAAAAACAAAGTAGCTCCTCCTTTCAAAATCGCTGAAGTAGATGTCATGTATGGCTTAGGTATCTCACAAGAAGGAGAACTTCTAGACATGGCAGTAGAAAAAGACATCGTTGATAAAAGTGGTGCTTGGTATTCTTATAAAGAAGATCGGATTGGCCAAGGACGGGAAAACGCTAAAATCTATATGGCTAATCATCCTGAAATGATGGCAGAAGTTTCTGCTCTAGTTAGAGCAGCTTATGGTATTGGCGAAGAAGTCGCTGTCCCAGAAGATGAAAAAGGACAAGAAGAATTGCCTTTAGTAGAAGAATAAAAATCATGATAAACAAAAACGGCTGGTCTGAAGAGCAGGTACTCTCCTTGACCTGCCGTTTTTTTATTGAATAAAGAAATCGTGAGTTATTTAATTATACGAGTGGGTACATAAAATAAAAATATCTGTTCATCTACAAAGAATAATTTAATAGAAAAGTTTCTCAACTTAAAGGTTTACCTATATGAAACTAGTGTCATTTATTTTAAAAACCATCGTTTAATGAATAAGTAGAAAGCCGTTTCTTTGTTTATTTAAAGTTGACACTACGGGGTACAAACATTAGAATAAAGTTGTGCATGTTTTTTGTACACATATATGCGAAGATGCATATTGACAAGTTTAGAATAATTTATCATAGAAGCTGTATAGATGATAAAAATGAAAAAGATAGTATGGAGGTGGATTTTATGGTATTCAACATTCTCCTCGCTATCATCGGTTTAATTGTCGGTCTTGGTTTAGGGTTTATGGTCGCAAAGTCACGTCACGAGAAAGAAATAGCTGGTGCACAATCATCAGCTGCTGGAATCATCGATAGTGCAAAAAAAGAAGCAGAAACTCTAAAAAAAGAAGCATTGTTAGAAGCTAAGGAAGAAAATCAGAAATACCGTTCTGAAGTTGAAAGTGAGCTGAGAGAAAGTAAGTTAGAATTAAAATCTCAAGAGAATCGTTTGATTCAACGCGAACAAACGCTGAATCGTAAAGATGACTCGTTAGAAAAACGCGAGAACTCACTTGAAAGTAAAGAAGAAGCACTTAGTTCAAAACAGCAATTAATTGAAGAGCGAGAAAAAGACGTTGAAAAAATGATTGAAGATCAACAAAAAGAACTAGAAAAAATTGCTGGTTTATCAAAAGAGGACGCACGAGATGTCATCATGAAATCGACTGAAGAAGAGCTGAATCATGAGTTAACTCTAATGGTAAAAGAATCTGAACAGCGTGCCAAAGAAGAAGCAGATCGCAAAGCGAAAAACTTATTATCATTAGCGATTCAACGCTGCGCAGCAGATCAAGTTTCAGAAACCACTGTTTCAGTCGTTACCCTTCCGAATGATGAAATGAAAGGTCGTATCATTGGACGAGAAGGTCGTAATATTCGAACGCTTGAGACGCTGACTGGTATCGATTTAATCATCGATGATACACCGGAAGCAGTTGTTCTTTCCGGATTCGATCCAATCCGAAGAGAAATCGCACGGATGACCTTGGAAAAACTGATACAAGATGGACGAATCCATCCAGCGCGTATCGAAGAAATGGTCGAGAAATCTCGTAAAGAAATGGATGAACGTATTCGCGAATACGGGGAAGAGGCAGCGTTTGAAGTCGGTGCTCATACACTTCATCCAGATCTAATCAAGATCATCGGACGTCTGCGATTCAGAACTAGTTATGGACAAAACGTCTTGAAGCATTCGGTCGAGGTTGCAAAATTAGCTGGTATCTTAGCAGCAGAGCTTGGCGAAGATATCCAATTAGCAAAACGTGCCGGGTTGCTCCATGATATTGGGAAAGCACTTGACCATGAGATTGAAGGATCTCACGTTGAGATCGGTGCGGAATTAGCTGCCAAGTACAAAGAAAACCCAGTAGTAATCAACGCGATCGCTTCTCATCATGGAGATGTGGAAGCTACTTCTGTTATCTCTGTCCTTGTAGCTGCAGCAGATGCGCTCTCAGCAGCAAGACCTGGTGCGCGAAGTGAATCATTAGAAAACTACATCCGTCGTTTAAGAAGTCTGGAAAATATTTCGAACAGCTTCGCCGGTGTAGAATCAAGTTACGCAGTTCAAGCTGGACGCGAAGTTCGGGTAATGGTCAAGCCAGAAGAAATCTCGGATTTAGACGCTGTTCGTTTAGTACGTGATATTCGTAAACGAATCGAAGAAGAACTGGATTATCCTGGACACATCAAAGTAATCGTTATTCGGGAAACTCGTGCAACTGATTATGCTAAATAATAAAAAATACAAAAGAAGAGCCGCGGCAAAAGCCACAGCTCTTCTTTTTTTGTAAGGCACGAAAAAACATTGCTATCATTATTTTTTATTCAACATCTCAAGATCTTTCTCGATTGTCGTATTGATTCCTTTGATGATGGCTGGGATGAATCCTGCTTCTTCTAGCGCAACTACACCGGCAACGGTCGTACCACCAGGAGAAGAAACTTGGTCTACAAGTTCCCATGGATTTTTATCACTTGAAAGGAATTTTTGACAAGAACCCATAATTGCTTTTGCAGCAATTTCAGTTGCTGTCTGTTTGGACAAACCATTTAATACACCAGTCCGTCCCATCGCATCGATCAGCATGTAAACGAATGCGGGTGAGCTGCCAGCAAGGCCAATGAATGTACTGAAATCTGATTCTGCTAAAGGATAGACGCTGCCGATTGCTTCAAAAATCATCGTAGCTTGCTGAAGCTGTTCCTCCGTGGCAGCTTCATTTTTGCAAATCGCAGAAACGCCTGCTCCTACGCTGACATTGACATTCGGCATCACACGTACGATGGAGGCCTGAGGATCTTCAAGCGCTGTTTCTAAATCTGTTAATGATTTTCCTGAAGCAATAGAAATGAATAAGACTTTCTGGCTATATTCTCTTAGTTCTTCCAATACTTTTTCAATGATTTTTGGTTTCACGGCTAAAAGAACGATATCTGATTGTGATGCAACTTCCTGATTACTTTTGCATGCATGGACGCCAGTTTCAGCAGCAAATTTTTGTGCATTTTCAAAATGTCCACTGGAAACGAACACCTCTTCTTTCGAGACTGTTCCTTTTTTTAATAAACCATCAATAATAGCTTGTGCCATATTCCCTGTGCCGATAAATCCTACTTTCATGTTATCCTCTCCTTTAGCATTAGGATATCTTTCTTTTTCTATCATCGCAAGCAAAGAACAGGTCTAAAGTGGAAAAATTAAAATAAATAAGATAACATTGGGGTATGACACAAAAGTATACAAGTTAGGAATGGGAAAATGTGAAAAATAAACGATACTTGATGCTGCAATGGATAAAGGAACATAGTCTGATTTTAAAACTGATTTTTTTCGGCTCCGTGTTAGTCTTTGTGGCAAATCAAGTCGCAAATATTGCTAATGGCATGAGTTGGCAAGATATTTGGCAAAGGATGGGACAACAAAGCCACATGACGATCCTGCTCATGATTCTGGCTGGACTGCTGGGTGTCACTCCGATGTTGTTGTATGATTGGGTGACGATCAGAGTCTTAGAAAAACAAGGAAAACCAAAAATGGAAAGAAAAGAGTTTCTTCTTGCTGCGTGGGTAACAAACACGATCAACAATCTCGCCGGTTTTGGTGGTGTGGTAGGAGCAAGTCTTCGGGCTAGTTTTTATGGAAAGCAGACAAATAGAAAAATGGTTTTAGTCACTGTATCAAAAGTCGCACTATTTATGCTGACTGGTTTGTCTGTATGGTCGTTTCTTACATTTATTGATGTCTTTTTTATTCAGTCAGAAAGTATTTTTCGAAGCTATTGGATCTGGCTTTTCGGCGGTAGTTTTTTAGCACCAGTCATTTTCTTTTTTGCTTATCTAAAGAGAAAGTCATTGTTCTTCGAGTTTTATCCAAAAGGCTTGCTTGGTCTGCTACTGGCATCCTTTGGACAATGGACGGGAGCCCTTGCGGTATTTTTGATCATCGGCAAGTTGATGAGAATAGATATTTCGATGCTTTCGATCTATCCTATGTTCATGATTGCTACATTGATAGGAATGCTGACGATGGTCCCAGGTGGAATGGGGACTTTTGACGTTTTGATGATCTTAGGAATGAGTCAATTGTCTGTTCGGCAAGATGTAGCAGTAGTTTGGCTATTATATTATCGGTTGTTTTATTATGTTCTACCTTTTATGACGGGACTTCTATTGTTCATCACACATACAGGAGTCAAAATCAATCGATTTTTAGATAACATTCCGCGACTGTTTTTCCAAAAGGTTGCGCATATAGTGCTCGTAAGTGCTGTCTATTTTGCGGGAATCATGATGGTACTTCTATCAACAATCACTAATCTGTCTGCAATCAGTCGGCTATTTCAAGTATTATTGCCGTTCTCATTCAATTTTTTAGATCAGACAGTGAATCTATTGGTTGGCTTTTTATTACTCGGCCTTGCTCGAGCACTTTCAGTAAAAGTCAAAAAGGCATTTCTGCCTACGATTGCTTTACTATCTTTTGGTATTTTAAATACAATCACACGTACGTTATCTTGGCAGTTGATATTGGTATATGTCTTGATTCTGTTAGCTGTGTGGTTATCCAGAAAAGAATTTTATCGAACAAAATTCGTTTATTCTTGGGGAGCTATAATCTTTGATGCTAGCTTGTTCGGCTTTTTGTTTATCATTTACGCAATTGCAGGCTATCACAGCGGACGCTTTTTAGTCGGTCGAATAACAGGAAATCATTTTATTTTGTTTCCTTCAGATGATGTGTGGTTCTCAGGGCTTATTGGTTTGGGCATCTCATTGCTAGCTTTAGTGGCGCTTTATCAATATTTAGCTGAAGATACTACGAAGCTTGGCAGTGAGTACGAAAAAGACCGTTTTGACCGTTTATTGGAAACATACGGAGGCACAGCTACAAGCCATCAGCTTCGCTTGTCAGGTTACAGTTATTTTTATTACCAAAAAGACGACCAAGATCAAGTCGTTTTTGGTTATCAGATCAAAGGAAACAAATGCTTTGTTTTAGGAGATCCAGTTGGCAATCCTAAAATGATGCGGGCAGCAACGAATCAGTTTATGAAACAAGCAGATTGTTTAGGCTATCAGCTTGCGTTTTATAAGATATCAGAAAGCTACGTAGTGATGCTTCATGAATTGGGTTTTCACTTCACGAAAGTAGGCGAAGCAGGGATTGTTGATCTAGCAACAGAAGACTTGTCTCGGCTGAGTCAGCAACTTGAATATCAACGTTTGATAAAAGAAGGATACCATTTTACTTGGTACGATCAACTGCCAGAAGAATTACATCAAGCTGTAAATGAAGTTTCACAAAAATGGCTTCAAGGTGCACGAGAAAAATACTTCTCTGTGGGTCGATTTGATAAATCATATGTATTATCTAGCGGTGTCGGTATTGTCCGTAAAGATCAAAAAGTCGTTGGCTTCATCACCGCTCAGCCGATGACGAAGAAGCAGGCGGGATATGATTTGTTGCGGGTCTTACCTAAAGAATCTGAGGAATTAGCTGACTATCTGTTAGCCAATCTGTTTATTGTATACGAGAAAATGGGCTACTCGGAAGCCAATCTAGGCTTAGCTCCATTAGCTAATGTTGGAGAAACAGATTTTTCTTTCTTTCAAGAAAAAGTCATGCATATCGTATATAATTATGGTAATTTTTTCTATTCCTTCCAGTCTGCTTATGAAAAGAAATTAAAATATGTCGATCATTGGGAAGGACGTTACTTTGCTTATAGGAAAGGAAGTAATTTCGGATTTGCTACCATGCAGCTACTCAGTCTGATAGGAAAAGAAAAAGGAAATGTTCCGAGTTTGGCAGAAGAAGTGCTCACAGAATTATAAGAATCACTAGAACTTGTTTGGATTATGAAGAGAAAATTCTGTGAAAGCTGTTGAAACGATGACAAAATCAACCACTAGGCAGACATAAGCTATACTTTTATTTTTCCCTATGATAGAATACTTGCGACTTAGACTTTTCGAATGGGTGAGAGGATGGAATTGATTGAAAAAGCGCCAGCCAAGATAAATTTAGGACTGGATGTATTATATAGACGGCAAGATGGGTATCATGAGTTGGAAATGGTGATGTCGAGCGTAGACTTGGCAGATCATCTATTTTTTGAAGAAATAACAGAAGACAAAATCATTGTAGAAACAAATAAAGCATTTTTACCGGTAGATGAACGGAACAATGTTTATCAAGCTGCTTTATTGCTAAAAAATAAATACAATATCAAAACCGGTGTCAAGATCTTTGTTAAGAAGAATATTCCAGTAGCAGCTGGATTAGGCGGAGGAAGTACAGACTGTGCAGCTGCTCTAAGAGGGATCAACCAATTATGGAATCTGGGCTGTTCGTTAGAAGAACTGGCAGAAATCGGTTTGGAAGTCGGTACAGATGTTCCTTACTGTGTCTACGGAAGTACGGCATTTGTCGGTGGCAAAGGGGAAGAAATCCAAGTATTACCTTCTATGCCACAGTGCTGGGTTGTGTTGGTCAAACCAAGAATGAGTGTCTCTACACGTACAGTGTTTAGAGAAGTAGATACGCAAGCCATCCAACATCAAGACATCCACGGACTTGCTGAAGCCATCCGAGAGCAAGATTATCAGCAGATGATCAAAAAAATGGGAAACAGTTTAGAAGATATAACGGGAAAGCGGCATCCAGTCATCCATCAAATCAAAGAGCGTATGATCAAGTACGGAGCAGATGCCGCATTGATGAGTGGAAGCGGACCAACCGTTTTTGCCTTGTGTCAACATTATTCAAGAGCGCAGAGAGTATATAATGGGTTAAAAGGTTTTTGTGAGGAAGTTTATTTAGTACGAACCCTGCAATAAAATATAAGAAGTAAAATAGGTGATGAAAAACTGAGGAATCCTAAAATGGTATTCTTCAGTTTTTTATTGTAGTGAAATGGCTAGATATGAGCAGCAACTCATCCATTTTACGATTTAATCAAGAATATACATGCTTAAATCAGAAATTGATGGATTTCTATTGACTGTGTTTTTTTATTTTGATACATTAGTTCACGTTAATAAATCGTAAAATTCCGATTTGTTCATTGAAAGGAGCATATAAATGAAAAAATATCTTTTGACAGCTACGGTAATGATAGGTGCTTTACTGTTTGCAGCATGTGGAAATACGAACAAGGAAGCAGACAAAAAAGAGGATTTGACGATCGTTACGACTTTTTATCCGATGTATGATTTTACAAAAGAGATCGTAGGGGATGAAGGAAACGTAAAACTTTTGATCCCTGCTGGAACGGAGCCGCATGATTTCGAACCAAGTGCAAAAGAAAGAGCAGAAATTTCCGATGCAGATGTTTTCGTGTATAATAGTTCAGACATGGAATTTTTTGTGGATTCGTTAAAGGATTCAGTGGATAGCAAACAGACCTTGATGATCGAAGCAGCTAAAGGAATCGACCGTTTAGAATCGCAAGAAGCAGACGAACATGAAGAATCAGAAGAAGGGCATGGTCATTCACATGAATACGATCCACATGTTTGGCTCGATCCGGTATTAGCTATAAAAGAAGTCAGAACGATTGCTGAAGAATTAGGCGAAAAATATCCAGATAAAAAGGAAACTTTTACGAAGAATGCCGATGCTTATATCAAAAAGCTTGAAGCACTGGATCAAAAATACTCCGATGAGCTAAAAGATGCAACAAACCGCACATTTGTCACTCAGCATGCTGCTTTTGCTTATTTAGCGAATCAATACGACTTAAAACAAGTAGCGATTTCGGGCGTTTCACCAGATCAGGAACCCACACCAAGTCGCTTAGCTGAGCTAAAAGAATTTGTGAAGAAAAACAACATCAAAGTGATTTATTTTGAAGAAAATGCCTCTTCGAAGGTAGCTGAGACATTGTCGAATGAAACAGGAGTGAAGCTAGAAGTGTTGAATCCTTTAGAAAGCTTGACTAATGAACAAATCAAAGCAGGCGAAAATTATATTTCTGTCATGGAAAAAAATCTGAAAGCTTTAAAAGAAAGTATCAATTAAGTTTTAGAATGGAGGTTGTAAGGTGCGTTATATCGAAATATCTGATTTGACCTTTTACTATGATGATGAACCTGTACTAGAAGATGTCTCTTATCATGTAGATGCGGGTGAATTTGTCATTTTAACTGGAGAAAATGGAGCAGCCAAGTCAACCTTGGTGAAAGCATCGTTAGGATTACTGAAACCTTCAAAAGGAATGATAAAGATTGCTGAGAAAAATCAAGAAGAAAAAAAATTAAGTATCGGTTATATTCCTCAACAAGTTGCATCTTTCAATGCAGGTTTTCCTAGTACGGTGATCGAATTAGTCCGTTCAGGAAGATATCCAAGAGGCCGCTGGTTCAAGCGTCTCTCTGAAAAAGATCATCAACATGTACAGCGTGCTTTAGAAGCTGTAGGGATGTGGGATATGCGAAATCGGCGAATAGGTGAATTGTCTGGCGGACAAAAGCAGCGAATCAGTTTAGCGCGTATTTTTGCTACTGACCCTGACTTATTTGTTCTTGATGAACCAACAACAGGTATGGATGAAGAATCCAGAAATGAATTTTATCGTCTTCTCCGACATAGTGCGCATGTCCATGGGAAATCAGTTCTAATGATCACCCATGATCATGAAGATATCAAACAGTATGCGGACAGACAGATCCGACTGGTGAGAAAGGAGGATTCTCAATGGCGTTGCTTTCATATGAATTCATGAGAAGAGCGTTTCTTGCCGCTATCTTCATTGCCGGAATCGCCCCGATGCTAGGTGTGTTTTTAGTGATCAGAAGACAATCGCTGATGGCTGATACGCTTTCTCATGTCTCTTTAGCAGGGGTAGCGTTAGGATTCTTTTTGAACCTTAATCCTACACTTACGACCATGCTAGTCGTTGTATTAGCAGCTGTGATATTGGAGTATCTGCGAACGATCTACCGAACCTATTCAGAAATCTCCATTGCCATTTTAATGGCTGGTGGTTTGGCGCTAGCGTTAGTATTGATGAATTTGAGCGGAGGGAATTCAGCAACAAGTATCCAATCCTATCTGTTTGGTTCGATCGTGACCATTACATGGGAGCAAGTCATCTTTTTAGGAATCTTATTCGTTGCCATCGGTATATTGTTCTTTTTATTCAAACGGCCGATGTATGTTCTGACTTTTGATGAAGATACCGCCCACGTGGATGGGCTACCCGTTCATTTGATGTCGATGATGTTCAATGTGATTACTGGTGTGGCTATTGCTGTGATGATCCCGATTGCCGGTGCACTTTTGATATCCGCAATCATGGTTCTTCCCGCAGCAATCGGTATGCGATTAGGCAAAAGCTTCAATGTCGTGATTGCTATCAGTGTTTGTGTAGGATTTCTAGGGATGCTGTCAGGACTAACTAGCTCGTTTTATCTAGATACACCTCCAGGAGCAACAATCACATTAGTCTTTATTGCTTTGTTCCTGATTGTAAATATCATCAAACGAATATTGGTTGCCTTCAGAAGAAAAAATAACTAAATTATAAAGAAAAGAAGCCTTATAAAAACGAAAAATTTTTTATAGGCTTCTTTTTATTTTAATAAATACCGAACTATTTTCTTATTTTTTCATAAAATGCTCGAATTTTTGAAGAAAAACTTATATAATGTAAAACGATAAAATTTCTTAAAAGGAGTTGGAATAGGTGAAAGTACGTCGCAGTGAACGTCTAGTTGACATGACACAGTATTTATTGAATCACCCGCATGAATTGATTTCCTTAACAAGCTTTGCCGAACGTTATGAATCTGCTAAATCTTCTATCAGTGAAGATTTGGGAATCATCAAGAAAACATTTAAAGAACGAGGGTATGGAACCTTGGAAACAATCCCAGGTGCTGCAGGTGGTGTATTGTTCATCCCTGAAATTTCATATGAAGAGGCGAAAAAATATATTGAATCTCTAGCAGAACGTCTATCAGAACAAGACCGTCTGCTTCCAGGAGGATATGTTTATCTCTCTGATTTGTTAGGAGAACCTGAACTGCTGCGTCAAGTTGGAAGAATCATTGCTTCTAAATACCTTGGTGAAAAAATCGATGCTGTAATGACTGTAGCCACAAAAGGCGTACCTATTGCCCAAGCTGTGTCCTATTATCTGAATG
Organism: Enterococcus sp. E4-150; assembly: GCF_035726465.1. NCBI lineage: Bacteria > Bacillati > Bacillota > Bacilli > Lactobacillales > Enterococcaceae > Enterococcus > Enterococcus sp. E4-150. The sequence goes on along the minus strand of NZ_JAPRGK010000006.1, from coordinate 45,653 downwards.
CGCCATTCGTTATTGTACGCCGGGACTCAAAAATAACAGAAGGATCAACAGTAAGTGTCAACTATGTGTCTGGATCTTCTGAAAGAATTGAAAAGATGGAACTGTCTAAGAGAAGTTTGAAACGTGGTTCACGTGTCCTTGTAGTGGATGATTTCATGAAAGGCGGCGGAACAGTCAACGGAATGAAGAGCTTGATTGAAGAATTCGAATCAGAACTTGTTGGCATCACTGTATTTGCCGAATCAAAATTCAACGGTCATCGCGCCATCGATGATTATACTTCACTGCTTTATGTCAAAGATGTAGATACTCAAACGAAAAATATTACGGTTGTGCCGGGAAATTATTTTTCAGAATAAGAGGTTGTGAAAAAGCCGCTTAGTTTCGAGTAGTAAGAAAAATTTTGTGAAAATGGCTTTCCACATTTTTTCATAAATTTGGCTTAATACCGAGAAACTGGCTTTTGAACACCGTTTAACTCTAAGTCACAAGAAACGATTTCAAAAAACAGCTTTTCATGTTTTATGAGTAGTGTGACTTGTGACCGAGGAGTTGGCAGGAGAGCACCGGTTACCAAATAGATAGGCCGTTATGGTCTATCTATTTTTTTATCCAGAAAACGCTGGGATAAAAGAAAATCACTTGTTTTGTTGAAAAAATGGGTATACTGGGATAAACTGAAATCAGCAAACTATATTTAGGAGTGACGCAGTTGGACGCACGTTATGCAATTATTTTGGCGGCAGGGAAAGGTACCCGCATGAAGTCAAAATTATATAAAGTTTTACATCCCGTTTCTGGTAAACCTATGGTAGAACATATCATTAATCGGGTCAGTGAAACGAAACCAGATGAAGTGATTACGATCGTTGGACACGGAGCAGAACAAGTTAAAGCACAACTAGGAGAACGCAGTAAATATGCGTTACAAGCAGAACAATTGGGAACAGGACATGCTGTTTTGCAAGCTGCTTCTTTCTTGGAAGGAAAAAAAGGAACAACGTTAGTTATCAGTGGCGATACACCATTATTGACTACTGAAACGCTGAACAATCTTTTTGAATATCACCAAGGAAAAAATGCAAGTGCAACGATCTTGACGGCACAAGCAGAAAACCCAACAGGATATGGACGAATCATCCGTGACCATATTGGGATTGTAGAAAAAATCGTGGAACAAAAAGATGCAACACCAGAAGAAGCTCTTGTACAAGAAATCAATACAGGAACTTACTGTTTTGACAACGAAGCTTTGTTCGATGCATTAAGCAAAGTTGGAACAAACAATGCTCAAGGTGAATACTATCTAACAGATATCATCGAAATCTTAAAAGAAGAAGGCAATACAGTTGCTGCTTATCAAACGGATGATTTTGAAGAATCAATGGGAGTCAATGATCGGATCGCGTTAGCTAAAGCAAATGAGATCATGAGAAAGCGAATTAACCAGATGCATATGGTCAATGGCGTAAGCTTTGTCGATTCAGCAACGACATACATCGATGCAGGCGTAGAAATCGGTCCAGACACATTGATCGAAGCAGGTGTACAAATCCAAGGAAATACAGTCATCGGTTCTGATTGTGTCATCGGGGCACATTCAAAAATCGTAGACAGTAGGATTGAGGATCACGTCGTCATTGAAAACTCAGTCATTGAAAGCAGCCATGTCAAGAAACATGCAGATGTGGGACCTTATGCACATTTACGACCAAAAGCTGAAATTGGCGAAAACGTCCATATCGGAAACTTTGTGGAAGTGAAAAATGCTCAAATCGGCAAAGGAACTAAAGTCGGTCACTTGACTTATGTTGGTGATGCTACGCTGGGAGAAGAAATCAATGTCGGATGTGGTGTTGTCTTCGTCAACTATGATGGAAAGAACAAACATCATACGACTGTCGGCGACCACAGCTTTATTGGTTCTAGCACGAATATCATCGGACCTGTCGAGGTAGCTAAAAACAGTTCGATTGCTGCCGGGTCAACAATTACAGACAATATTCCAGAATATGCGCTGGCAATTGCGAGAGCAAGACAAGTCAATAAAGAAGGATATGCAAAAAAACTCCCTTATCTAAACTAAGACTTTTGCAAAATCACTTGATTTATTTAAAAAATATGACTACTATTTATTAGGTAGAATTCTAGAGTTGTGAAAAAGAAAGTGGAGGTCCCCATGTCAAAACATTACTTTGACCCAAGATTAAAAATTTTTGCGTTAAATTCCAATCGCCCATTAGCAGAGAAAATTGCAGCAGCAGTCGGCGTCGAGTTAGGAAAATCATCTGTTACTCAATTTAGTGATGGAGAAATTCAAGTAAACATTGAAGAAAGTATTCGTGGATCGCATGTCTATGTTATTCAATCAACGAGCAGCCCAGTCAATGATAACTTGATGGAGTTGCTGATCATGATTGACGCACTGAAACGAGCAAGTGCAAAAACAATCAACGTAGTCATGCCTTATTATGGCTATGCGCGTCAAGACCGTAAAGCACGTGCACGGGAACCAATCACAGCGAAATTAGTAGCAAACATGATTCAAAAAGCTGGTGCAACAAGAATGCTGACTTTGGACCTTCATGCAGTCCAAATCCAAGGTTTCTTTGATATTCCAGTCGATCATTTGATGGGTGCGCCACTTATTGCCAATTATTTCTTAGAAAAAGGAATCAAAGGCGATGATGTTGTCGTTGTTTCACCAGACCATGGTGGTGTCACACGGGCACGTAAATTAGCGGAATTTTTGAAATCTCCGATTGCGATCATCGACAAACGCCGTCCAAAAGCAAATGTTGCAGAAGTAATGAATATCATTGGACAAGTCAAAGGCAAAACTTGTGTACTGATCGATGATATGATCGATACAGCAGGTACGATCACATTGGCTGCCAATGCTTTGAAAGAAGCTGGTGCAACCAGTGTGTATGCTTCATGTACACATCCAGTATTATCCGGCCCTGCTTTACAAAGAATAGAAGATTCAGCTATCGAGCGTCTAGTTGTTACAGACTCGATCTATCTTCCAGAAGATCGTAAAATCGACAAAATCGATGAGGTAAGTGTTGGCGGACTAATGGGAGATGCAATCAAACGTATCCATGAAAACAAACCAGTTAGTCCATTGTTTGAAACAAAAAATAAATAATAAATAAACTCACAAAGGGGAGTCCAATTGGGCTGAGATTGAATCTATTTCTAAACCCTTCGTACCTGTATCGGTTATGCGAGCGTAGGAATTGTGAATAAACAGCTGTTTGACTATTTTCGAAAGCTGCTTCCTCCTTTGTGACTTTTTTATTCAAAGGAGGAAGTTTTTTTATGGGAAAAAATAGAGTTTGGGTAGAAGGAACGATTGTTGCAGCGTTAGCGATGGTGTTGTCGTTGATTCCGATCCAGATCGGCAGCAGTTTTTCTATTTCATTAGGGCAGATTCCATTGACTCTTTTTGCGTTAAGAAGAGGGACAAAGGCAGGGATGCTGGCAGGTTTCATTTGGGGCATCCTACATTTTCCGTTGGGACAAGTTTATTATTTAAGTGTCGTTCAAGTGTTGATTGAGTACCCGATTGCCTATACTTTTGCAGGCGCAGCAGGGCTCATGGCTTCAAATGTCCAAAAAGGCTATGTAGACGATAATACGAAACAAATTAGAAAAAGCATCGTGTTTGGTGCATTGATTGGCGCACTTTCCAGATATTTTTGGCATTTTATTGCAGGAGTGGTTTTCTGGGGAGCGTATGCACTATGGGGGATGAATCCTTGGCTCTTTTCTTTCGTAATGAATGGTGCCAGCGGGTTGAGTACAGCTATTGTAACGATCATCGTTTTATTAGGGATCCAACAAACGATTCCTTCGATTTTTGTGCCAGATAAACGACAGGAGCTGTAAATAAAAAAGAAGCAAGAAACTTGAGACAGAATCATGTCCTAGTTTCTTGTTTCCTTTTTATTTTTTGATAAGAAATAGATCTACTTCAATGGCAGATAAGAAAGATCGGCATCTTCTACCAATTGCCAGTGTCGATCGGTGACAGAGTAGATTAAAGTAGCGATGATTTCCTCTTCTCGATACCGGGTGCCTTTTAATTTCCAAATATAATCTTCAATCACATAGATTGGGATACGATATTCACCATCGATCAAACCAACTTGATCAAAAGAAAAAATGATCCCTTCCTGCATCAAATTACGCATTTCTTTCAATAATTCCACACTGATTTTTTCAACAGGTGTTTCTTTTTTGAAAAAAGATTTTTTTACATTGATCTTATCTGACAAGATCGAACTTAATTTACTAGCAAAAATCCTATAAAATTCATCTAAATAGCGATAATAAATCCGATTCAGCTGATCATTAAGATCGAAGTATACAAAATTATTCTGTAGTTTATAAAAAAACGGCGAATGAAGATGTGTTTTCATATGACCAAAATATAATAATTCTGAAATTTCTAAAGGTGTCAATTCTTTCAGCATCGTTAAATCAGTAAAGTCGATCCACTTCAATTCATCGAATCCACGCCTGTTACGAGAAGAGGAAAAGAAACGCTGAATATTTTCTGTACCACGGATTACTTTCAGCCCTGTATGGGATTCATATTCTCCAGCAGAAGCAGATGGATCAAGCAAGAGCAAGTTTTGAGGAAAATGCACGATACTGTTTGCAAAGTCAGTAGCAGTCAGCCCTTTTGTTAAAACAGCATTACTTGTGGTATCAATATGTACATAAACTGACTCAGTCATCATGTTCCTCCTCTTATTTCCTCTTAATCTCTTTTATTTTACAACATTTGCATTAAAAAAGCTTGTTTCTTTTATTTTAAAATTCCATTACAAAATCACGTTTTCATTGAAAACACTCTCATTTTCAATTAATTTTTGTGATTTTTGTATTTTTTTATTTAAAGGAGGTTTTATGAATTGTTTTCTTATGGAATCTACAAAGTCGAATACGAGACTCATGACCTTTTTATGACGTACTGGTATACTTGAAGAAAAAGGAGAGAGCGATGGAGATAAAAAAAGTTTACTTTTCACAGAAAATGTCGCTGTATTCGCCTATCCAGCAAGCAAAACAACCCCTTCCATTTTTTCAAAGTCATCAAGAAAGTAGAGACGCTTTTTGGCGTTCTGCAAAAAAGCAATGTGCTTTTAAAGCAGTATCGAAAAAATATACCGTCTATTTTACTATTGCTAAAAGTAGAGGAGATGTTATTTTTAATAATCTGTTGATTGAAGGTGAAACTTTTGAATGGAAAAAATTTTTTCGGTATATGGAAGCTTGCGCTCGTTTTTTTATTAAAGAAAACTGTTGTTTTTTATTTCAATCTCCTCTATCAGAAGAATGGTTGCGTATTTTTCATAAAAACGGCTATCAAGGAACCACACAATTAAATAAAAAGCTGGTCTATCATACAGCACTTGTTTTAGGTGGAGGAGGAGCGCACGGTGCTTATCAGATTGGTGTGTGGCAGGCGCTGAAGGAACATGATATCAACTTTGAGATTATCACAGGTACCTCGGTAGGTGCGTTGAACGGCGCATTGATTTTACAAGGAGATATGAAAAAAGCTGTGAATTTATGGAAAAAGCTGTCGACAAGACAAGTGCTTGCGTTACCAGAAATGGCTGCGGTTGAAGACCTTCGTGAACGCTTCTATCGAGAAAGACGCCAAATGACGAAAACAGCACTAATTGAAGGCGGGGTTTCTTCTGCTCCATTGGAAAAGATGGTCAAAGACAATTTGGATTTGTCCTTACTCAAACATAATCCCAAAATACGTTTATATACGGTGTCTACTAAACTGCCAGAACTAGCGGAAGTAGTGACTGATATCCAACAGACAAAAACAGAAGAAATACCAGATTGGATACTCGCCTCTGCTTCATTTTATCCCGCTATGGCTTATCGAAAGATCGGAAAAAATAAATATGCAGACGGTGGGTATCGCAACAAAATACCTATTGATATTGCGATTAACAAAGGAGCAACAGAGGCATTTGTCGTAGATGTGCAAGGGCCAGGCCCAGCGAAAAAAATTCGTATGCCAGACATTTTTATCCATTGGAAATGTCAAACATTATGGACACTAGGCAGCTTTCTGCTTTTTGATAGCCAAAGGAACCAATTAAATTTACAATTAGGCTATCTGGAAATGAAAAAACGATTAGGCTGTTACTATGGGAACTGGTATACATTTCATTCTGTTAAACCTGCAAGAACATACTGGCGAGGATTTTTGTCTTACTTAACAAAAGAAATTCAGTTAGAATTATCTTTTTTCAAAAGCATAAAATTTTGGCAAAAACTGCGTAATTTATATAAGAACAGGGTCGTACCAGAGACATGCGGATTGGCGATGCTAGAACTTTTAGCAAAAAAACATTTTTTACTGCCCAATGAAATCTATCAAGTAGACATGATGATTCAAATGATCTGCCAACAAGATATAAAAAGTATGCCGGATGATTTATTGGCACAAATTGGTCAATTAAGTACTGAAGAATGGCGAAGGTACCGAAAATACCAGCAAAAAATACAAAATGAGCGCACGAAAACTGTTTATTTTGATTTTCTGCTACAAGGAAAACGCAAGGATCGTTTGCAGCATGAATTGCTTAAGCAACCAGTTGACACATTACTGATCCTATATTTATATTATCTCAAGGAGGAACAACCATGGCACAAGAATTTTCATATGAAATCGTAGAAGAAATCGCTATATTGTCAGAAAACAACAAGGGGTGGCGTAAAGAACTGAACCTAGTCAGCTGGAATGGTCGCCCGCCAAAATTCGATCTTCGAGATTGGGCGCCAGACCATGAAAAAATGGGGAAAGGCCTGACATTGACGAACGAAGAGTTTGAACAACTGCAAAAAGCAATAGAAAATATGTAATGAGGAAGGACCCTGTCGAATGAAAAGTATGACTGGTTTTGGCAAAGCCATCCGCGAAACAAAAGCGTATCAGTTAGATATTGAAATAAAAAGTGTCAACCAGCGTTTTCTAGATGTTCAAATACGAAGTCCTAAAATCCTGAACTTTATTGAAAACGATTTTCGTCAGCTTATTAAACAGCAGTTAAGCCGCGGTCGAATCGAAGTATTTGTGAATCTAGCTTATATTGGCGAAAACGAAAAACAGATCGTCATCAACTGGGAATTGATTGATTCACTTATCACTCAATTGACAGACGGAATTCAACAACGATACGGTAGTCAAAATCAAGTGTCAATTAGTCGGATGGCGGAACGCTTCGCGCTGGACGAAAACTTCGTAACGGTAGAAGAAAAACCGGAAGAGAGCATGGAAGAATTGGCACAGTTAGCTCTAGATACATTGAAAAGCGCACTTGACTCTATTGAGGTGAGTCGAGAAAAAGAAGGTCAAGCTTTAGCTTTAGTGTTGAAAAAGAATACTGAAGAATTCAAAGAAGTACTAAAAAAACTCGATAGTTTTGTAGAAATCTATGAAAAGGAATTTCAAATAAGGTATCAAAAAAAGCTGGAGGAATTTCTTGGAGCGAAAGTCGATGAGCAACGGTTGTTGACGGAGCTAGCCATCTTGTTGGAACGCGGAGATATTCACGAGGAACTGGATCGTCTGGCGATCCATGTACAAAAACTAGATGAACTTATCGAAGCACAATGTCCTGTAGGTCGGGAATTAGATTTCCTGATCCAAGAAATGAATCGGGAAATCAACACGATCGGTTCCAAATCAAATGCAATCGAAATTAAAAATCAAGTCGTCCAGTCTAAGACGATCTTAGAAAAAATCAGAGAACAAGTACAAAATATTGAATGACGAAAGAGGTAGAGATAATGAAATACTATGACGTAACGTTCCACGAATTAAGTGGAAAAACTGTTGTAAAACGGGATATCCCTTCTGAAAAAAACGGCTTTGACGTATGGAAAGATGCCTGTGCAGACTATAATGAGAACGAACTGTTTATTTTGATCAACGACGGTGCTTACGTGACGATGAATCGGAAATTTATTGTTCGAATCGACACAGAAGAGGTAGAAGATCCGACAGAAAAAGCACGTTCTCGAAAAGATGAGATCATGGGTGTAGTGAATACTTTGTCCAATATGGGCTTTTAGCAAGGATGCTGAACAAAGAAATACAATAAATAATCAGAATTGGATTTCTTCGCTTAGCTTCTTTGCTCTAGGAATACATTTAAAGGTTGTGACAAAATTCGTGTCACAATCTTTTTTTATTTTGAATAAGTGATGTTCAAAAACCATTTTCTCGGTATTAAGCCAAATTTATGCCAAAATGTGAGAAACTATTTTCACAAAATTTTTCTTCATACTCGAAACTAATCGGCTTCTTCACGACCTCTTATACACGGCGTTCAAAAGCTTGCATCTGCGGTAATAACCCCAACCAAACGAAAAACATGAGAAGCTGTTTATGTTTGGCTGTTCTTATTACTTGATGCAGGACAGCTTTTTTACGACCTCTCATACACGGCGTTCAAAAGCTTGCATCTGCGGTAATAAGCCCAACCAAACGAAAAACATGAGAAGCTGTTTATGTTTGGCTGTTCTTATTACTTGATGCAGGACAGCTTTTTTACGACCTCTCATACACGGCGTTCAAAAGCTTGCATCTGCGATAATAACCCCAACCAAACGAAAAACATGAGAAAGTGTTTATGTTTGGCTGTTCTTATTACTTGATGCAGAACAGCTTTTTTACGACCTCTTGGTACAGGGTAGCTTTTTTACCAATTTCTAGCTATAATTAAAGATAACCTTGAAAGTTGCAGAAAAAAAGTGCAAAATAAACGATAAGTACAAAAAGACTAGTTGAAAGGACGTCGTCATGTCAGAGCGTGGATTATTAATCGTGTTGTCTGGTCCATCCGGTGTAGGAAAAGGCACAGTACGAAAAGCAATTTTTGAGAGTGAGGATAATGATTTTCAGTATTCGATCTCAATGACTACCCGTAAAATGCGTGAAGGGGAGGTCGAAGGCGTTGATTATTTCTTCCGAAGCAAAGAAGAGTTTGAATCAATGATCGAAGCTGGAGAGATGCTGGAATACGCAGAATATGTCGGGAATTATTATGGAACTCCTTTGTCATATGTCAACAAGACATTGGATGAAGGAAAAGATGTTTTCTTGGAGATTGAAGTCCAAGGAGCAAAACAAGTCAAAGAAAAAGTGCCCGATGGTGTATTCATCTTTTTGACTCCGCCAGATTTAGCGGAATTAAAATCACGGATCGTAGGCCGAGGAACAGATGCAGATGAAGTAATCGAAGAACGAATGAAAGTTGCAAAAGAAGAAATCGAAATGATGGCTCTTTACGACTATGCTGTTGTAAATGATGAAGTGCCGCTAGCAGTTGAACGAATCAAAAACATTATTGCCAGCGAACATTTTCGAGTAGATCGCGTAATCGGTAAATATATTAAAATGTTAAAGGAGATGTAGTCTTATGATGTTAAAACCTTCAATTGACTCACTATTAGATCGTGTAAATTCAAAATATTCTCTAGTGATTTTAGCAAGTAAACGCGCGCATGAATTGGATGCAAGTGCACAGCCTACTCTAGATTCTTTTGATTCAGTAAAAAGCGTCGGTCAAGCTTTAGAAGAAATCGATGCAGGAAATGTAGTCAATGATCCACATCCTGAATTAAAACGTGAACGTTTGAAGATGGAAGAAGAGGAACGTCAAGCACAAAAAGAGCGTGAACAACACGAATTGGAATCACGTATCCGTGAAGAGCAAAAAATGTAATAAAGAAAAATAGAGCGAACATCTAAAAAGAAAAGCAAACCCAGCTGTTTCCTTTTCAAACATTCGCCACTTATTGTCTGGTAGAAAAGGCTGTGTCTGAACTTTTTGACACAGTTCTTTTTTTTCTTATCTGCTGTTAATTTTTTGTTAGGATTTGGCAGAAAATAAGACAAATCCATCGATCTCTAGTAAAATAGGCAAGGAACTTTTTGTCGCTTGATAAGAAAAGACAAAAAAAGGAGGAAACGAACCATGACATTAACAGCTGAAGTCATTGTGGACGTACCTACTATGCAGACCGATCAGCCATTCACTTATTTGGTTCCCTCTGAAATGGAAACAGCTTTGCAAGTCGGGATGCGAGTAGAAGTCCCTTTTGGTAATGGCAATCGTCATGTCCAAGGATTTGTTATGGCTATCCAAAAATCAGAAGAATCAGCTAATCCATCTTTGAAGGCAGTTATTCGTTTGCTAGACCTTGCTCCGGTGGTCAATGAAGAATTGCTTTCATTAGCTGATTATATGAAAAAAATTACTTACGCATTCAAAATCACTTGTCTACAAACGATGCTTCCGAGTGTGATGAAAGCAGAATATGATAAATTGATCTATCCTTTGGCAGATACACCAGAAGTTCAGGTATTGTTTGATCAGCGGGAAGTGATTTCCTGGAAGGAAGCAGAAGAAGAAGGCAGCCTTTCTCAATTGATTCGCTGGCGCCAAGAGCAATTAGTAGATATCAAATATGAAGTCCATACACGAAATAAAGTAAAAACGATTCGTTTGGTCCGTTCTTTGTTAACTGAAAAGCAAATCGAAGAAGAATGGGCAAAATTACGGCAAAATGCCAAGAAACAAAAAGAACTTCTTTTGTGTTTATCTGAACTGAGCCAAGAAGAACCAATTGCTTATTTCAAAAATAAAGGAATCAGTACTGCTGTCTTGAATCAAGGAAAAGAAAAGGGCTGGCTGGAGTTTATAGAATCAGAACGTTATCGCGACCCTTATAAAGACCGAGTATTTGACCAAACGACGGCATTGGAACTGAATGCAGAACAAAAAAATGCTGTCGAACAAATCATCACAGCAGGTCAGCAGCAAAAAGATCAGGTCTTTTTGCTGGAGGGAATCACTGGCAGCGGGAAAACAGAAGTATATCTTCAGGCAATCGCTGATGTTTTGTCAGAAAATAAAACGGCTATTATGTTAGTGCCTGAAATCGCATTGACTCCGCAAATGGTCGAGCGATTCAAAGGACGCTTCGGAGAATCAGTTGCGGTCTTACATAGCGGACTTTCCCAAGGTGAAAAATATGATGAATGGCGCAAGATTGAGCGGGAAGAAGCGCAAGTAGTAGTAGGCGCACGATCTGCTATTTTTGCCCCGCTGAAAAATATCGGGCTGATCATTATCGATGAAGAACATGAATCAAGTTACAAACAAGATGAGACACCGCGTTATCATGCGAGAGATCTAGCAATTTGGCGCAGTAAATATCATCATTGCCCCATAGTTCTAGGAAGCGCGACGCCCTCTTTAGAATCAAGAGCACGAGCTCAAAAAGGCGTTTATCAGTTATTGCAGTTGAACCACCGAGCCAAAGCAGCTGCACAGCTTCCAGCTATTGAGATCGTAGATATGCGTGAAGAGTTTCAGAATCATCGGACCTCTACTTTTTCTGCTAATTTGCAGGAAAAAATACAAAATCGATTAGACAAAAAAGAACAAACTGTCCTACTGCTCAATCGTCGAGGATATTCGTCTTTTGTGATGTGTAGGGACTGTGGATTTGTTCTTCCATGTCCTAATTGCGATATCTCTCTTACACTGCATATGGATACACGTTCAATGCGCTGCCATTATTGCGGACATGAAGAACCTATTCCCAATCGCTGTCCTAATTGTGGCGGCAATAAAATCCGCTACTATGGAACAGGTACTCAAAAAGTAGAAGAGGAACTCCGAGAACTTTATCCGCAAGCTAGGATTTTGCGTATGGATGTAGATACCACTCGAAGAAAAGGGGCACACGAACAGATTTTACAAAAATTCGGTGCAAAAGAAGCAGATATATTATTAGGGACACAAATGATTGCTAAAGGTTTGGACTTTCCAGAAGTGACATTAGTTGGGGTGTTGAATGCTGATACCTCCCTGAATTTACCGGATTTTCGTTCTAGTGAGCATACATTCCAATTGCTTACCCAAGTTTCAGGACGAGCAGGGCGAGCGGAAAAAGCAGGCGAAGTCGTGATCCAAACATTCAATCCTCAACATTACGCCATAGAATTGGCTAAAAAACAAAATTATGAGCAGTTTTATCAGCAGGAAATGCATGTACGGCATCGTGGAGGCTATCCTCCTTATTACTTTACTGTGAAAATAACCGCCAGCCATCCTGAAGAACAAGTAGCGGCAAAGAAAATCTTTCAGATTGCCAATCAGCTAAAAGAAGTGTTAAGCCCTCAAAGCTTGCTATTAGGGCCAACGCCCAGCATGATTTTGAGAGTGAAAAACCGATATTATTATCAACTAATCATCAAATATAAACATGAACCGAATCTTCCTCATGTTTTGGATGAAATTTTGAATGGAAGCCAGAAAGAACAGCGACAAGGTCTTTTTGTGGCAATTGACAACGAACCATTAAACTTTATTTAAGAAAGGGCCAAATTATGCGCTATCCTATATTGATCCACCCTAATGATAAATTAAAAAGAACTGCTCAGCCAATCGATGTAATCACGGACGAGACAATCGCTTTATTAGACAATTTATATGAGACAATGATTGCGAATGACGGAATAGGGATCGCTGCTCCTCAAGTAGGACAAAACAAGAGAATTGCTGTGATCGAAGTAGATGAAGGCGAGAAATTTGAACTGATTAACCCAGAAATCATCGAAGCAAAAGGTGAAAGCCTTGACGTAGAAGGTTGTCTCAGTATTCCGCATGTCTATGGAACGGTCAAGCGAGCAGATGAAGTGACCGTGCGTTATTATGATCGAGACGGAGAAGAGATAGAAGTGACGGCATTTGGCTATTTAGCCCGTGCCTTCCAGCATGAAATCGATCACTTAGACGGTATCTTGTTCATTGAGAAAATGATACAGCAGATCCCGGAAGAAGAACTTGAAGAATATATGGAGGAACATCTTGATGACTAAGCTAGTATTTATGGGCACACCTGCTTTTTCTGTGCCGATTCTTGAAGGGCTGATAGAATCAGGTTACGAGATCCAGGCAGTGGTAACACAGCCCGACCGTCCAGTTGGGCGGAAACGAGTAATTACGCCGACACCGGTAAAAGAAGCTGCTCTGAAGCACGGTATTCGTGTGCTGCAGCCAGAGAAAATCTCCGGTTCGCCAGAAATGGAAGAAATCATTGAATTGGCGCCTGATGTGATCGTCACTGCGGCATTTGGCCAATTCTTGCCTGAAAAGTTATTGCAAGTACCAAAATTAGGGGCAATCAATGTCCATGCTTCTTTACTTCCTAAATATCGGGGAGGTGCGCCTGTTCATTATGCCATCATGAATGGGGAGAAAGAAACTGGTGTAACGATCATGGAAATGATCAAAAAAATGGATGCAGGCGGAATCTATGCGCAAGAAAGCATACCAATCACTAAACAAGATGATGTAGGGACGATGTTTGAAAAGCTTAGCCTTTTAGGAAGAAAGCTATTGCTAGAAACATTGCCCAATATTTTGGATGGACAAAAACCAGTACCTCAAGACGAGTCAGAAGCAACTTTTTCGCCAAACATCACACGGGAACAAGAAGCAATCGATTGGCATAAAACTGCAGAAGAAATTGACAACCAAGTACGCGGAATGCGTCCTTGGCCAATTGCATTCACGACCTATGAGGGCATACGCTGGAAATTATTATCGGTTGAAGTATTGGCAGAAACTACAGACAAAGCACCTGGTACGATCATCCGGAAAGACAAAAAAAATCTATGGATTGCTTGCGGTAAACAGACCGTCTTAGCCATCAATGAATTACAGCCAGCTGGTAAAGGAAAACAGGCCGTACATGATTTCCTTAACGGAAGCGGTCAGCAAGTTCAGATTGGTCAGCAGGTGAAATAATGAAAAAAATCCCTAAAAAAATGAAAAAATCAGTACGATATATGGCATTACTGACATTAGAGCGAGTGAACAAGGGTGGCGCCTACTCGAATCTTTTGTTGAATGAGATGATCAAACAAAGCGAGCTAAATCAAAAAGATGTGGGTTTATTTACAGAATTGATCTACGGTACGATTAGCCATCAGCGACTATTGGAATTTTACGTTGCACCATTGATCGCTAAAGCAAAAAAAGTGGATGACTGGGTCAAGACGCTTCTTTATCTTTCTGTATACCAATTAGAATTTTTAGATAAAGTCCCTGCACATGCTATTTTAAACGAGGCGGTCGAAATCGCAAAAGTAAAAGGAAATCCTGGGACAGGGAAATTTGTAAATGGTGTCTTGAGGAATTATCAGCGTCAAGGAGCACCAGATCTGCAAGGCATTGCTGATCCTATCGAAAGACTTTCTGTCAAAATCAGCCTGCCTCTATGGATGACGAAACGACTGGTGGATCAAATCGGATACGAAGAAACTGAAAAGCTCGGTTTATCGCTATATCAGCCTAGCCATGCTAGTGCCCGAGTAGATACACGCCGACTTTCCAGAGATCAGGCCATCACTGTTTTGCAAGAAGAAGAGATCACAGCTGAAAAAAGCCAAGTCAGTCCATACGGTATAGTAGCGAAAAAAGGGCATTTAGCTTCTAGCTCATTGTTCCACGATGGCGTCATGACGATCCAAGATGAAAGTTCGATGCTTGTAGCGCCGTCTATGCAAATCGAGCCTGAACATCATGTCTTAGATGCCTGTGCAGCACCCGGAGGTAAGACGACGCATATTGCTTCTTTTTTAGATCCGTCATGCGGTGGAGAAGTGGTCGCTTTAGATGTACACGAACACAAAGTCAAACTCATTGAAGATAATGCAGCACGTCTAGGTGTCTCTTCTGCTGTCTACGCTCAAAAGATGGATGCTAGAGAAGTCAGTAAACAGTTCGAAGCAGAGCAGTTTGATCGGATTTTAGTAGACGCGCCTTGTTCAGGTCTTGGGCTGCTTCGGCGAAAACCAGATATTCGTTATAAAAAACAGCCGGATGAATTAGCGAATTTGCCAAAAATCCAATTGGAAATTTTAGAAAGCTGCGCACCAGCTTTAAAGTCTTCCGGTATTCTGACTTATAGTACTTGTACGATCTTAAAAGAAGAAAACCAAGACGTTGTTTCTGCTTTCTTGGAAAGACACCCTGATTTTGAGAGGATTGATGTTTTGACCAATCCTATGCTACAATCATCAATCGAAGAGAAAATGTTGACTTTGTATCCGCATCAGTTTTACACAGATGGATTTTTCATTTGTTGTTTGCGCAAAAAGTAATGAGGTGAAAAAATGCAGATTGAATATCAATCAGATGTAGGAAGACGACGTAACACAAATCAAGACTATGCCAGTGTATTTACCAGCCGTTCAGGTCTCAAGCTTGCTGTATTAGCAGACGGGATGGGTGGTCATCGTGCCGGAGACATTGCCAGTCAGATGGCGGTAACGAATCTAGGCGAAGCTTGGGAAAAACAAGAAGCTGTTGACGATGAAAAAATCGCCCAATGGTTCATTCAATCGATTCAAGAAGAAAATATGCTGATTTATCAGCGTGGACAAGAACAGCCGGAATATAACGGTATGGGAACAACAATCGTAGCGGCCGCTCTGTCAGATGACTGGTTCACGATTGCCAATGTTGGGGATAGCAGAGCTTATTTGATTCGTGAAGATAAAATCATGCAATTGACGGAGGATCATTCTTTAGTCAATGAACTAGTCAAATCAGGAGAAATCAGCGAAGAAATGGCAGTGAACCATCCAAGGAAAAATATTTTAACACGTTCTGTCGGCATGCCTGGAACAGTCGAAGTAGATGTTTCTACTCATCTTTGGCAACTAAAAGATCGACTGCTGTTATGTTCAGATGGCTTGACGAACATGCTGTCTGAAGAAGAAATAGGAACGATCATCAATCAAGAAGGCCCATTGTCTCATAAAGTAACTGAGCTGATTGATCGTGCCAATGAAGCAGGCGGAGCGGATAATATCACCGTTCTTCTTATCGAATATAAGGAGGACAGTGTATGATCGAGTTGGGCAAAAAATTAAATGGCCGTTATCAAATCACTGGAAATATCGGTAGCGGTGGTATGGCAAATGTATTTTTGGCGCACGATTTAATCTTGGATCGTGATGTAGCAGTTAAAGTCTTACGATTTGACTTTCAAAATGACCAGACCGCGATTCGACGATTTCAGAGAGAAGCTTTAGCAGCAACAGAACTCGTTCATCCAAACATTGTTAGTGTTTACGATGTTGGTGAAGAAGACAACATGCAGTATCTGGTGATGGAATACGTCAAAGGAATGGACTTGAAACGATATATCCAAACACATTATCCTGTTCCTTATGAAACAGCAGTAAATATTATGCAGCAGATCCTTTCTGCTATTTCTTTAGCTCATAACCATCAAATCATCCACCGAGATTTGAAACCCCAAAATGTACTGATCGATAATGAAGGTGTTGTAAAAATCACGGATTTCGGGATTGCTATCGCTTTATCTGAAACATCGATCACGCAGACGAATACGATGCTAGGATCTGTTCATTATCTGTCCCCTGAGCAGGCCAGAGGAAGTATGGCAACGAAGCAGTCAGATATTTATGCTTTAGGGATCATCCTTTACGAGATGTTGACGGGTAGCGTACCGTTTGATGGTGAATCTGCTGTAACAATTGCTTTAAAACATTTTCAAGATGATCTTCCATCTATAAAAGCACTTGATCCAAATGTGCCACAAGCACTGGAAAACGTGATTTTACGGGCAACGGCTAAAGAACCTGCAGACCGTTATAAGTCAGCCGAGGAAATGTCTGATGATCTTTCTACAGTATTATCACCAGCTCGTGCAAACGAAGAAAAATGGCAGCCTCATGTGATGGATAATGAAACAAAAGTTATCACACCCCTTACGGAAGATGCACCAATGCCTGATTCATTCAAATCTATGCCTCTGCCAAAAGACAAGCCAGAAAACGAAACCTTACCAGAGGAGGAAGAAGTTCTGCCTGATCCTAAAAAGAAAGGACAGAAAAAATGGTGGCTGATCCTATTAGCTATTCTTGCTGTTTTAGGAATCGGAACAGCTGTATTCTTTGCTTCTGGAGGGCGAGGAGAAGTTGTTGTTCCTGATGTTTCTGATCTTTCTGAAGCTTCTGCTAGAGAAACACTCGCAAAAGCGAAATTAGAAGTAGCAACAAAAACAGAAGAAATTGCAGATGACAAAATCGAAGAAGGTAATGTAGTGAAGACAGACCCGGCAGCGGGAACGACAGTCAAGCAAAAACGCGAAGTCACTCTGTATATTAGTAGCGGCACGAAAAAAATCAAATTAGATGATTACAGTGGTAAAAGTTATGAAGATGCCGAAGCAAGTTTGAAAGAATTAGGGTTTTCTGCTGACTTGATTCAAAAAGAAGAGGAATTCAGTTCAGAGGTAGAAAGCGGAATGATCATTTCGCAATCTCCATCAGAAGATACAGAAGTCGATCCTAAAACAGACACGATTACTTTCACAGTCAGCAAAGGACCAGAAACAGTGACTTTGAGTAGTCATGTAGGAGAAAACTACGAAACTGTTCGTAATTGGCTTGTTACACAAGGATTCAATATCAATAATATTAGTGCTACTTATGACTATAGCGACACTGTACCATCAGGTTCGATCATCAGTCAGGATCCAGCCTCGGGTGAAGTTGTAGCAGAAGAAACTTACATCAATTTTGTCGTAAGCCAAGGAACAGAGCCTAAATTGAATGATATCTCCGGCTATACAAAAAGCGAAGCACAAAGTTATTTAGCTAGTGTCGGTGCAGAATATATCGGGCATGAGACTTCCGAATATTCAAACACGGTGGATAAAGATAAAGTGATTCGTACAGTACCAGGGGCAGGAACGACAATTACCAAAGGAATGGTTGTGAACGTAATTTACTCTAAAGGACCAGATCCAGCGTCTTCTAGTTCTGAAAAAGACTCTTCAGACAGTTCTAGCAGCTCAAGTAGCTCCAGTAGCACAAGCAACTCTTCAAAAGAAGAATCTTCCAGCTCCACAAGTTCATCAGCTAGCACCTCAGAAAGTTCAAAATAAGTGCTGAATAAAATATATCAGAAGGGAATGCGACATTGATTTGTTGCATTCTCTTTTTTGTGTTTCTATCTCTTTTGATCAATTTTCAAGCCTTATACTTTGAGAAGTTTGCATGGAATAACACCTACTTTCCTCTTCGTATGGTAAAATAAACAAAAACGGAGGTGGCACTTATCAAAGGACAAATCAGAAAAGCAATCAGCGGTTTTTACTATGTATACGCAAACGGAGAGACCTATCAAACAAGAGGAAGAGGAAATTTCCGGAATCGGAAAATCACGCCGCTTGTCGGAGATCAGGTGATCTTTGAGAGTGAAAATCAAACAGACGGCTATCTTCTGGAAATCTTGCCGAGAAAAAATCAATTAGTTCGCCCACCAGTCACAAATGTTGATCTTGGAATCATTGTCACAAGTATCGTAGAGCCTGCATTTTCTTATAATCTACTTGACCGCTTTCTAGTTACCTTGGAATACGAGTCGATCGAACCGATTATTTTTTTGACAAAGACCGACTTGTCAGACGACCCAGAAAAAATCGAAGAGATCAAGCAAACCTATACTAAAATAGGCTATCCGGTGATTGTACCCAATCATACGGGTGATACGACAGAACTGATCCGTTACTTCCCAGAACGGCTATCGGTCTTTATGGGTCAGTCTGGAGCAGGAAAATCGACGCTACTGAATCAAATATCACCGGAACTGAATTTAGCAACAGGAGAGATTTCTGATGCACTTGGAAGAGGACGGCATACAACACGTCATGTGGAACTGATTCCTATCTATGGTGGGTTAGTAGCAGATACACCAGGATTTAGCTCGATTGACTTTTTGACAATTGAAGCAGGAGAACTGCCGAGACAATTTCCGGAATTTGTAGAAGCTTCTGTCCATTGCAAATTTAGAGAGTGCATGCATGCTAAAGAACCTGGCTGCGAAGTAAAACATAGAGTAGAAACAGGTGGTATCGCACAGACACGTTACGACAATTATTTGCAATTCTTACAAGAAATCGAAAAAAGAAAACCAATGTATGCAAAAAAAGAAGGTAAACGAAAATAGGAGGAAACAAGAATGAAGATAGCACCATCCATTTTGAGTGCAGATTTTGCCAATTTACAAAGAGACATTGAGTTAGTGGAAAAAGGAGGCGCAGATTACATCCACGTAGATGTAATGGATGGCCAATTTGTCCCAAATATCACATTAGGGCCAAATATTGTTCAGGCAATCCGTCCTGTTACTAAATTACCGTTAGACGTCCATCTGATGATCGTTGATCCAGAAAACTACATTCCAGCATTTGCAAAAGCTGGAGCAGATATCATTACTGTCCACGTCGAAGCAACTCCTCATATTCATCGGGCACTTCAAATGACAAAAAGCTTAGGAGTTAAAGCTGGAGTAGTTATCAATCCAGGAACACCAGTCTCCATGATCAAACATGTTTTGCCTTTGGCTGATCAAGTACTAGTCATGACTGTCAATCCTGGGTTCGGCGGACAAAGCTTTATTGAAGAAACAGTAGAAAAAATTACGGAACTCGCTGATCTACGTAGAGAGAACAATTGGACTTATGCAATCGAAGTAGATGGCGGAATCGTTCCAGAAACAGCAAAAATCTGTAAAGATGCAGGGGCGGATGTCTTCGTTGCAGGATCATATATCTATGGAGCCGAAAATCCAGTCGGACAAATCGAACGATTAAAAGAGGCATTAGACTAAATGAAAATTTTATTAGCTGCTGGAGGTAATCCGCAAAACTGGCCGCAGTCTCTGCTGTCCAAATACGATGCCTATGTCGGGATAGACCGTGGTGCGCTGTACCTGCTTCAAGCAGGCTACCCAGTAGATCTGGCAGTGGGTGATTTTGATTCATTGTCGAACGAAGAGCAGAAGGAAGTATTTGCAAAAGCCAAAGAGTATACCCGTTCCCCTGCAGAAAAAGACGATACAGATACACAGTTAGGTATCTTAAAAACATTTGAACGTTACCCGCAAGCGGAAGTCACTTTGATTGGAGCTACGGGCGGAAGATTGGATCATCTTTTAGCCAATCTCTGGTTAGGTATGGAACCTCGCTTCAAACCCTTTGCCCATCAGCTTATTATCAGAGATTGTCAAAATTATTTGTCTTATTATTTGCCTGGAGAGCATATAGTAAGACAGATACCAGATATGAAGTATTTAGCTTATTGCTGCTTGACTCCCGTCTCGAATCTTACATTAAAAGGCAGCAAGTATGTATTGGAAAATAAAGAAGTAGAATATCCGACATCTTATGCAAGTAACGAATTTCTTTCAGATACCGCAGAATTTTCTTTTTCAGATGGTATGATTGCAGTTATTCAAAGCAAAGATTGATCCATAAACAAATAAAAAAATTTGTCTTTCAGGCTAAAAATGACAGAATCTATTATTTGCTAAAAAAAAGCTTAAGAGGAGCAACTTACCTTTTGTTTCACGGCATTTAGTGATAAAATTGAACACAAGAGTCTAATTAATTCGAGGTGTCTTTGTGAAGAAGTTCAATCCTAATAAAAATATTATTATTACCTTGGTTATTGTTATCATCGTGGTGACGATACTAAGTGTGACCGCTGCGCAGCGAGCGAATGAAGGAAAGCCCAATTTCTTCCAATCCATCGTTAATGACAGTGTTGCAATGGTTGATAAAACAATCTCTGCCCCAGTACGGTGGGTACGAAATGGAGTAGATTCTGTCCATAATCTTTTTTCAACTTATGCCGAAAATGAGCGGCTAAAAGAAAAAATCGATAGCTATGATGACGTTTCACAGCAAAACAAGAATTACGAGAGAGAAATCGAAGCGTTGAAAAAAGAACTTGAGTTGAATCAGACGCTGACTAGTTACGAAAAAGTAACGGCAAATGTCATTACTCGTTCGCCTGACAGTTGGCAGGACATGCTGATCGTAGACAAGGGTTCTAAAGACGGTATCGAAGCAAATATGGCAGTCATGTCGCAAAAAGGATTGATTGGCCGAGTGATCGAGGTCAATACGGCTTCGTCTAAAATCGAATTACTGTCATCCTCTAATGAAAGCTCCAATCATTTTCCAGTACGGGTATCTTCGGCTAATGGCGAAGCGTTTGGTTTGCTTAAAAACTATGATGAAAAGCTCCATGCCTTAGTGGTGACCCAATTAACTGGTGATACGGATATCAAAGAAGGGGATGTTGTCCAGACATCCGGTCTTGGAGGGAATTCTCCAGCTAACTTGCCGATCGGTACGGTTATTAAAACGAAACCAGATAGTTATGGGCTGGATCGGGAAGTTTATGTGAAACCTTATGCAGAAATGTATGACGTGTCAGTTGTGACGATTGTCCAACGGCTAGCGGAGGATTAGTCCATGTTGAAGAAAGAAACAATGAAGTACTATCTGCCAATCGTTTTGTTCTTTTTGATGTTGATAGATGGTCATTTAACAAGAATGCTAGGGGAGTGGTCGAAAGGCACCTATATGTCAAATGCCCACTTTCTGATATTGGCATTATTATGTTGCAGTATGGCGTTTGAAAAACGTTATTTACTGATTACCACGATTGTTCTCGGGGCTATCTATGACGCTTACTATATTGGCGTTATCGGTATCTATGCAGTAGCTCTCCCTTTAATTGTATGGTTGATGTATGTAATGAAAGACGTTATCCATGTCAACATCTTTACTGAATTTTTCAGTATGATCATCTTTGTCACGGGTTATGAATTGTTTACGATGGTGGTCCAGTTGATTTTTAAATTAGCAGTAGTAAATAACACGTATTTTATTACAAGGTTTTTAGGACCTACACTGCTGTTGAACATGATTATATTTGTATTATTCATTTTTCCATTTAAGAAATTATTCAGTGATGAATAATTTCTTTTTTTATTTTTAGGTCGAAAGCGAAAAAGAATCGTTGTTATCTTAAGAAATGCTAGACTTAACGCGGCTTTTTCATGATCATTTTCTGAAACGAACAGTTTTGTCATTTTTAAAAGTTGTTTTGAAACATTTTTGTAACATAACTATTATATCGTTGACATACTGCTATGGTACAATTTTTATATCGTTAAGAAAGACTTAAATATATTTAGATATTTATTAAATTAAGCCAGTCGGAGGAATGAAGAGTGAAAAAGAGTTTAATATCAGCAGTAATGGTATGTTCAATGACCTTGACTGCCGTAGCATCACCGATCGCTGCCGCGGCGGACGATTTTGATTCTCAGATACAACAGCAAGATCAAAAGATTGCAGACTTGAAAAATCAACAAGCAGATGCACAATCACAAATCGATGCCTTAGAAAGCCAAGTTTCTGAAATCAACACACAAGCACAAGACCTATTAGCAAAACAAGATACATTGCGTCAAGAATCTGCACAATTAGTAAAAGACATTGCAGATTTACAAGAACGTATTGAAAAACGTGAAGATACAATCCAAAAACAAGCACGCGAAGCACAAGTAAGCAACACAAGCTCAAACTACATCGATGCTGTATTGAATGCTGATTCATTAGCAGATGCTATTGGACGCGTTCAAGCAATGACAACGATGGTAAAAGCAAACAACGACTTGATGGAACAACAAAAACAAGATAAAAAAGCTGTAGAAGACAAAAAAGCTGAAAACGATGCTAAACTAAAAGAATTAGCTGAAAACCAAGCTGCTTTGGAATCTCAAAAAGGCGATCTTTTATCTAAACAAGCTGATTTGAACGTACTGAAAACTTCATTAGCTGCTGAACAAGCAACTGCTGAAGACAAGAAAGCTGACTTGAACCGTCAAAAAGCTGAAGCTGAAGCAGAGCAAGCTCGTATTCGTGAACAACAACGTCTAGCAGAACAAGCTCGTCAACAAGCTGCACAAGAAAAAGCTGAAAAAGAAGCACGCGAACAAGCAGAAGCTGAAGCACAAGCACAAGCTACTCAAGCTTCATCTACTGCACAAAGCTCAGCAACAGAAGAATCATCAGCTACACAATCTTCAATGACTGAAGAATCATCATCAGCTACACAATCTTCAGCAACAGAAGAATCAACAACACCTGAATCTTCAACAGAAGAATCAACAGCGCCTGAATCTTCAGCAACAGAAGAATCAACAACAGCGCCTGAATCTTCAGCAACAGAAGAATCAACAACAGTGCCTGAATCTTCAACAACAGAAGAATCAACAACTGTACCTGAATCTTCAACAGAAGAATCAACAACACCTGCGCCAACAACACCATCAACAGATCAAAGTGTTGATACAGGAAACGGCACAGGAAGTAGTACTCCGGCTCCAACGCCAACACCAACACCTGAACAACCAAAACCTGTAACACCTGCTCCAGCTCCTTCTGGAAGTGTGAATGGTGCAGCAATCGTAGCAGAAGCTTACAAATATATTGGTACTCCATATGTTTGGGGCGGTAAAGATCCAAGTGGCTTTGACTGCTCAGGGTTCACACGCTATGTTTACATGCAAGTAACTGGTCGTGACATCGGTGGTTGGACAGTTCCTCAAGAATCAGCT
This sequence comes from Enterococcus sp. E4-150, assembly GCF_035726465.1. Taxonomy (NCBI): domain Bacteria; kingdom Bacillati; phylum Bacillota; class Bacilli; order Lactobacillales; family Enterococcaceae; genus Enterococcus; species Enterococcus sp. E4-150. Next base: position 22,074 of record NZ_JAPRGK010000006.1, on the reverse strand, counting down.
GGAACAAAAATTTCAGTTTCTCAAGCAAAAGCTGGAGACTTGTTATTCTGGGGATCACAAGGCGGAACTTACCACGTAGCGATTGCTTTAGGCGGAGGACAATATATCCATGCTCCTCAACCAGGCGAAAGCGTAAAAGTTGGTTCAGTTCAATGGTTTGCCCCTGACTTTGCTGTCAGCATGTAAGAATGATTAATCAAAAAGAGTTAGCCCATTCTGGACTAACTCTTTTTTTATTGTGATAAAATAGAAATCAGATAAATTCTTCTGTCAATTCCATGAACGTTTGGATATCTTCAGTCACCATGTCGATACCTGCTTGCCAAAAATCTGGTTGGGTAAGATCGACATTCAAATGTTTCTTCGCAAGATCTTCCGTCGTCATTGAGGCAGTATCGCGTAGTAAATGGATATATTCTTCTTCAAAATTTGCTCCCTTTTGGTTGGCGTAAGCATAGATGCCCAAACTAAAGAGGTAGCCAAATGTGTATGGGAAGTTATAAAACGGTACGTCATCAATAAAGAAATGCAATTTTGCAGCCCAGAAATATGGATGGTAAGTAGCTAAAGCTCCTTGATAGCCTTCTTTTTGCGCCTCAACCATCATCTCTGTGATCTTATCTTCTGAGACTAATCCTTCTTGCCGTGCTTCATAGAATCGATTTTCAAAAATGAATCGGGAATGGATATTCATGAACATAGCTAAAGCATTTTGCAGTTTTGTATCTAGCAAATTGATTTTTTCTTCTTTTGTTTTTGCGACTTTTAATGTAGCATCGGCTACGATCAGTTCTGCGAATGTACTTGCTGTTTCTGCGACATTCATGGCATATTCGCGATTTAAAGAAGGTAAATCCCACATCGTGCTGCTATGGAAAGCATGTCCTAGTTCATGAGCAAGTGTCGCAACCTCATTAACAGAATTACTGTAGGTCATAAAGATCCTTGATTCTTTTGTTTCTGGTAACTCAGTACAATAACCACCAGGACGTTTCCCAGGACGATCTTCTGCTTCGATCCAGCTCTTTTCAAAAGCAGATTGGGCAAATTTAGCCATTTTTGGACTGAATTTGTTAAAGTTTTCGATAATAAATGCTGCTGCTTCGTCAAAACTAAAGGTTTTTTCTTTCAAATCGCCTAAAATAATAGGTGCATCTTGATCTTGCCATTCCATTTTTTCTTTACCGAAAAGATTAGCTTTTCTAGTCAAGTAATCAACAAGGGGTTGTTTGTTTTTCTGGATTGTATCCCACATGACAGACAATGTTTCTTTCTTCAACCGATTGTACTCTAATGGTTTTTGTAGAAAATCTGTGACACCATGAAGTTCATAGTCAGAAAGTCTAAAACCATCTAAATGATTCAAAGTATCCGTGAAGAGGGGTGCCTTTTCTTTCCAGGCTTCTTCCCATGCTGCGAAAAGTGTTTCTCTGATTTTTGGATCTGGATCGCCCATCATCTTATTGAAGGCTTGTCCAGCAGATAATTCGACTACTTGTCCATCTTGTTCGAAGGGAATCGAAATGCTGGCTACAATCGTATCATAATGACTGCTCCAAGCATTTAGACCATCTAAAGAAAGCGTATTTATAATGTTTTCTTCAGCTTCTGATAATAATTGTGAGCCATCACGACGAATCTCGTTTAAACGAAAAGCAATTGTTTCAAGCGAAGATTGAGAAAGCATCTGATTCCAATCATTGTCAGATATTTCTGCAAATTTCTTTGACAATACAGTTTCGGCTGATTGCAGACGAGGCAGCATTGCGTAAAGCTTGCCCGATAAGACCTTTGCATCTGAATCATTGACATTGGCAGAAAGCAATGCAGTAATATAGCTGCTGCATTGGGTAAAGCCATTCGTAATCGTTTCTTGCAATTGAAGAATAGCGTTTAACTGCTCTGCATTGTCAGAACTAGGTGACCATTTTGTTACGCGGTGATAATACTCGTTCATTTGGTCTTCCAATTGCTTCATCCGTTGGTTCAAAGCATCAGAATGACTGCCTCCGGAAAAAATAGAATCTAGATTCCAATTTAATGAATAAATCATGAAAAAACTCCCTTCATATTGTAATACAAAATTAAGTATAGCACTTTTTTATGGAAGAAGTCTCTATGAAAATGATTGTTGTTTCTTCAAAAAAAGTCTAAGATAAAATACAGAGGTGACTTATGAATTCTTCAAAAAAACAAATGAAAAACGGAAATATTTATTTAGTAATCGCACTGATAGTCGTTATAATCTTATTTTACAGTTCTTCTCAAACTTACGGACAGCAATCACAAGTTTCGCGATTAGAAAGCTGGCTGCCTAATCAGCCATTTAAAGACACATTAGCGGGTATACGTTTTAATTATGGTGGAAGTATGGTGAGTATCGACCATCTGGGCTACGCCAAATTTTTAGAGTTCTTTTTAAGGAAGGGCGCACATTTCGGTACCTATTTTATTTTGGGAGGCAGCTTGTTTTTAGGTGTTTTCCCCAAACTAAAAATTTGGTGGCTGACAGCGATCCTTGCTTGGCTTTCAGCAACAGGGTACGCAGGTTTGGACGAATTCCATCAGATGATGACCGGTGGACGAACACCTATGTTCCAAGATGTCATGTTGGATTCGATCGGTGCTCTGACTGCTGTGATATTATGTGTGCTTTTTGCGGCATTCAAGAAGCGTTTATAGATTGGCTGTGGCTTTGTTTTTTTGTGAAATAGTACTAGAATAGAAGTGTATTCTCAAAAGAACAAGGGAGGAAAAATCATGTCAGGACATAGTAAATGGCATAATATCCAAGGAAGAAAAAATGCCCAAGATGCAAAACGAGGGAAAGTCTTTCAGAAACTTTCTCGTGAAATTTATATGGCAGCTAAAGCAGGCGGTCCTGATCCATCTATGAATCCAGCTTTGCGGCTTGTTGTGGACAAAGCAAAAGCTGCAAATATGCCTAACGACAATGTGGAACGGGCGATTAAAAAGGCTACGAGTGCCGTAGATGAAACGAATTACGATGAAATCACGTATGAAGGATATGGTCCGGGTGGAGTAGGAATCTTAGTCCATGCATTGACAGATAACCGTAATCGGACAGCGACAAATGTCCGAGTAGCTTTTACTCGAAACGGTGGATCACTGGGAGAAACGGGTTCAGTCAGTTACTTGTTTGACCGCAAAGGATATATCGCTATTGAACGCGATGGGTTGACTGTTGATGAAGAGACGATGTTTGAGGATGTATTAGAGGCGGGGGCAGAAGATCTGCAAACTTCTCCTGAAGTATTCGAGATTTATACTGCACCAGAAGATTTTGCTGCTGTACGAGATGAGTTGGAAAAAGAGTTCACTTTGGCGCAAACAGAATTGACGATGATTCCACAAACGACGATTGATTTAAATGAGGAACAAAAAGAGCAATTGGAACGTCTAGTAGATAAGCTAGAAGACGATGATGATGTTTCAGAAGTCTTTACTGCTGCTGAAATGTAAGTAGCACATGGTTAGATAATAAAAAGAAAACACCTGTACCAATCGTACGGGTGCTTTCTTTTTATATATTATTTTTGTTAGAAGACCAATACAGGCGTTCCTTTTTCGACCATCCCGAATAATTCCTTCATTACACTTGGTGGGGTGTTGATGCAGCCGTGTGAACCGCGGGTTTTCCATAAGTCTCCACCGTATTCAGGTTGCCAGTCTGAATCGTGGATACCAACACCTGTCCAGTCAATCGGCATCCAGTAGTTTACCGGACTCTCGTAAGGTGTTCCATCGTCATTTGTTCCTTTTAAAGTTGCATCTTCTTCTTTATTCCAAACATAGAAGACTCCAGCAGGTGTAGGTGTAGTTGGCTTTCCGGAAACGATATCTGTTTCAAGGGCCACTTTTCCGTCTTTGTAATACCACATATGCTGGTTCTCCAGATCAACTTCGATATACGTATCTTCGATCAATGGATGATCAGCGGTTGTGCCACCTTGCACAATGGGTGAACGAGTAAAATCTTGGCCTGCCAGAATCGCTTTTTTCAATGCTTCTGTCTCGCTGTCTGTTTGGATCGTCCAACTGTAAGTGCCAACTGGGACCGTAACTTCTCCTCTTTTTGTACTTTTAAATTTTGTGTCATTCGTACTTGTGTTATACTTTGTGCCTAAATCTGTTACATATTGACGTACTTGTTCTGTATCTAAATCGACTTTTCCATCATTGTAGGTCAGCCAACTCATAATATCACTTGATGGGATCTGGAAAGTCTCACCGTTTATACTGTAAGTAGCTTTTACATTTGCGATAGCATTCATGGATGCGAGTTGTTCTTTCAGTGAGCTGTCTTCAGATGTTACTTTTGGTTTTTCTTTGAATTCAGTCAATTCAATTGTATCTTTACCAGAGTTTACCGCACTTTTTAATTGTTTGACCGCAGCATCGACGTCGATCGTATTTCCATTGACTTCAGGCTTGATAACGAAAGAGTCACCTGCTTTTTCGATCGTTGCATCAGTAGTAGGTGTCCGGTCTTTGTTCAAATCAGTCAGCTTAGTTGTCAATGTCTGAACGGTAGTGTCTAGTTTTTGGTGGTTTTGACTGACAGGATCTATTTCTTGTTTTTCTGCCGCTGAGACATAAGTCATTCCCCAAGTCCATCCGTTTTGTTCATTTAGGATCGGAGAAAGCTCCGAAGTGAAATCATCTTTGTAGCCGAGCTCGGATTTTGGTACTTCCTGCCAGACTTTTCCATCTTCTTTAATAGCCAGTTTTTTATCAGAATAAGCTTCTTTTAATTTTTCATTTGCTTTTTCGACTGTTAGATTGCTGACATTTATTCCATTTATTTCTGTATTCGGCAAAAAATGCTTTGTGTAGTATGTACTGCGATAGGTATAAAAGCTGATCAGCACTAAGAGAACACCAAGAGCTGAAAGCAAAGCAACATGTTTCGATTTTTTTCGATGCGAAGATCTTGTCATATCGACAACTCCTTAAGTAAAAGTTTAGGGTGGAACGGTCTCATGATAGCATAATTTAGAGGAAAAGACGAAGGTTATCTCTACTTTATGAAAAAATTTAGAAACCATAAGGGTGATAAAATAAAAAAACGGAAAACACCGAATAGATGTTTTCCGTCATGTTCAAAGATTATTCAGCGTCTAGTTTAGCAAAAGCTTCATCTAGAATTTCTTTTAATTGCTTAGCAGAAGCAGCCATACGGTCTTGCTCGCTGTCACTTAAAGGAATTTCGATTACTTTTTGGATACCTTGACGGTTGATAACAGCAGGTGCACCAATGTAGATGTCGTTCAATCCATATTCGCCATTCATGAATACTGATAAAGGAAGAACAGCATTTTCATCATCTAAGATGGCACGAGTGATACGTGCTAATGCTACTGCGATACCATAGAAAGTAGCGCCTTTTTTCTCGATAATTGTGTAAGCAGCGTCACGTACGCCAAAGAATAGGTTAACCATAGCTTCTTCATCGATTTCTGGGTTGTTTTTTACCCATTCATAGATTTGCAAGCCGGCAACATTTGCATGTGACCAAACTGGGAATTCTGAATCTCCGTGTTCACCTAAGATGTAAGCATGGACGTTACGTGCATCAACGTCAACTAATTCCGCAAGTGCTTGACGGAAACGAGCTGAGTCAAGAGAGGTACCTGAACCGATTACGCGTTCTTTAGGGAAACCTGAGAATTTCCAAGTTGAGTAAGTCAAAATATCTACTGGGTTAGCGGCAACTAAAAAGATACCGTTAAATCCTGATTCAACGATTTGTGTGACAACATCGCGGTTGATTTTTAGGTTTTTGTTTACTAAGTCTAAACGAGTTTCACCTGGTTTTTGTGGTGCGCCAGCTGTAATAACAACTAAGTCAGCATCATGTGCGTCTGCGTAAGTAGCAGAATAGATTTTTTTAGGTGAAGTAAATGCCAAAGCGTGAGACAAGTCAATTGCGTCTCCTTCAGTTTTAGCAGTATTGATATCCACGATACCTACTTCTTGAGCGATATTTTGAGTAACTAGAGCAAAGGCATAGCTAGAACCTACGGCGCCGTCTCCAACAAGAATAACTTTTTGATGATCTTTTTTTTCTGCAGCTGCAGTCATTTAGTATCAATCCTTCCATTGATTTGTTTTTTCCCATGCTTATGCTAACATTTCTCAAGCCCCATGTCACGCTATTTGGCTATAAAATATAACAGATAACAAGGTTGTATTATATGTAAAAGCTTACATGTGCGTTATTTCACTATTTTTATATATCAATTATTTCATTAAACTTTGAAGAAATTTTTAATTTCTTTATCATTTATTAACGATTCTCTTTTAGCCGAAACGCCTTGTTTTGTGTTATACTATGCATTGACAAGTATAAAAAAGAAAAAAGCTCGATGGACTGGACCGCTAATTAGCAGTCCAGCCTTTTGTGCTGCTTTTTAGAATTAGGTGGAAAACAAAAATGAAAATGATCGTCGGGTTAGGAAACCCAGGTACCAAATACCAATATACAAAACACAATATCGGCTTTATGGTCGTGGATAAAATTGCACGCGAGCATCAAGCTACTTTCAAAAAAAATCCGTTCGAAGCAGAAGTTGCCGAATTTTTTCATAATGGAGAAAAGATCCTTTTAGTCAAACCACAAACATTCATGAATGAATCTGGTCGTGCAGTCGGCCCACTAATGACTTATTTTGGGATTTATCCAGAGGAATTAGTCGTAATCTACGATGATTTGGATCTGGCAGTGGGAAAAATCCGGCTCCGTCAAAAGGGAAGTGCCGGCGGGCATAACGGTATCAAAAGTATTATTTCCCATTTGAATACGAATGTCTTTGATCGAATCAAGGTGGGAATCGGCAGGCCAGAAGGGAAAAAAACAGTAGTCCAGCATGTGCTTAGTCCTTTCAGCAAAGAAAATCAGCCTTTGATAGAAGAAAGCATGTGTCAATCTGTTAAAGCAGTCGAATATCTCATAGAAGGGCATTCGTTCGTGGATGCGATGAATCGATTCAATTGAGGAAGGAGGAAAAGGAATGGATATTATTCAATTAGTCGGAAAAGATCCGCAAGTAAAAGAATGGGTCAGCAATTTAGAAGAAAAAATGCCTAGACAACTAATCACAGGATTAGCGGGCTCAGCGAAAACACTTCTATTTGCTCGAGCGTTTAAGAAAACAAATAAAAACATGATTATTCTGATGCCAAATTTGTATTATGCGAATCAGTTAGCAGAAGATCTGCAACATGTGATTCCGCAAGATCAGATCCATTTATTTCCAGTGGATGAAGTGCTTTCTGCTGAAATGGCCTTTTCTTCTCCAGAAGCGCGAGGCGAGAGAGTCGCAACGCTTAACGCACTTCAAGAAAAAAAAGCAGGTATCTATTTGTTGCCAGTCGCATCTTTGCACAAGCGACTGCCGAATAAGAAAACTTGGCTACAGGCGCAATTGAATTGGCATATTGGTGATGAGATAGACGTGGAAAATCTTCCTCGCCAATTGACTTTGATGGGCTATGTACGAGAAGAGATGGTCGCAAAACCGGGAGAATTCAGTATTCGAGGAAGCATTATCGATATTTACCCGTTAGCGACAACCTATCCTGTTCGTGTAGAACTATTTGATGTAGAGATAGATTCTATGCGGTATTTTGAAGCAGAAACACAACGCTCAATCGAAAAAACGGAAGAAATCTGGGTTTCCCCAACGAGTGAACAAGTCTACGGACCAGAGGATCTAGAACATGGAATAGAGCAAATGCAAAAAATGCTAGAAAAACGGCTTGCTGCGACCACAGAAGAAGCAGACCGCGAGTTTTTGCAAGATTACTTCGGTCAGCTTACTTCAAGCTGGCAAGCAGGTGTCCCGACAGAAGAAGCAAAATTCTACTCAGATCTTCTTTACCAAGAATCTGTGACGATCTTGGATTATTTCCCTTCAAATAGTTTACTAGTCGTTGATGATTATCAGCGAATCATGGAAACAAATCGGGAAATCGAAAGGGAAGCGGCAGAATGGCAGACTCAAAAAATCAGCGAATTGCGGGTGTTTTCTGAGCAGACATTTTCAGCAGATATACAAAAAATCGTGCAGAAGGAAAAGTTCACCACAACCTTTTTCTCGCTCTTTCAAAAAGGAATGGGAAATCTTCGCTTCCAAGCAATCCATAATTTTCAATATCGGACGATGCAACAGTTCTTCGGACAAATGCCATTGCTGAAAACAGAAATGGACCGTTGGCGCAAGCAAAAGCAAACTGTTGTGATTTTTATTCCGACAAAGGACAGGATACGCAAAGCAGAACAAATGCTTCGAGATGAAGACATATTAGTAGTAGAAACAGAAAAAAATGCATTGATCAGAGGACAAGTGCAATTAGTTGAAGGAGCTTTGCAAGCTGGTTTTGAACTTCCTCAAGAAAAAATAGTAGCTATCACAGAAAAAGAAATTTTTCAAAAAACAACAAAAAAACAAACGAGACGTCAAACAGTAACAAACGCAGAGCGATTGAAAAGCTATAATGAATTAAAAGCAGGAGATTACGTTGTCCATGCCAATCATGGTATCGGGAAATACATCGGGATGGAAACGCTAGAAGTAGATGGCGTTCACCAAGACTATATGACTATTTTGTACCAAAACGACGATAAACTGTTTATTCCTGTTACTCAACTGAACCTGATCCAAAAATACGTCGCCTCTGAAGCCAAAGCGCCTCGCATCAATAAGCTAGGCGGAAGTGAATGGACGAAAACCAAGCGAAAAGTCTCTTCAAAAATCGAGGATATCGCTGACGATCTAATCAAATTATATGCCGCAAGAGAGTCAGAAAAAGGATATGCTTTTGGACCTGATGACGCCTACCAAAAAGAATTCGAAAATGCCTTCCCCTACTCTGAAACTGATGACCAGTTGAGAAGTGCAGCGGAGATCAAACGGGATATGGAAAAAGAAAAACCAATGGATCGACTACTCGTAGGTGATGTTGGTTATGGGAAAACAGAAGTAGCGCTTCGAGCGGCCTTTAAAGCGATAAAGGAAAGCAAACAAGTAGCCTTTTTAGTTCCAACAACGATCTTGGCACAGCAGCACTATGAAACGATGCTGGAAAGATTTGAAGGTTTCCCCGTAAATATCGGGCTATTAAGTCGTTTCAGAACAAGAAAGCAACAAAAAGAAACCATCGAACAACTGCGTACAGGTCAAGTTGATATTGTTGTAGGGACCCACCGAATTTTGTCAAAAGATATTGAATTTAGCGATTTGGGTCTACTGATCATTGACGAAGAACAACGTTTTGGTGTAAAACATAAGGAACGATTGAAACAGTTACGTGCACAAGTGGATGTTTTGACTCTGACTGCAACACCGATTCCGAGAACTTTGCATATGTCGATGTTAGGCGTGCGGGATCTTTCAGTAATCGAAACACCGCCTGCGAATCGTTATCCGATCCAAACATATGTTATGGAAAAAAATCCTGGGGCTATTCGCGAAGCAATCCATCGAGAAATGGGACGAGGTGGACAAGTATTCTATTTATATAATCGGGTAGAAACGATCGAACAAAAAGTAGAAGAAATCCAAGAACTCGTTCCGGAAGCACGGATCGGTTATGCTCATGGGCAAATGACAGAGGCGCAATTAGAAAATACGCTTTTTGAATTTATTGAAGGTCAGTATGATGTTCTTGTCACTACAACCATCATTGAAACAGGAGTAGATATCCCGAACGCAAATACGTTGTTCGTTGAGAACGCTGATTATATGGGATTATCCACGTTATACCAATTGCGAGGGCGGGTAGGAAGAAGCAGCCGTGTCGCATATGCTTACTTTATGTATGAGCAGCAGAAGATCCTTAACGAAGTCAGTGAAAAACGTCTTCAGGCAATCAAAGATTTTACAGAACTGGGATCTGGATTCAAGATTGCGATGCGTGATCTTTCCATTCGTGGTGCAGGTAATCTCTTAGGTGCTCAGCAGCATGGATTTATTGATGCAGTCGGTTTCGATATGTATTCTCAAATGCTAAGCGAAGCTGTTTCTCGTAAACAAGGAAAGAATAGTCAAGTGGAGAAGACCACTGTTGAGATCGACCTCGGTGTCGATGCGTATCTACCTGAAACATACGTGGCAGATCAACGGCAGAAAATCGAGATCTATAAACGAATTCGTGAACTTGATTCGCAAGAAATGCTAGATGAACTAGAAGATGATCTGCTCGACCGTTTTGGAGAATATCCAGAAGAAGTAGCACATCTCTTGACAATTGGGCAGATCAAAATGGATGGCGATCGAGCGCTCCTAGAAACGATAAGGAAACAGGAGGCGCATATAGTCTTTACTCTAAGTAAAGTTGGAACAAAACGCTATAGTGTGGAACAGTTATTCGAAGCACTGACAGCGACAAAACTAAAAGCCAGTCTAGGCGTTGAAAAAGAACAGATGGTGATACGCTTGACGATCCCCAACCAAATGGAAGAAGCAGTATGGCTTCAGGAAATCCAAAAGTTTGTCAAAGCGTTGCGTGAGCAAAAATATCTGTCAGCGTAGGAAGGAGCAATGATTTGGATCATAAAGAAATGCGGCGCGTCATGCAAGGAGCATTTGTATTGACGATTGCTTCTTTCATAGCAAAAGTATTAAGTGCCCTTTACCGAATTCCCCTCCAAAACTTAGTCGGCGACGAAGGTTTTTATGTTTATCAGCAAGTTTATCCAATTTATGGGATAGCAATGACTTTAGCTTTATCCGGTCTTCCGCAGTTCATATCAAAGTACGTTGCAGAAAGAAAGAATCCTTTCGAGCGAAAGCAAGCTTTGCAAAATCTTTATCCCTTAGTATTTTGGACAGGTGTCTTTTTGTGGTTGTTTGTCTTTGCATTTAGCAGCTGGATTGCTTGGATGATGGGAGACATACAATTGAAACCGCTGATCCAAGTAGTTTCCTTTACCTTTTTGCTGATGCCTGGTCTATCTTTTTATCGAGGGAATTTCCAAGGAAGATTCTTGATGGAACCAACTGCTGTTTCTCAAGTAGTTGAGCAGTTCGTTCGTGTTTTTGTGATTGTCTGTAGTGCGTTTGCTTTTAGAAAGCTTGGATGGACGGTGTACCAAACAGGGACGGCAGCAATGAGTGGAGCTGTTTTTGGCGGTTTATGCGCATATGGGATCCTTCACTACTATGAACAAAAGATTCATGGAGGAGCGTTAAGCTTCCGACGGTTTCCATTGTTCAAACAGCCGTCAAAGCCCTTGATCCGGCGTTTTCTGGTAGAAGGCGGACTGGTTTCGATTTATAGTGGATTGCTTATCTTTTTCCAGCTGATCGACTCTTTCTTTGTAAAAAATGCTTTGGAAGTTTACGGACTGTCAGAATACGGTGCGAAGATAGCAAAAGGGGTCTATGATCGAGGTCAGCCTTTAGTACAATTAGGTTTAGTGATTGCCACTGCATTAAGTGCGACATTCCTGCCTGCGTTGACTCGTCATTTGACCAACCGGATCTATCGTCAGTTTTTACAGACAGCCAAAATCTATCTTAGATTGACGACCGCTTTAGCATTAGCTGCGTCTTTGGGATTAGCCTTGCTGCTCCCTTATATCAATTATGCGTTGTTTAAAGATTATGCGGGAAATGCAGCGCTTGTATTATTTGTTTTTTCCATTGCTTTCACTGCAGTCATCCAAGCTTATCAAAGTATTGCTCAAAGCAAGAACTCGTTTCGCCCTTCTTTAAAAGGCGCAGGATGGGGACTATTGGTAAAAGGATTGACTACTTCTTTTCTGACCGGTTTATTAGGAACAGCAGGTGCAAGCCTGTCTACCCTTTTAGGATTAGGTGTGACGCTTTGGTATTTTGTTCGAATCGAAACAAAAGAGCTAAATGCTTTTTGGAAAGAACGGCATTTTGGACGGAAGTTGATGATCAGCCTTCTTTGTATGACAGTAGTACTGCTGCTGTATTATGGTGTATTGAATATAGTATTTGGTCCTGTAACTCATCGTTCCACTGCTTTTTTTGTCAGCGTGATAGGAGTTGGGATCGGGGCTTCTGTGTTCATTTATGCAGTGATCCGTCTTCGTCTGTTTACAGTACGAGAATGGCTAATGTTGCCTTTTGGTAAGAAAATCCTGCGATTAAATAAAAAAATTAAAAAGTGAGGAATAAGATATGCGATTAGATAAATTTTTAAAAATTTCCCGAATCATCAAAAGACGATCAGTAGCAAAAGAAGTAGCTGATAAAGGAAGAATTCAAATCAACGGTAAATTGGCGAAATCTTCCAGTGATGTCAAAGTAGGCGATATTTTGAAAGTCCAGTTTGGCAACAAAACGTTGGAAGTGAAAATTACGGAATTACATGAATCAACCAAAAAAGAAGATGCACAAAAAATGTACGAAATTATTTCTGAAAATCGCACAGAAACACTAGAGAAATAGATTAGACAAGCTTTCACGATATTGGTATAATGAAAAAGACAATCAAAAAGATTGGAGCGAATACAAGTGACGAAAAAAAGCAATAAAATCGCTGCGCTAGATACGGAATATGCAAAGAAAAAGTATGCTGAATTTCAGCAACAACAACGTCAACTGATTTTTCGAAGACGCAGACTGGCTGCAATTTTTGTTGGTGCTTTGGTCATTTTCGCGATAATAGGTGTGCAGATTTTCCATGACATGCAAAGGATGCATCAATTGAACGAATTGAGAGTCGAAGCAAATACTGAAATGAAAGAAGTCAACGCAGACGTTGATCAGCTGCACCAAGATGTTTCATTGCTGAAAGATGATGAGTATGTAGCTAAACTTGCCAGAAGCAAATTCTTTTACTCAAAAGACGGTGAAAAAGTTTATCCTATATTAGAATCAAATACAGACAGCTCGACAAATGAAACAGATCAATCAACTAGTTCTACAACTGCAAAATAAGCAGGAATATAAAAAAGGGAAATAATTAGGAGGAACATTTTTTTTATGTCAATCGAGGTAGGAGCAAAACTGCAAGGAAAAGTATCAGGAATCACAAATTTTGGTGCGTTTATTGATCTAGGTGCTGGAAAAACGGGTCTAGTTCATATTAGCGAAGTGTCAAATGGCTATGTAAAAGACATCCATGATGTTTTAAGTGTAGGAGATGAAGTAACAGTCAAAGTTATTTCAGTAAATGATGATGGAAAAATCGGACTATCTATCCGGAAAGCGCAGGAACAACCTGCTGAATCTAGAGAAGAAAGCCGTCCTAAAAAATATCAACAAAAAGATCCCCGTGACAACCGAAATCGTCCAGCACAGAAAAAATCTTTTTCTCGCAGTCAACCTTCAGCTCAAAAAGAAGACTTCGATTCATTGATGAGTTCATTTTTGAAAGATAGCGATGACCGCTTATCTTCATTGAAGCGAAACACAGAAGGAAAGCGCGGTGGCCGTGGCGGACGCCGCAGCTAAAAAGCCGCAAATAACGATAGTGCGACTATTTGGGTCATAGTATCAACAGAGGGCAGGTTAATTGTCGTTTTAGACGTTTTCCCGCTCTCTTTTTTTTAGGAAGAAAGGGTGTGGAAAGGATGAACGTTGAAAAAGGCGGGAAAAAAACACCGCTATTACAGCAGTCATTTATTCGGCACGGGAATGAACAAGGATTCTGGCAACAAGGATCGAGAATTTTAGCAGCGGTATCAGGTGGTGTTGATTCGATGGTTTTGCTCCATTTACTTTTACAAGTGCAACGCCAAATCGGTTTTTCTTTAGGTATCGTCCACATCAATCACCAATTAAGAGAAGAATCAGCAGAAGAAGCTGCCTATCTTCGCTCATATTGTGAAGAGAAGAATCTCCCTTTCTATGTAAGTATTTGGGAAGATCCAGCCAAATCCGCCATAGAAACAGAAGCTCGTAACTTTCGTTATCAAGAATTCACTCGCGTGATGGAAGAAGGACAATATGACACATTGATGACTGCTCATCACGGAGATGATCAAATCGAGACGGTGTTAATGAAAATCGTTCGTGGGGGACAGTTAAATACTTTTTCTGGAATCAAAGAAGTACAACCATTTGCTGCTGGCAGACTGGTTCGTCCGTTGCTGAGTTTTAGCAAAGAAGACCTATATACTTATGCAGCGGAATCGCAGCTTGTTTACTTTGAGGATCAGACAAACCAATTGTTAGATGTCCAGAGAAATCGGCTTCGTCATTTGGTAGTTCCTCAATTGAAACAAGAAAATACACAGGCGTTGAGACATTTCCAGCAATTTTCGCAACAGATCCAATGGGCAGACCAAGTCATTCAAAAATATATGGGACAGTTGATCGAAAAGGAAGTCGAACAGTGGGAGGAACAATTTCGATTTTCTGCAGAAATGATTGAAGAAATGACAGATGCTGAACGATACTATTTTTTTTACTCCTTTTTCGACAAAGCATTCTCAAAAACAGGGATTATTTTGAAAGAACAACAAATGGAGTCGATTTTAGACCAGTGGCAACAGAAAAAAAGCCAATGGCAACTCAGTATTGGCAATAATTGGATACTGAAAAGAGAGTATCATTTTGTTGTACTCGCTAAAAAAGAAAAACAAGCAACTAGCCAGACAGAAGACCAGCGCTTGTTGCTGATTCCAGAACAAGGAATATATTTGAATGAAACAGAATGGATTGGTCTGGTCAAACCTGAAAATGCAGGGGACATCAAAGCAACAGATTCATGTTCTCTATTTTCTCATGACATTTGGATTCCTGCTGATGTGCAACTGTATGTCGAAAAAAGAAAAGCAGGAGACCGCATTAAATTAACAGAGAATCTCACAAAAAAAGTATCTAGATATTTTATTGATCAGAAAGTACCTAATTCACAAAGGCAGCATGCTTGGATCATTACAGATGCCAAAAGAAATATATATAGCTTGATACCTTTTGCCTTTTCATATTTGAGTATTCGTGAAGAAACTGATAAAATACACTACATACTTCTTTACAAATATCAAAAAGAAGCAATTGGAAGGAGAACCTGATGTTGGAAAAGGATATTGAGAGAATTTTGATCTCACAAGAAGAGATACAAGTTCGTTGCAAAGAACTAGGCAAAGAGTTAACAGAAATTTACCAAAACACCAATCCCCTAGTAGTAGGTGTCTTAAAAGGAGCGGTACCATTCATGGCAGATATCGTTCGTTCTATCGATACGTATTTGGAATTGGATTTCATGGATGTTTCAAGCTACGGGAATGCAACAGTCTCGTCAGGGGAAGTAAAAATCGTCAAAGACTTAGATACGAATGTAGAAGGTCGCGATCTGTTGATCGTTGAAGATATCATTGACAGCGGAAGAACACTTGCTTATTTAGTGGATCTTTTCAAATACCGCAAAGCAAAATCAGTCAAAATTGTTACACTACTTGACAAACCTGAAGGAAGAGTAGTAAATATCGAAGCAGATTATGTTGGCTTCAACGTACCAAATGAATTTGTGGTCGGTTATGGCTTGGATTATGCAGAAGCATATCGTAACCTTCCGTACATCGGTGTATTGAAACCTAGTGTTTATCAATCAAATTAATGCTGTATCTCAATTAAATTATGGTACAATAGAATGGTCAGGATTGATAAAAAACTGTTAAATTAAATTGACGCTTAGGGAGGGCAACTATGAACAAAAAGAACAACGGCATGATGAAAAATGCCTTGTATTATGTCCTCGTAATCTTAGCGATGGTAATGGTCGTTTATTTTATTTTTGGTAATAACGGCCAGCGATCGTCAGATATCGAGTACTCAAAATTCACAGAACAACTACAAGCAGGCAAGATCAAAGAATTTGAAGTGCAGCCTGCAAATGGTGTATATAAGATCACTGGTGAATACAAAGAACAGCAGACCGTCGCTAACAGCGGTGGGTTAGCTATCTTAGGTTCAACAGATACGACTACTACCCATTTCACAACAATCATTTTGCCAAATGATACAACATTGAGCCAAGTAACAGAACTGGCAAAAGAAAACAAAGTTGCTACAACAGTAAAAGAAGAATCAAGCAGCGGTATATGGGTTTCCCTATTGCTTAGCTTCTTGCCAATCGTAATCATCATCTTTTTCTTTTACATGATGATGGGACAACAAGGCGGCGGCGGTGGCGGTGGCGGCCGTGTCATGAACTTTGGTAAATCAAAAGCCAAAGAAGCAGACAAAAAAGCTAATCGCGTACGTTTTTCTGATGTAGCGGGTGCGGAAGAAGAAAAACAAGAACTAGTTGAAGTTGTTGAATTTCTGAAAGATCCTCGCCGATTTGTTGAATTAGGTGCCCGTATCCCGGCAGGTGTACTTTTAGAAGGACCTCCAGGAACAGGTAAAACCTTATTAGCAAAAGCTGTTGCCGGAGAAGCTGGAGTACCGTTTTACTCGATCTCGGGTTCTGATTTCGTAGAAATGTTTGTCGGTGTTGGAGCAAGTCGTGTTCGTGATTTGTTTGAAACAGCGAAGAAAAACGCACCAGCTATCATTTTCATTGATGAAATTGATGCGGTAGGTCGTCAACGTGGTGCCGGTATGGGCGGCGGACATGATGAACGCGAACAAACATTGAACCAATTGCTTGTAGAAATGGATGGCTTCGACGGAAATGAAGGAGTAATCGTCATTGCTGCAACCAACCGTTCTGATGTACTAGACCCAGCGTTACTACGTCCGGGTCGTTTTGACCGCCAGATTTTAGTTGGACGTCCAGATGTAAAAGGTCGTGAAGCAATCTTGCGAGTCCATGCACGGAATAAACCGATGGCAGATGACGTTGACTTGAAAGTTGTGGCTCAACAGACACCAGGTTTTGCCGGAGCAGATTTAGAAAATGTCTTGAATGAAGCAGCGTTAGTAGCTGCTAGAAGAAATAAAAAGAAAATCGATGCTTCTGATATCGATGAAGCGGAAGATCGCGTGATTGCAGGTCCAGCTAAAAAAGATCGCGTAATCAGCAAAAAAGAACGCGAAATGGTTGCTTATCACGAAGCTGGGCATACGATTGTCGGATTAGTATTGAGTCGCGCTCGGGTCGTCCACAAAGTAACGATCATCCCTCGCGGACGCGCCGGCGGATATATGATCGCTTTACCAAAAGAAGATCAGTTCTTGATGACGAAAGAAGATATGTTTGAACAAATCGTAGGCTTACTTGGTGGACGTACAGCTGAAGAAATCATCTTCAATGTCCAATCAACTGGTGCTTCCAATGACTTTGAGCAAGCGACAGCTCTAGCACGAAGCATGGTAACAGAATATGGAATGAGTGATCGTTTAGGTCCTGTTCAATATGAAGGAAACCATCAAGTGTTTGTTGGCCGCGACTATGGTCAAACAAAAGCTTACTCTGAACAAGTCGCTTTCGAGATTGATCAAGAAGTACGAAAAATCTTGATGGAAGCTCATGATAAAGCTCGAGAAATCATCGAAGCTCATCGTGCACAGCATAAACTGATTGCTGAAAAACTTTTGGAATTCGAAACATTGGATGCCAAAGCAATCAAGTCATTGTTTGAACACGGTGTGATGCCTGAAGGTACTGAGTCAAATGATTATCCAAGCGAAAAAGAAGCGAAAACTTTTGAAGAAGCAAAACGTGCTTTGGAAGAAAAAGACGCTGAAAAACAAGCGGAAGAAAAACGTGATTTTGAAGAAGCAAAACATGAACTGAATGAGGAAAATAAAGCAGAACATGATTCAGATTCTCAACAATCAGAAGATAATCATTCAGACGATCAATACAAATAAAAAAATATAGGTCAATTGATCTGATATGACTCCCGAAAACCGGAACAAAAACCGGTTTTCGGGAGATTTCTTTATTTAAGTTGTAAATAGGATGATGTCCTGTTTTCTAGATGATTCTGAATTATTTTTAAAAGAAGCATTCCAAAGTTGAAAAAAGCAGTAGTTGCTAGTATGATTCACTATGAGTTTAAAAACGGAAAAAGGAGTACATAACAAATGAAAGATTATTTGGTTAAGGCACTTGCTCACGACGGATTCGTCCGAGCATACGCCGTTCAAGCAACAAATACCGTAGCGGAGGCACAAAGACGTCATGATACTTGGCACACCTCCTCAGCTGCTTTGGGACGGACATTGGTCGGTAGTCTGCTACTTGGTGCGACGCTCAAAGGAGAAGACAAACTAACTGTTCGAATCCAAGGCGATGGTCCAGCAACAGGAATTGTAGTAGATGCAAATGGAAAGGGAGATGTGAAAGGTTACATCAAAAATCCGCATCTCAGTCTTCCTCTAAATAGTGAAGGTAAAATCGATGTGCGGGGAGCAGTTGGAACACAAGGAATGTTTACTGTCACAAAAGACTTAGGATTAAAAGAACCTTTTTCTGGGCAAACGCCGATTGTTTCTGGAGAAATCGCTGAAGATTTTACTTACTATCTTGCTATCTCAGAACAAATCCCTTCAGCTGTTGGACTGAGTGTATTGGTCAATACTGACGACAGCATCAAGACGGCGGGAGGATTCATGATCCAAATCATGCCAGGTGCCGATGAAGAAACAATCAGCAAGATCGAAGAACAATTAAAAACGACACCAAGAATCTCTACCCTCTTAGATGAAGGACAGACACCAGAAGAAATATTGAAAGGATTGCTTGGTACAGAAGAATTGAACATTTTGGAAAAAATGCCTGTTCAATTCAAATGTGACTGTTCAAAAGAAAAATTTGCAGAAGCAATTATCGCGTTAGGTGCAGAAGAAATCCAAGCAATGATAGACGAAGATCACGGTGCAGAAGCGGTTTGTTCTTTCTGTAATAACAAATACAAGTATAGTGAAGAAGAATTAGCTGGATTGAAGAAAGAAGCCTTAGGAGGGATTTAAGTGGAACACACATGGAAAATCGGCAATGTGGAAATCCCTAATCGTGTCGTTGTTGCACCGATGGCTGGAATAACAAATTCAGCATTTCGAGTCACTGTCAAAGAATTTGGTGCAGGCTTAGTCGTATGTGAAATGATCAGTGACCAAGGTATTCATTTCAGAAACAAAAAAACTTTAGAGATGCTCCACATTGAAGAAACAGAACATCCATTAAGTTTACAGATATTTGGCGGAAATAAAGATAGTCTAGTTGAAGCTGCTCAATTTGTCGAAGAAAACACAGCTGCCGATATAATAGATATCAATATGGGCTGTCCAGTAAATAAAGTGATCAAAGCAGAAGCAGGAGCAAAATGGCTTTTAGATCCTGAGAAAGTATACGAAATGGTCCAAGCTGTTTCTTCAGCAGTAGATATCCCAGTAACAGTCAAGATGCGTATTGGTTGGGATGAAGAGCACGTCTTTGCTGTAGAAAATGCATTAGCAGCACAATCAGCTGGAGCAAGTGCCATCGCTATGCATGGACGTACACGGGTTCAGATGTATGAAGGAAAAGCGGACTGGGAAGTATTGAAAGAAGTGAAAAAACATTTGACGATCCCATTTATGGGGAACGGGGATGTCAAAACGCCAGAAGATGCAAAACGGATGCTTGACTATGTCGGTGCAGACGGTGTGATGATTGGTCGTGCAGCGCTGGGCAATCCATGGATGATTCACCGCACACAGCATTATCTCGAAACAGGAGAACTGATTCCTGAACCAACACCAGCCGAAAAAATTGCTATAGCTAAACTTCATTTACAACGCTTAGCAGATCTCAAAGGAGAAAAAGTAGCTTGTAGAGAATTCAGAACACATGCGGCTTATTATTTAAAAGGGATTCCTCGAGCAGCGAAAGTGAAAGTAGCAATCAATCAGACAGAAAAACAGCAAGAAATCAATGACCTGCTGGATCAATTTGTAGAAAAAGCGGAAAAAGTACTATTGAAACAAACGTTGTGATTTCTAAGTTTTTCGTGAATTTTCAAGCCGAAATTCCAAGTTCGGCTTGCTTTTTTTGTGTTTCATTGGCATTATAGGAAAGAGATTAACATGAGAATGGAGGAACTTTTGTGACACAGGAACAACAACATCAAGTAGAAGATTTAAATGATCAAATGCTTGTACGTCGTCAAAAAATGGAACAATTGCGTGAAGATGGAATCGATCCATTTGGAAAACGATTTGAACGCACGCACAACTCAGAAGAATTGCATGAACTATTTGATCCAAGAACAAAAGAAGAACTAGCAGAAATGGGATTGACCGCTAGTGTAGCTGGTCGTATGATGACTCGCCGAGGAAAAGGGAAAGCTGGATTTGCGCATCTACAAGATCGTGAAGGCCAAATTCAAATTTATGTAAGAAAAGACCAAGTAGGTGATGAGGCCTATGAAGTATTCAAACATGCAGACCTTGGAGATTTCTTTGGTGTAACTGGACAAATCATGAAAACAGACACAGGCGAAGTTTCTATCAAAGCTTCAGAAATCACGATTTTGTCAAAAGCACTTCGTCCACTGCCAGATAAATACCATGGCTTAACGAATATTGAACAACGCTACAGACAACGCTACTTGGATTTAATCAGTAATCGCGAAAGCTTTGACCGATTTATGAAAAGAAGCCAAATTATCAGCGAAATCCGTCGCTATTTAGATGGCAATGGCTATATTGAAGTAGAAACACCAGTATTGCACAATGAGGCAGGTGGAGCTGCCGCACGCCCATTTATCACGCATCATAATGCACTGGACATTGATTTATATTTGCGTATTGCGCTAGAACTTCATTTAAAACGACTAATTGTTGGCGGAATGGAAAAAGTTTATGAAATCGGCCGCGTTTTCCGTAATGAAGGAATTGATACTACACATAATCCAGAATTTACGATGTTAGAAGCATACACAGCATATACTGATTTCAATGATGTAATGAATCTGACAGAAGGTATTATCCGTAACGCAGCTGAAAAAGTACTAGGAACAGCAAAAATCACATATGATGGACAAGCTGTCGACTTAGAAAGTGACTTTAAACGCATCCATATGGTAGATGCAATCAAAGAACAAACTGGTGTAGACTTCTGGCAAGAAATGACATTGGAAGAAGCATTAGCTTTAGCCGAAAAACACAATGTAGAAGTAACCGAAGCTATGGGTGTCGGACATGTTATCAATGAATTCTTTGAAACATTTGTTGAAGAAACATTGACACAACCGACGTTTGTATACGGACATCCAGTCGAAGTTTCGCCTTTAGCGAAGAAAAATCCAGAAGATCCTCGATTCACAGATCGATTCGAACTATTCATCGTGGGGCGCGAATTTGCTAATGCCTTTACAGAACTGAACGATCCAATTGATCAAAGAGAAAGATTCGAAGCGCAAGAAAAAGAACGTGAACTAGGAAATGACGAAGCTCACGGTGTAGACGAAGACTTCTTGGAAGCCTTAGAATACGGTATGCCGCCAACTGGTGGTCTAGGTATCGGGATCGACAGATTAGTAATGTTGCTAACTGATGCACAATCAATTCGGGATGTTTTGCTATTCCCAACAATGAGATAATCGAATAAAAGCTGTCTAAGGAATTCCTTAGGCAGCTTTTGCTGTGTAGAAAGGAATAAATAATAACGAAAGTTCAAAAGCTAATGCCGACTATTCTAGACATTAAAGAAGACGAAAACGAACGATAAAGAAAGAAAAGTTATGAATAATCGTTTATTGAAAAAAACTTGAAAAAATACAAAAAATTCGTTGACCAAGCTAAATTTAGTTGGTATATTATTACTTGTCCAAAAGACAGAAGAAAATATTTATTCAAAAACATAACAAAAAAGTTATTGACATGTTACTAACGACATGATAAGATAACTGAGTCGTTAAAAAAGAACCACTTGCGAAGCTTGGTTCTATCGAAAAAAACTTCAAAAAAGTTCTTGACAAATAACAAACGATAAGTTATGATAAATGAGTTGCTGAAAGATTTCGAAAAATGAAATCGAAAAAAACTTTTAAAAAAGAGTTGACAATCACTTGTCTCTCTGATATGATATAAAAGTTGCTACGGCAGCCAAAAACGAATCGGGAAACACTCCCGATGAAGTAGACCTTTGAAAACTGAACAAAGTAAGACAAACCAAATGTGTAGGGCGTCTTGA
>NZ_JAPRGK010000005.1:0-180684 GCF_035726465.1 Enterococcus sp. E4-150 | reverse complement strand
AATTGGAGCTGTCCTTATGGACCTTCATGACGAATGGCTCAGTTCTACAAGAAAATATATTAAGTTTGATCAATGAGAGACCGGTAAAACATTGTATAGTATTTTACACAGGATTATGGACTTGACTGATTTTCTTGAAACGATAAAAAATCAAAAAAAAATACTCTCCTAATAGTCCATCTTCTTTTGATTTTATTTATATAATGAAATCATCTTATGAAAATTACTACTTCATGTTTAGACAAGAGTAGGGAGGACTAAGAATAAATTGTGTTCAAAAAGACGTTCAAAACAACTAAATAAACACGCTTGTCGTTTAGATAAGGAACGGTCGTGTTCTGAAAAACACTACGTTAAATTTATGATGCGCACGATGCTGATCAGTTTATCTGTAGGTGTCTATATGCATGTACCCGTTCAGGCAACGGCACAAACCATCAAGGTCGTACGTACCTCTGTTTCTGAGACCACTGATTCCTCTATCGCTATTACTCATACTTTCACTGATGCAAATGGAAAACAGCTACTTCCTGCATTGACTTCCTATAATAAAGTCAGTTATCCTCCAACGATAAACCACTACTGGTTAATTCCTAACAAAACATTATGGACATCGGAAACCAGAAGCAGTGTGCCGCTTTCTATCTTTTCCGATATGACTGATCCTACAAAAGGTGATCAGTTAAAACAGATCACTGATATTTTGAATCATGCTTTGACAGATGTGAAGGACGGTGGAAGCGCACAAGTTTCTTATGTATATGGAAAAGATTATTCACAGTTTGAAGGAAAGAAAATCGATGTTCTGGCAGGGACAAAAGTTTCGATATCTGATCTGGTAGAAAGGCTGAAGAACGCAGATGGAACACAAGGAGATATGTCCAAAGTAATTTCAAACAATGGGAATATCGTGGATACGACTAATACAGGAACATCTACTATTTCCTTGTCCTATTTTGATCCAATTGCTTTAAAAACAATGACTGCATTTGCTGTGATCCATGTTCGTGCTGATCAAACAGCTATCAAAGGAAAAGATCTTCACTTAAGAACAGGAGAGAGTTACGCCACTAAGGATCTTGTTGAACATGTAACAAAAAGCGATGGAACTTCAGGAAATAAAGAAGAAATCAAAATGAACGGGACAGTAGATACTACAACCCCGGGAGAATATCCCGTTGTATTAACTTATATAGACTCGAAAACATCAAATGTGGCGGAAACAACAGCTGTAGTTTATGTAGAAGCATCTGTTGCTTCATCGACTGTCATCACTCATTTTATAGATAGTCAAACAAATAAAGAACTTCAAGCAGAAACACATATGAGTAGTGTAAATCGTATTCCTGATTTGCGCCTACCTGCTGAATTTTCTGATCGAGTGCCAAATATAGATTTATCGACTTATGAACAAGACGGAAAAGTCACTTCTATTTCTGATTGGATGCAAGCAAACGGATTAGACAGAAAAAGTCACTGGTCGGAGATCCTTGAAGTACTTCACTCAGAACTGATGAATAGTAGGAAGCAATCAGGAGGGGAAATTACCTTTACTTATGTTTATATACCAGACAATCGTTCATTAGAAGGTCATGATCTTATTGTTCATCCAAACGAAAAAATAAACAAAGAAGAGTTGATCCAATCAGCAACAAATTCCTTAGGTAAACCCGTACCGTTAAAGGATGTATCGGTTACAATCAACGGAGAACCATTGGAGGATGGTTATTTGACTAAACAAACAGGTGATTTTACGATTATGTATAGTTATCATGACCCGTATTCACTCCAAGAACTCCATGCTCAGTCGCTATTACATGTTTTACCATTAAACAAACAGATAGATCAAAAAGAACAAAAAAGACAAGAAGAAAGCTTGTCAGAAAAAAAACAACAAATGGCTCATGCAGTTTCTCTAACAGGGGAAGTAAAACAAACAAGAAATTTACAGCCAGCAAGAATATCTAGAAAAATCTCAGAATCTAATAAAACGATAAGGCAAGAAGCTCATTTGGCCCCACAAGTTTCTGGATTGGAAAATGAAATTTTAGAGCCTAAAATAAAACAACAATCAGAAAAAGAATTTGTTGCTAAACAGTCGGAAGATCAGAATGAATCAGATGACCAGAAGGAAACGAAGAAAAAACGCTTGTCAACTATTGATTCTACCGATGAACATCCACAGCCGCAAGTACCACTTCCTAGTCCGGGAACACCCGCACCTGGTGGAGGTATTCCTTCTTCTTCTGCTTTAGGAGATTACATGCGAGGTATGGCAGGAACATGGGTATACGCTAATCGAAATGAATTTGACGCAGATGACTGGTTCTGATTTATATCTCTATCTGTTATAGTCAAATAAGTAGCTGAGTCATATGTTATTTGGCATAATGGAGACGAGGAGGGATAGAAAAATGTTAGATAAAACGTTACCTTACGCAGAAATCTGGATGACAAGACCACTTCAACAAAATGTTCCAATCACGCCTTTAGCGGAAGGTTTTGAATTTCGATTTTATCAAAAAGAAGATGAATCTGCTTGGGCGGAGATTGAGACTTCCGTTGGGGAATTTCAAACGACAGATGAAGCACTTGAGTATTTTCAACAAAACTTTGCTCCTTATCCTGAAGAACTTGAAAGAAGGATGTTTTTTGTAGAGACAAAAAAAGGAGAAAAAGTAGCAACCTGTACCGCTTGGCGAAAAAAATCAAGAGAGCAAGTGTATCCGGTTTTTCATTGGTTAGCAGTGAAACCAGATTACCAAGGAAAAGGGCTCGCAAAAGCATTGACTGCCAGAGTCTTGCAAGAATTTCCTACCCTCCATACGGACGGACCAATCTATCTTCACACACAGACATGGAGCCATCAGGCGATTGCTCTTTATAAAAAAATGGATTTTACTTTTATTGCTGAAAATCTAGACGGCACACCTAATCCAGATTATGAAAAAGTTATGCAGGTTTTAAGTAAATTAGATAAATAACGAAATAGTGAAATAAGTCCTCAGTATTGGGATAAAAAACGAAATAGTCATTCCTCATATCTTACTTTTTTGAGTTAATACTATCGGATAACTAATGGCATGCCATACATTCAAAAAAGAAGGGGCAGTGACAAAAGTATTGTCACTGCCCCTTCTCTTGTTTTTTAGCATGTTTTATCGTTTGATTTTTTTAGGAATAAAATTCTTGATGAACGTAAATTTTTGGTAATCGTTTCGACTATAGAGGTAACCAAATACACTGAAAACAACTGCTCCAATAAAATTAACAAATAAATCCTTCATAGTATCCATGATTCCTACGTCTAAGTAACCATTTTGGATGATTGTTTTATCTGTTTTACCATCTGCATTTTGACTTTCAATGATTGTCCGAGTGATATCTGGAACATGATAGACAGTGTTTCCGTCTTTACTTAACTCCACACTATTGATTTGCTGGATGATCGTATCTTTTTGCATATCGAATTGCAGTAATTTATCTGCTGAAAATTCCACAAACTCCCACATAACACCAACTGTCATCGAAAAACAGAAGGAAACAACTGCTAGTAATAAAGGAGTCAAGTTCATGGTTTTTGTATTTTTATTGAGCAAATAAACAAGGGAAAAGCCGACACCCCCAGCTAAAAATCCGCTGAATGCATGTAGAAAAGTATCCCACATTGAAAAATAGCCATAAAAATCACTTAACTCACCTAAAACTGTTGAACTAAAAATAAAAGATAACAAAATGATTTCTAGCATATTTGGAATCTGTATCTTTAATATCTTTTCCAGAAAATAAGGGATTTCAAATAAAATTAGTGTCAGTAATAAAAGCATTGTATTTCCCCAGTGTTGGTTCCAGACCTGATCCACTAGCATAATAACGACGATGATACGTAATAAAATATAGATTCCGTTTGTGATTCTACCTGCAGTTTTTGTACTGTTCGTAAAAAAGGTTTTCAAATGATTCATAAAATAACTCCTTCATGTATATCCTTAATTATACTAAGAAGCGTGTGTTTACCAAAGCTATATGACTTAAAGAAAAACAGAGTTGATATTGTGAAAAAAATCACTTAATATAGTATAAGGAGAAAAGGGGGATACAAATGAAAAAATTAGTTGCTGGTTTATTAACAGCCGTTGCACTTCTTGCTATGAGCGCATGCGGCGCAGATCAGAAAAATACAGCGCAGACAAGTTCTAGTACGAAGGAATCTGCCAAAGTATCATCAGGCGCTTCTGAACAAGTATATACAGATCCAAAAGAAATGAAAGAATCTTATGATGTCGTGATTATTGGAGCTGGTGGTGCAGGGATGGCAGCAGCTATCGAAGCAAAAGATGCTGGGTTGAATCCAGTAATTTTGGAAAAGATGCCTGTTGCCGGAGGAAACACATCTAAATCATCAAGCGGTATGAATGCTTCAGAAACAAAATTTCAAAAAGAAGAAGGAATCAAAGACTCGAATGATGCCTTCTATGAAGAAACGCTAAAAGGTGGTGGAGGAACGAATGATAAAGAAATGCTTCGATACTTTGTCGATCACTCTGCTGATGCGGTCGATTGGCTAGATCAAAACGGTATCAAACTGGACAACTTAACGATCACTGGAGGGATGAGTGAAAAGAGGACACATCGTCCGTCTGATGGCTCGGCTATTGGTGGATACTTAGTGGAGGGGTTATTGAATAACGTCCATGAGCGGGAAATCCCTATTTTTGTCAACGCAGATGTGACAGACATTAAGAAAAATGGGGAAACGGTCAATGAAGTGAATGTACATGTTCAAGGAGAAGAACCAAAAGAGGTCACCGGAAAAGCAATCGTAGTTACCACAGGCGGTTTTGGTGCCAGCAAAGAATTTATTGAAAAATATCGTCCCGATTTAGCTGATTATATTACGACAAATCAAGAAGGATCAACTGGAGATGGTATCACCATGATTGAAAAATTAGGTGGACAAACCGTTGATATGGATAAAATACAAATTCATCCAACTGTGCAGCAGGATGAGGGGGTCTTGATTGGTGAGGTTGTTCGCGGAGAAGGAGCAATCTTGGTCGATCAAGAGGGGAAAAGATTTGTCAATGAAATGGATACAAGGGATAAAGTATCTGCAGCAATTACAGCATTGCCTGAAAAATCAGCTTATTTGATTTTTGACCAAGGCGTGCGTGATCGTGCCACAGCTATTGAATTTTATGACCAAAAAGGATATGTCACAACTGGAAAGACAATGGAAGAATTAGCAGAAAAAATCGATTTACCAAAAGAAACACTAGCAAAAACAGTTGATGGATGGAATACGGATGTTGCGGAGAAAAAAGATGCTCAATTCAACCGTGCCACAGCCATGGAACATGACTTATCGTCTCCGAATTATTATGCGATCAAAATCGCACCAGGAATCCATTACACGATGGGCGGTGTGAAAATCAATACGAACACTGAAGTATTAGATAAAGAAAACCAGCCAATTAGGGGGTTATATGCTGCTGGTGAAGTCACAGGTGGCTTACATGGAAACAACCGGATCGGTGGAAATTCAGTTGCGGAGATCATTATTTTTGGGCGACAAGCGGGCATACAAGCAGCTCGATTTGCTTCGGAAAATGAATGAAATAGAACGTAAATAAAAAGAGGTTGTGAAATCAGCGTTTTGACCTGAGTATTAGAGAAACAAACGGCAAAATAGTTCCTCATATTTTGCCGTTTTTTGAGCTAATACCGAGGGTCAGCTGATTGAACACTGTTTAGTGAAGAGGTTGTGAAAAAGCTGCCCTGCATCAAGTAATAAGAACAGCCAAGTAAAAACAGCTTCTTATGTTTTTAACTTGGTTGGACTTATTACCGCAGATGCAAGCTTTTGAACACCGTTTATTCGGAAAAAGAGCGTGGGACAAAAGTAAAGAACACTTTTGTCTCACGCTCTAAACACGTATAAACGGCGGAAGCAGAAGCAACTCCTTCGGAAATAAGCTGAAATTCACAAAAATTTGAAAAGCAATTTTCGTGAATTTCTTCTTATTTCTTGGAGTTAAACGCTTCTGTCCCAGCCTCTTTTTTGATCAGCATGATTTTATTCAGTTATCTTCAAAATGATTTTTCCGATGTTTTTGTTTGCTTCCATATATTCATGCGCTTGTTTGACTGCGCTGAATTGGAATGTACGGTCAATGATTGGCCGAATCTTGCCATTTTCTAGAAAAGGCCCAGCTTTTTGCATAAAAGTTTGTGCGAGCTCTGCTTTATACTGATCACTTCTAGGTGTCAATAATGTACCAAGCAGTTGGACACGTTTCCCAATCAATACACCAAGGTCTATCTCAGGCACGATGGTCCCACCTAGCATACCAATCAAGACCCAACGTCCATCAACGGCTATAGAAGCTAAATTCTTTTCCCAGTAAGAAGCGCCGATGAAATCCAAAATAACATCGACTCCCCGACCTTCAGTGATTTTTCGTACCTCTTCTTGAAAGTCTTGTTTTTTATAGTTGATCAATTCATCTGCACCAAGTTCTTTACAAAAGGCGAGTTTTTCTTCTGATCCTGCAGTAACGATGATTTTCGCGTGAGAAAGCTGTCTAGCTAATTGGATCGCTGCTGTTCCCACACCACTTGCTCCTGCATGGATCAAGACAGTTTCGCCTTCTTGTAATTTTCCAAGCCAGTAAAGTGTTTGATAAGCAGTCAAAAAAACTTCTGAGATTCCAGCAGCAGAAACATAGTCTAGCGTATCAGGGAGAAGGATTGCACGATCGGCAGGCATCACAGCATATTCGGCATAACCACCTAGATTGACTAATCCGTATACTTTTGTCCCAGGAGTAAAAGTGGAGATATCACTTTTATTCTCAACTACCTCTCCAGCTACTTCGACTCCCAAAATAGGGTAGGGAGGTTTCAAAGAGACTGATTCTCTTTTCATAATATCTGTTCGATTGACAGCTGCTGTATGGACTTTGATCAGTAATTCGCCTTGTTTTGGTTTAGGAACAGGCACTTCAATTTGTTCTAATACATCTACAGAACCAGGATGCTTGATTGAAATGGCACGCATGGATCTATTCCTCCTTTGCCCATTCTTGGAATGCTGTATTCAACTCTTTGCTACCTTCAGAAAGTACTAGAGTCGTACGAGAAATATCCGTTTCTTCCACTAGAGCGGCAAGTACAGCAGCAACTGTAGAGCGAGTGATCGTTTTTGATGCCTTCTCATTAGGCTTAGTTAATTGAATGGAAGTAACTTCTTCATCGTTAGTCAATGTGACTGGTTGAAGAATGACAAAATCTAAGTTAGTTCGTTTCAGCCATTCATCTGCATAATGTTTAGTAATATAATAATCTGTCATGGACTCAGGCCATTTTGCTGGTTCATCTGCATAAACAGCACTGACCATCAGATAGCGAGAGACATGCGCATTTTCAGCTGCGATCACTGTTTTGATTGCGCCATCCAAGTCTACTTGCAGAAGATTCTTTCCTTGAGAGCCGGCAGCAAAAATCAATACATCGATGCCTTTGAATGCTTCGGTCATTTTTTCCACGGACCAAGTTAAATCAAAAGAGACATACGAAACATTCTCTTTTTTTACTAATGTTTGGGAAACGACATCTCTCACCCCTGCAAAAATTTCATGGGAACTTGGAGCTAAATCTTTTATCAGGTGTCGGCCAATTTGTCCGTTTGCACCTACAACAAAAATTTTCATTTGGATCATCCTTTCGACGTCAAATCTTTCCATTCAATAGTAACACCAAAAGAGAAAAAAATCAGAGATCGGCTACGATGACTATCAGTTAGTAAGAGAAGGGTGCTTGAAGTATCTTAACAAGACATTGCATACTGCTGCAGTCGCAAGACCTGCGACGATTCCTTCAGGTATACCACTTGTAAGAATAACCGCTAGAATAGCTGAATAAACAGCATTTAAATTTGTTCCGATGACTTTGGCATAATCTTGCTGGAATAAAAAGTAGATCATATTCATTACTAAAATCGTATTGGTCAATGAACCGGAAAGTCCAGCTAAGAATAAAGAAACGGAATCTGCTTTTTGTTTCATTAGTTTGCGCAGACCTTTATAAACGAAATAAGGAACCACCCCAATCAAGATACGAGGAATAAACGCGATCAGCAAGGCTTTCCAGCTTCCATGTTCTGTTCCGATGACTGGGATAAACGGAGAAAAGACAAAAGACAAAGGTGTTTGGATAACTGTGCTACGGATCATGCTGATCAGTCCAAATGTACCGCCAAGAAAAGCACCTAGTCTTGGTCCTAAAACGATCGAAGCAATGATTACAGGAATATGCATGGTTGTTGCATGGATCGGACCGATAGGGATAAAACCTAAAGGCGTAACAGCTAATAAAATCAAAATAGCTAAAAACATCGCAGTTAATGTAAAGTTTTTTGTATTTTTCATAAGTACTCCTTTTTTCTATGCATTTCTTTCATTAAGAGTCAGCATGACCTGTTCGATGATCGTCTGAATATCAGCTAAGGCACCTTTTCCAAAATCTCCACAAGCTAAAAGAGATTCTCTTGGTTCAATTTCCTGATAGCCGACAGATCTCAATGTTTCCAGATTACGCTGAGTGATCGGGTTTTGATACATATTCGTGTTCATGGCAGGGGCAATCAATTTTGGTGTTCCCACTGGAAGCGCCATTGCGACTGTTGAAAGAAGATCGTCTGCAATGCCATTTGCTAGCTTGCCGATAATGTTTGCTGTAGCAGGCGCGATGAGAAACAAGTCAGCTTGTTTTGCTAGTTCGATATGATTGATTACCTGCGGATTTGATTCTTGCATGACGTCTGTATGGACTGCGCGCTTCGACAGAGATTGCAAGGTTAATGGCGTGATAAAATGTGTGCTGCTTTTAGACATAATCACATCTACTTGGGCACCTAATTTGACGAATTGACTTGTAAGATCAGCGCTTTTGTAAGCAGAAATACTTCCAGTAACGCCTAGTAAGATCTTTTTCATTTTGATTCCTCCAGTCTAATTTTCTCAGTAATCAATGCAGCAATCTCAGATTTACTTTGAGCTTCTTCCACTGTTCCATCTTTAGATAAGAGATAGCCGTGGTGTGTCTCGCCATGGATTTCCGTCAAATCATTTGCGAAAATAAAATCAGTTTTGTTATTTATCAGACTATTTTTTGCGACTGCCAGAAGAGATTCCTTTGGTACATCTACTAATAGTTTGAAACCAATGATTTTTGCTTTTGGCTGCCATTCACGTAGATAAGAAATGATTTTTGGTGTTTTCTTCAAAACGAGCACAAGATGCTCGGTGTCAGAAGAGATCTTTGAAACAGTGGTATCTGTCTGTTCATTTTCCGCAAACCAATTGTCCAGTTCTTCTTGCGTTGAAGAAGTGGGTAGGTTTTTTGCCAGCTGTTCTTCTGAAAAACTAAAAGCAGGAGTAAAATCACTGACTGCCATACTGTGGATAATCGCATCGTAGTGTTCTTTTTTCGTTAGTGCTTCTAATTGTAAAAATAAGTCCAGTGCAGATTCGATCGTATAAATCGTTATATTGGAGTGTCTTTTCGGTTTCAGTGCTTGTTTCGTAGTCACGTAATCGATTGTGGTATCCGGATTGGCAGCTAAATAATCAGCTAATGCTTGCCCTAATCGTCCTGTCGAATGATTTGTAATAGCACGTACTTGATCGATTTTTTCAGTCGTTCCTCCAGCTGTGATTAGAATCTTCATTTATGGTCACCTACATTTACTAGTGTTCTTCCTTGGTGTGTTCCAGCAAGTAGTTTAGATGCTGTTTCAGGCAATTGATCCAGAGTAATCTCTTGGACGACCAGTTCATCTGCAATCTGCAAATCCGCCATCTGTTGCCATAAAGAAAGACGTTGATCTATTGGTACATTGACAGAATCAATTCCAATCAACTGGATGTTTCGCAGAATAAAAGGCAAGACAGTCGCGTTTAGTTTGATTCCCCCAGCATTGCCACATAAAGCTACTGCACCGTTATAAGAGATCAATGGAAGAATACTGCTTAGCTGCTCGCCACCTACTGTGTCGATGACATAGTCGATTTGCTGTTTTCCTAAAGCTTTTGTTGTCTCTGGCAGAAATTCATCAGGTCGTACGACTTGAGAAGCACCTAGACTTTTTAGCCATGTGACAGACTCTTCTTTTCTGGAAAAGGCAATGATTGACTGGAATCCTAGTTTATGTAACAGGGCTATCGCTGTACTGCCTACACCGCCAGAAGCACCAGTAACGACAACTTTTTTATCGGAGGTCATACCTTGACGGATTAAAGCGTTCACACACAACATAGCAGTAAACCCTGCTGTACCAAAAATCATCGCTTGACGCAGTGTCATATTTTTCGGTAGAGGGACTAACCAGTCTCCTGGTACTTTTTGGTATTGGCTGTAACCGCCTGGATAGGTGACACCAAGCCCAAAACCAGTAGCAAGTACAAGATCTTCTTTTGAAAAACGTGGATTGTTACTTTGGACGACAATTCCGGATAAATCAATCCCTGGAGTCATCGGATAGGTTCGTATCACCTGACCAGATTCGCTCATTGCCAATGCATCTTTATAATTGACATCAGAATAGGCAATTTTTACCAAGACTTCATTTTCAGCCAATTCAGTAAATGGCAGATCACTGATTGCTGTATGGAAAATAGGTTCCTTTATTACCTGAAAAGATCGAAAAGCGTTCATTCGTGAGACACTCCTTTTAAAATTTTCTTTTATCATACCATAAAGCCTACTCTTTTATTGTTGTTCTTCCGTAAATTTAGACAAAAATTAGGTGAAAAATAAAAAATCAAACAACTAGAATTTATTCCAAAAGATAAAGAAATATTCAGCAAAAAAAATTTTACAAAGGGTTGCCTTTTTAAATAAATTTCGTATACTAATACGAGTGGTAGTAAACAGGAAGTTTACTATTAGAAAACTTCGATTCGGAGGAAATTATGGAAATTGGTGAGAAGTTAAGAAATTTGCGCATCCAAAAGAATTTGACACAAGAAGAACTAGGCGAACGCACAGATTTGTCAAAAGGGTATATTTCCCAGTTGGAACGAGATTTAAGTTCACCATCAATGGAAACATTCTTTTCTATTCTTGAAGTCTTAGGTGTGACTCCAGAAGAATTTTTTCATCAAGAAGCAGCGAATCTGCAAGTGGTTTATTCAAAAGAAGATCATACGGTTTATTTCGATGAAGAAAACGGGTATGAATTGGAATGGCTCGTGGCTGATTCGAATGAAAAAGAAATGGAGCCTGTCTTGCTGACTTTTGAAGGTGCAGGAGAATATAAGACGTTTGAACCTTCATTATCTGAAACGTTTATTTTTGTATTAGAAGGGGAATTAGAGTTAAGCTTAGGAGAGACGGTCTATGTGGCAAAAGCAGGACAGTCGATCTATTATCAAGCGACAAAACAACATCAATTAAGGAATCATCTCAAAAAACGAACAAAAGTATTGATTGTTGCAACGCAATCATATTTGTAATATAGGGGGTAAAAACGTGGGGAAACCAATCATTTCATTTGATCAAGTAGTGAAACGCTATGATGATGAAACAGTATTAAAAAAAGTAAGTTTTGAGATCGAACAAGGAAAATTTTATACACTGCTTGGTCCTTCCGGCTGTGGCAAAACAACGATCCTACGTATTATAGCTGGATTCACCGAAGCTACAGAAGGGGACATCTATTTTGAAGGGAAACGGTTGAATGATTTGCCAGCTAATAAGCGACAAGTAAATACAGTCTTCCAAGACTATGCACTTTTTCCTCATATGAATGTTTTTGATAACGTTGCTTTTGGATTGAAGATCAAGAAAATGTCCAAATCAGATATCGAAAAGAAGGTAAAAGATGCTTTGCGTATGGTCCAGCTTCCTGGATACGAAAAACGGGAGATCAGTGAAATGTCTGGTGGTCAAAGACAGCGTGTAGCGATTGCACGAGCAATTGTAAATGAACCGAAAGTATTGCTACTAGATGAACCGTTATCGGCGCTTGATTTGAAACTACGTACAGATATGCAGTATGAACTGCGGGATCTGCAACAACGATTAGGAATCACGTTTATTTTTGTTACTCATGACCAAGAAGAAGCGTTGGCAATGAGTGATGAGATTTTTGTCATGAATAAAGGGAAAATCGTCCAAAGTGGTACACCCGTAGATATTTATGATGAGCCAATCAATCATTTCGTTGCTGATTTTGTTGGGGAGAGCAATATCGTGGACGGTGTAATGATCGAAGATAATCTAGTTGAGTTTGTTGGTAAGCAATTTGAATGTGTCGATGGCGGGATGCGTCTAAATGAACCAGTTGAAGTTGTTTTACGCCCAGAGGATTTGACGATCACGACACCAGATAAAGGAAAACTAGTCGTAACGGTCGATACTCAGCTGTTTCGTGGTGTCCATTATGAAATCATCTGTTATGATGAACAGCAAAATGAATGGATGGTCCATTCAACGAAAAAAGCTAAAGAAGGAAGCAAAGTAGGATTGGCCTTTGAGCCAGAAGATATCCATGTCATGCGTTTCAACGAGTCTGAAGAAGAATTCGATGCACGTCTTGACAGCTACGAAGAATAGGGGGGACAAGAATGAAAACAATGCGCAGGATCTATTCCGTCCCTTATATTTTGTGGCTCGGTTTATTCGTGATCGCGCCTGTATTAATGATCATTTATCAATCTTTTTTTGATATGAATGGGCAATTCACGCTGAATAATTATCTATCTTATTTTACGTCGGGGACATCGCTTTCTATGACGATCAATTCTGTATGGTATGCATTTTTGATCACGTTTTTCACGCTGATCATCAGTTACCCGACTGCTTATTTTTTAACAAAACTGAAGCACAAGCAATTATGGCTGATGCTGATTATTTTGCCTACATGGGTGAATCTGCTGCTTAAAGCTTACGCATTTATTGGGATTTTCAGTGTGCACGGCAGCGTGAATCATTTCTTTGATTTTATCGGGATCGGGCCGAAACAGATATTATTCACAGACTTCAGTTTTCTGTTCGTGGCAACGTATATCGAGATTCCATTTATGATTATGCCAATTTTCAATGCATTGGAAGAGATGAATCCTTCTTTGATCAGTGCTAGTAGAGATTTAGGCGCGAATAGCTTTGAGACCTTCCGACGAGTGATTTTTCCGTTATCATTAAATGGTGTGAAAAGTGGTGTCCAAGCAGTATTTATTCCTTCTCTTTCTTTATTCATGCTGACTCGTCTGATTGGCGGAAATCGGGTGATCACTTTAGGAACGGCTATCGAACAGCATTTCTTGGTTACACAAAACTGGGGGATGGGTTCTACAATCGGTGTGATTTTAATCATTGCTATGTTCATCGTGATGCTCCTGACAGGCGAGAAGAAAAAAGGAGGTCGCTCATAAATGAAAAAATTTAAATGGTCGTATCTTTATTTAGGGATTGTTTTTTTATTCTTATATGCACCGATCTTCTATCTGATTTTTTATTCCTTCAATGAAGGAGGAACGATGAACAGCTTTACAGGATTTACTTGGGAAAATTATGAAGCTGTTTTTGAAGATACACGTTTGATCATTATCGTATTGAATACGTTCATGCTGGCTTTCTTATCTGCATTGATCGCCACGATCATCGGGACATTTGGGGCTATGGGGATCTATTACACGAAGAAACGACGTGCACGGACAGCGTTGTTGAGCATGAATAACATCTTATTAGTCTCTCCTGATGTTATTATCGGTGCTAGTTTCTTGATTTTCTTTACACTACTAGGATTCGGATTAGGTTTTCAGAGTGTATTGCTTTCCCATATTGCTTTCAGCATTCCAATCGTCGTCTTGATGGTCTTGCCAAAATTGCAGGAAATGAACGATTCAATGGTTGATGCGGCTAGAGATCTTGGTGCTAATAATTTCCAAGTAGTCAAAAATATCATTTTGCCTTATCTTTCTCCAGGAATCATAGCTGGATATTTTATGGCATTTACCTATTCTCTTGATGATTTTGCGGTTACGTTTTTCGTCACAGGAAATGGCTTTACGACGCTCTCAGTAGAGATTTATTCTCGTGCAAGACAAGGAATCAGTTTAGAAATCAATGCGCTAAGTGCGTTAGTTTTCTTGTTCTCCATGATATTGGTCATTGGATACTACTTCATTAGTAAAGAAAACCGTCCAAAACGGCTGAAGAAAAACAGAAGAGTACGCGAGGGGGTGGCACGGCTGCGATGAAAAAATTACAATCT
The DNA here is from genome assembly GCF_035726465.1 of Enterococcus sp. E4-150. NCBI lineage: Bacteria > Bacillati > Bacillota > Bacilli > Lactobacillales > Enterococcaceae > Enterococcus > Enterococcus sp. E4-150. The sequence continues at coordinate 166,406 of NZ_JAPRGK010000005.1, read as the reverse complement.
CTGTTTTTAGGTATTCTCATCATTATTGCGGTGCTGCTGCTTGGTGTTCGTCAACTTGAAAAAACAAGTGGCATGAGTGGAGCAAAGGTACTTACCATCTATAACTGGGGAGATTATATCGATCCTAGTTTGATCACGAAATTTGAAAAAGAATATGGATACAAAGTGAATTATGAAACATTTGATTCTAATGAAGCGATGTTCACAAAAATCCAGCAAGGTGGGACAAACTACGACATCGCTATACCAAGTGAATATATGATCCAAAAAATGATCAAAGAAAAACTAGTACTTCCATTAGATCATTCGAAGATCAAAGGATTAAATAATATTGATCCACGATTTTTAGACTTGGATTTTGATCCAGATAATCAGTATTCGATTCCATATTTTTGGGGAACTTTAGGGATCGTATATAACGATAAATTCTTTGATGCAGATCAAATTAAGCATTGGGATGATTTGTGGAAGCCGGAATTAAAAGACAGTTTGATGCTGATTGACGGTGCACGAGAAGTTATGGGGCTTTCTTTGAATAGTTTAGGCTATTCTTTGAATAGTAAGAATATGGCACAGCTGACAGAAGCAGCAAATAAATTGAATCATTTAACGCCAAATGTCAAAGCAATCGTGGCAGATGAGATCAAAATGTATATGATCAATGAAGAAGCCTCCGTGGCAGTGACATTTTCTGGCGAAGCTGCCGATATGATGTGGGAAAATGAACATTTACATTACGTAATCCCACCAGAAGGTTCCAATCTTTGGTTTGATAATATCGTTATGCCAAAAACCGTGAAAAATAAAGAAGGTGCCTATGATTTCATCAACTTTATGCTAGAACCGGAAAATGCGGCACAAAATGCAGAGTATATTGGTTATTCTACACCAAATGAAAAAGCAAAAGCGTTATTGCCAAAAGACATTTCGTCGGATGAACAATTCTATCCATCTGATGACACGATCTCCCATCTTGAAGTCTACGAAGATCTAGGATCGAAATACCTAGGCATCTATAATGACCTATTCTTAGAATTCAAGATGTATCGGAAATAGCGAGAAAATAAGCAAATTTGCATAACTATAATAAAAAGGACTTAGTTTTGATGGGAAATTTTTCAAAATTAAGTCCTTTTTTATGTGGTTGAAACGGGTATGATCATTTTAAGGAAGTGATCTAAGATGAAAGGACGACTGAATAATTATCATATTTGAAAAGCTTTATTGTATTCCACAAACAAATTACTAAGAATAACAAATTAGTTTTTGTTTGTTCTTATTCCCTATTGACTTTTCTTTCAAACATGCTATTCTAATTTTATTCTAATAGTATCCGATGAGAAGGAAAGTAGACAGAAAATGGTTCAAGAGAGGCTTTGGTTGGTGTAAAAAGCTAGAAGTTGACTGTCGAAAATGGCCTTAGAGGATTTTTTGTCGAAAGGTAGGCAAAAACGAACAGTCTTTCGTTACCAAGACCGCTGATTTTGTTGTCAGGCTGAGAGAAAGAATGTTTTTTCTGAAAAAAGGTGGTACCACGAGTATAATCGTCCTTTTACTAGTATTTGCTAGTAAAAGGATTTTTTTTTACAAAAAACAAAGAAAAGAGTGAGTGAAATGAGCAAAAACAAACCATTTACAGTAGATCATGTCGGAAGTTTCTTACGCCCGCAATCGATCAAAGAAGCAAGAAAAAAAGTTCAAGAAGGCTTACTTTCAAAAGAAGAACTTCGTACAATCGAAGATCAGGAGATAAAGAGATTAGTAGAAGAGCAAAAAGCAGTGGGCATCAAAGGAATTACGGATGGCGAATTTCGGCGTGGATTTTGGCATCTTGATTTTTTAGAAGAACTAAATGGTATCGAAGGCTATGTTCCAGAAACTGGATATAATCAAACATTCCACGGAAAAGCAGCTCCAGCTTATAATATTCGGGTAGTAGATAAATTATCTTTCAATCCAAATCACCCATTTTTAAAAGATTTTGCTTTTCTGAAAGAAGTAGTGAAAACAGATGATACTTTTGTTGCAAAAGCAACGATCCCTAGTCCCACGATGATTTTACGACAAGAGATTCTATCTAATGATGGTTCTTCAAAAATCAAGGAGATTTATCCTGATCTATCTGATTTTTATGAGGACTTGTCCTCTACTTACAAAGCAGCGATTCATGCTTTTTATGAAAAAGGTTGCCGTTACCTGCAATTCGATGATACAAATTGGGCGTTTCTAGCTGATCAAACTAAAAGAGAAGCACTTCTTCAAAAAGGAATTGATCCGAAAGAAATGGCCCATATTTGTACAGAGATTATCAATGACGCACTGGAAGACAAACCAGAAGATTTGACGATCACAACACATATCTGCCGCGGGAATCACGCTTCTTCTTGGCTGTTTTCCGGTGGATATGAACCCATTGCAGAAGAGTTGTTTTCAACAAATTATGATGGTTTCTTTTTGGAATACGATTCTGACCGAGCAGGAGATTTTACTCCTTTAAGACATTGGAGTAACAAAGAAAGTAAAGTCGTTTTAGGATTAGTTACTTCTAAGTTTCCAGATTTGGAAGATACGGAGAAAATAAAAGAACGAATAAAAGAAGCACAACAATTTGTACCATTGGAAAATCTAAGTATCAGTCCTCAATGTGGGTTTGCTTCAACAGAAGAAGGAAACCATTTAACAGAAGAAGAACAATGGAAGAAAATCCAATTATTGCAGCAAGTCGCAAAAGAAGTTTGGCTATAAAAATGTGAGGCTTGGCAAAAAAAGCCTCCCAAAAAGTCGGCTTTTCATGGAGTGGAGAAATCCACTCTTTTTTATTTACCTTTTATATTATTTATTTGTTAAATAAATAGGAACAAAAAAATTAAATTACTTAATACACACATTAGGGACCATTCATTGAAGGATTAGAAGACAACGAGGATGGCGAAAAATATGATTACAATAGAAAAGTAGTTCTAAACAAATCAGTTCCTAGTATCACACAACGCAAGCCAGTCGATTTGGTGAGATTAGAGGAGTGAAAGCAAACTTTATTATATAAGAAAAAATATTCGAAAGGGATGCTAGTTTAGGTACTAGTGCTGATGAATTAATATTATGCCTCGTAATATTAGGCGTAGTTACTCTAGAGACATCACTATGGACTATGATTTGTCTCAGAGTCACAACATGTTTTTTTATGAAAAGAAACAGCTAAAATAATTAAATTACACAATGTTTAAACTTTCTTAAACTATAACCTAATAAATGTGAAGAAATAATGCACAATTTCTTCACATTTATCTTCTATTCTATATACATACCAACCAACAACCCTATATACTTTTTCATTTTTACTCCTCAAGTAAAAATAACTCCTAGACCGCGGCTACCCACCGCGGTCGTTTTTTTATTCTTCAATCAAAATCGCTTTGATACCCAAACCTGCCAAGATTCGGGCAGAAGTATAAGTATTCAATCCTCTTCTGAAAGTAATGTAAACTTTTTTATCTTTTGGGATTTCATTGATTCGATCTCGTAACTCATTCATTGGAATATTTTTTGTTGCCGAGATACTGCCAGAAGGTGCTTTATTAGGTTCACGTATATCTAAAAAGAACGCTTCTTTCAAATCGTTTTCGGGTATATCACTTGCTTTGATCGTTTCTACGATATTCGTCATTTGATTGATTGCGACATAACCAGCTATATTCAACGGGTCACGGGTAGTAGAATACGGTGGAGAGTAAGGCAACTCCAAATCAGGCAAATCAAAGACTGTCAAGTTTCCGGTGATCGCTACAGAAAGTTCTCCCATCCGTTTATCGACACCTTTTTCTCCAAATGCTTGTCCACCTAAAATACGACCGCTATCTGCATCAAAAATCAGCTTTAGATTTAATCTTGTAGCTCCTGGATAGAAATAGGCATGGTCAAAAGGAGTAATAAAAACAGTTTTATAATTTGTTATGCCTGATGCTTTTAATGCATGTTCTGTCATTCCAGCATAACTTGCTGTATGATCAAAGATTTTTGCGACACCTGCACCAATATATCCGCGATAGCGCATAGGTGTACCATTTAAAATATCTGCCAACATATGTCCTTGACGATTGGCCGCACTGGAAAGCATACTTTGGATCGGCTGACCAGTCACTACACTAGTCGTTTCGATAATATCGCCAATCGCATAGATGTCCGGCAGATTGGTTTGTAACTGGTCATCGACAATGATCTGTCCTGTATCAGATAATTTTATGCCGGCTGCTTTCACCACTTCATTATTCGGAGAAACACCAACAGCAAAAATTAGCATATCAGCAGAAAGGACGGAGCCATCTGATAATACTATTTCTCGACCTTTATCACGGATCTCAGTAACTCTTGTTTCTAAATGAACGGCTAATCCTTCTTTCAGCAATTTGTCATAAACTAAATCAGCAATTTCTGGATCATAAGGGAAAGCGACTTGTGGCAATTGATCGATTAAAGTCACGTCTAAGCCGCGATGCTTGAAATTCTCAGCTAATTCCAGACCCATGACACCTGCACCAAGAATGACGACATGTTGTGGATTTTTTTCTTCAAGGAACGATTTGATTCGATCCGCATCCGTCACACTACGAAGGACAAAGCCGTTTTCTGCTTCAAAAACTCCGGGAATATCCGGATAATCTGGTCTAGCACCAGAAGAGATGATCAACTTATCGTAATCTGTTTTTGTTTCTTCATTTGTGGATAGGTCTTTAACTGTTAATTGCTTAGTAGAAGGATCGATTGCTGTTACTTCGTGTTTAGTAAAGACATCGATGTTGTTTTTTGTTTTCAATATTTCTGGTGTACGTTCGATCAGCGAGTCACGGTCAGTGATCACACCTCCTAAATAATAAGGCAAAGCACAACTTGCATAAGAAATATTTTCTCCGCGTTCATAGATAATGATTTCGTGCGCTTCATTCAATCGACGGAAACGAGTGGCAAATGAAGGACCGCCAGCTACACCGCCAATGACAACAACTTTCATAAAAACATCTCCTTTTCTACGTTGATCGTACTATGTTATGGTAAAAAACAGCAAATAATTGTGCCGGAAAATTATTGTTTATTTTGTCAATAGAGAAAAATAGTAAGAAAAAGAGAACGGTTTCGCTATGTTTCTGCATAAAAAAGAAAGGGGCTATGACAACAGTGCTGTCACAACCTCTTTCCATTGGCTTTTAATTCTCGTATTCTTCTAATTCCAAGCTTAGTTCTTCCCATTCTGTCAATTTTGTTTCTTGATCTTGTCTAGCAGCTTCTAAATCTTGGTTCAGCTCATTGAGTTTTACGTGATCTTCCAGGTTTTCTGGCGCGACCATTTCTTGTTCCAACTGATCGATCCATTCATCGATCCGCGCCATTTCTTCTTCAACCTGAGTAATTTTTCGTTGAAGGCTACGGATAAGCTTTTGCTGTTCTTTGCTTTGGTAATAGTCAGATTTGTTCGTGGGAGCAGGAGCAGATTCTGGCTCATCTTGTGCCAACAATTCGGCGATTTCTTCTTCTTCCTGCTTTTTCTCTAAATAATAATCATAGTCTCCTAGATAGACTTTGCTGCCATTTTCAGAGAGTTCGACGACTTTTGTCGCGATCCGATTGATGAAATATCGGTCATGGGAAACAAAAAGCAGTGTGCCGTCATAATCGATCAATGCATTTTCTAATACTTCTTTGTTGTCAATATCTAAATGGTTTGTTGGCTCATCCAAAATCAAAAAATTTTCTTTGTTCATCGCTAACTTGGCTAAAGCAACCCGTGCTTTTTCACCGCCACTTAGCAGAGGAATTGGTTTTTCTACATCTTCGCCAGAAAATAAGAAAGCACCTAAAGCACTTCGAATCTCTTTTTCTGGAGTGGTAGGATGCTCATCCCACAATTCTGCTAGGATCGTCTTGTTTGTATGCAGATCAGCTTGACCTTGATCGTAATAGCCGATGGTGACATTTGTCCCTAGCGTTTCTTTTCCACGGATAAAAGGGATCTGGTGAATGATTGATTTCAGCAACGTCGATTTTCCGATACCATTCGGACCTACTAGAGCAATCGCTTCTTGACGACGGATATCTAGATTGATTGGTTCAGATAAGGTGACACTATCATATCCGATAGCGGCATCTTCGATTTGCAAGACTACATTTCCAGAAGGCTTTTCTATACTGAATAGAAAGTTTGCTTGTTTTTCATCCCCTTGAGGACGATCCAGCCGGACCATTTTTTCTAATGTCTTTCTGCGGCTTTGCGCTCGTTTTGTGGTAGAGGCGCGAACAAGGTTCCGAGCAACGAAGTCTTCTAATTTATGGATTTCTGTTTGCTGCTTTTCATAAGCCTTCCATTCACTTGCTAGCTGTTCTGCTTTCAAATCTAGATATTTCGAATAGTTACCTTTGTAATGGCGCATTTTTCTTCTGCTTAATTCATAGACTTCATTGACTACTTTATCTAAAAAATAACGGTCATGGGAAACAATCAATAATGCACCAGTATAGCTTTGCAGATAATTCTCAAGCCAGGAAAGCGTCTCGATATCTAAATGGTTCGTTGGTTCATCTAGAATCAAAATGTCAGGGTGTTGCAAAAGCATGCGAGCTAAAGCTAAACGTGTGCGCTGTCCGCCTGATAAAGTATCGATTTTCTGATCATAAAATGAAGAATCGAATTTAAACCCATGCAATACGGAACGAATTTCATTTTCATAACCATAGCCGTTTCGATCTGAAAAATCGTGTTGCAGCCGGTCGTATTCTTTTAAATAAGAACTATAAGCAGGTGTGTCTGGCGTACCTTCGCTAATGAAAATCTCTAGCTCGCGCATCCGCTCTTCCATTTGTCTAACTTGTTCAAAAGCTTTCAGCATCTCGTTCCAAACTGTTTCATTGGAATCAAGTCCTGTGTCCTGAGCGAGGTATCCGAGAGTCGCTGTTTTATTTTTAGCGATCTTTCCTTCATCAGGTGCTTCAATTCCAGCAATGATCTTTAATAAAGTCGATTTTCCAGCGCCATTTCTGCCAACTAAAGCGACACGAGCGCCTGTACTGATTTCTAAATGTATGTTTTCAAATAAGACTTCTGCACCAAAATGGCGAGCAATCTGATTGGCTTGTAATAATATCATGGAATCCTCTTTTCTACTTTGTGAATTCTCCTCAAATAAAAAACTATTTTTCAATTAGTAGTCTACCATAAATTCCATTATACTGCGAGATTTGCAGAAATGATAAATAAATGAATAAAGAATAAAATTTCACAATATCTGAGCAATGGAATTGATTTTTTCCTATAAATACTGCTATGATGGAGAAATCAAAGATGTAATTAGACAATACGTGGAGGTCATTTCGTGAAAGATCATATTATTCCAAAGGCGACAGCTAAAAGACTGCCTTTGTATTATCGCTATTTAAGGATTTTAAATAATGCTGGAAAGAAAAAAGTGTCTTCAACTGAATTAAGTGAAGCCGTTCAAGTAGATAGTGCAACGATCCGTCGAGATTTTTCTTATTTTGGCGAATTAGGAAAACGTGGGTATGGTTATGATGTAGAAGATCTTATGCACTTTTTTGCAAAGACATTAAACGACGATCAATTGACAAATGTTGCGCTGATCGGTGTAGGGAACTTGGGAAGTGCTTTACTAAAATACAAATTCCATCAAAGTAATAGCATACGTATCAGTTGTGCTTTTGATGTGAATGAGGAAATCGTTGGGCGCATCGTAGACGGTATCCCCGTTTATCCAATGGAAGATATGTCAGAACAAATCAAGATCCAACAAATCGAAGTAGCAATTTTAACGATACCCGCTGAAAGAGCACAAGAAGTAGTCAATCAGTTAACGGAAGCAGGAATCAAAGGAATCTTGAACTTTACCGCTGCTCGATTGAATGCTCCGTCAGATGTATTGATCCAAAATGTTGATTTGACGAATGAATTGCAAACCTTGATCTATTTCTTGCATTCTGACGCAAATGCGCATTCCGAAAATACAGCAGAATAAAAATAAAAAGCGATTGAACAAATGAAGGCAAAACTTTCACTTGTTCAATCGCTTTTTTCTGTTTGGACAACGATTATTTTGTTCGGAAGATTTCTTCATAAGAAAGGGAATCATCTTCTGCTGTCAGTTCATCTAGTAGATAACGGATTTTTTTAAAGTCGATGAACCGTGCTTGCCGAAAGACTTCTTTTCCTTGATGAAAAATCAGGACAACTGGCGCAGTCAGCACTTCAAATTTACTAGCTACTTCTGGTGTTTCAAATGCATCCAAATGAAGTGCCGGAATATCATAATGTGTGAGAAGTTCCTCTAGTCGTGGACGAACAGCGTGACAAACACTGCAATTAGGCATCGAAAGATAAATGACGGCAACGGATGACTGTTGCAGTATGTCTTGAACTTCAGTCAAGTTAGTGGTTTGTTTCATTTTTATTCTCCCTTTTATGATAGAAGTGATATGTATGAGACCTTAATTTAATGGGAATAACAGAAAAAGTCAATTGAAGTGCTTTGGTAAAAAATAAGAGTTGTGTAAAAATTTACAGAGCAACTTGTTTTTTTTTGAATAAAAGCGTATATTTGCAAAGCGAATGAACTAGAAATAAAAAGGAGGAAACTCATGTTTTCTTTTATTCCAAATTCGGTTTTGCAGATGAGTACGATTTTCTTATCAATCGTTATTGAAGCATTACCTTTCGTATTATTAGGCTGTCTTATCTCAGGCGCCTTACAAGTATTTTTGACCCCAGAACGTGTGAAGAGATGGCTTCCTGAAAATCGTATCTTCTCTATTTTTACTGGTTCGATCTTAGGATTTTTCTTTCCTTCATGTGAATGCGGCATCGTACCGATCGTTCATCAATTTGTTAAAAAAGGCGTACCAGTTCACACAGCGTTTGTTTTTATGCTGACTGCTCCGATCATCAATCCAATCGTGATTTTTTCCACTTTTATCGCATTTGGCAATTCTTGGCAGATGGCAAGCTGGCGGGTGATAGGCAGCTTTTTTGTTGCCCTTGTGATTGGTGTCTGGCTTGCCTATTTTCAAAAAGACGCTGTATTGAAAGAAAAAATCACGTCTAAAGTAGCAGAAAATCACCATCATCATGTCCATGAAGAAGAACAAAGTGAGAAGAATGAACCAAAAAATCAGCTGATCCATCAAACTGGGCATGTGTTGACACATTCAATCGACGAATTTTTTGATACAGGTCGTTATTTGATCATTGGCGGATTAATCGCAGCTGCGATGCAGACTTATTTACCAACTAGAATTATGCTAACGCTCGACTCAACAAAGATTTTAGCCATTATCATCATGCTGTTATTGGCCTTTACGATGTCTCTTTGCTCAGAAGCAGATGCGTTTATAGGATCTTCTTTGTTAAGTCTGTTCGGCACAGCACCTGTAGCTGCCTTTTTGGTCTTTGGCCCAATGGTCGATATCAAAAATCTACTGATGATGAAACGATATTTTACAGGACGCTTTATTTTATCGCTGATCGGACTGATTGCCCTTAGCGTTATTGGATTCACATTATTTATTTAGGAGGGAAAATATGCTGCGGTTTTTGATTTTATCTGGGTATTTCGAATTGATGATGTACTTGCAAGTTTCTGGCAAACTCGATCAATATATCAATGTCCATTATCGCTACTTAGCTATTCTTTCAATGATTTTATCTGCTCTTTTGGCTTTAGTTCAGCTGTATTTGTGGGTCAAAAACGGAAAAGCAGAGGAAAAGGCACACGAGCATGATCATGACCATGGGTTGTCAAAACCTTATCAACGTGGAATCGCTTATGTACTGCTAGCTTTGCCAGTAATCGTGGGGACGTTGTTTCCAACAGTTAGTCTCGACACTACGATCGTAGAAGCCAAAGGATTTAATTTCCCAGTAAGTAAAGAATCAGTAGGGGATCCGGAGATGCAGACACAATACTTAAAGCCGGATACCAGTATTTATTTCAACAAATCAGACTACTTAGACCAAATGAATGAGTTGAAAGAAAAGTATGGGGATAAGCAAACTATCAAGATCACAGATGAAAACTATTTAGAAGTTATGGAGCTAATTTATAATTACCCTAGCGAATTCATTGGCAAAAAAATCAGCTATGAAGGATTTGTTTACCAAACACCGAACGATAGCAATACAGATATCTTCTTGTTCCGATTCGGCATTATCCATTGTGTGGCAGATTCAGGAGTCTTTGGTTTGTTGACGCATATGCCGGAAGGAGTAACGGTTAAAAATGATGAATGGTATAAAATAGAAGGAACCATCCAATCAGACTATTATCAACCATTCAAGCGTGAAATCCCATCTGTAGTTGTTACAAACGCTGAGAAAGTCTCTGCTCCGAAAAATCAGTATGTGTATCGTTCTTTTTAAAAGAACAAAATAAATAAACATAGCTCAGACAGCTGACACGCAAGGACGTCGGTTGTCTGGTTTTTTTTGCATGATGTATTCATTTGTTTGATATTTATTTTAGAAGCAGCATCCTGAAAGTATTTGATATCGGTTTCAAAGGTGTTGGAAAAGATTGTGAAGAGAATTACAATTTATTCCTAACATGTATGTTGAAAAGTTGTATGAAATGATTTTGATAGTAAAATATCGAGTGGAGGTACTTTTTATGGTAACGCGTATATTTATTTTGGATGATAGTTTGGTTTTTGAAAAAATGCTAGTAGAAATTTTGGAAGAATCCAGAATTTTATTAAGTCCTTGGAAATTTGAGATCGTTCAGGGATTGAACGTTATACAATTTGTTGAATTCATTAAAAATAATGAAATCTATTCCTCAGATATTTTTTTCCTAGACATCGATTTGAACGCCTATTATAGCGGTATCGAACTAGGCGAAATGCTTAGAGAAAAGAATGAAAAGTGTAAAATTGTTTATCTAACGTCTCATCCGAATAAAGCAATAACTGTTATTAATCGAAAGATTACGCCTAGTGGTTATTTGATAAAAGAATTCACTTATGAAAAAAATAAAAAAAGCATCCAAAGTTACTTATTGAAAGAAAAAGAAAACTATCCTGTTCAACATGCTACGAAAAAAAGGTGGACAACTGTCCGTTATGGTAATAGCGATCACTATATCCATTACGATGAAATCCTTTATCTAATGAGCATGCCAGGTTATAAAAATAAAATAGGCCTAGTATTGAAAGATGAAGAGATTCTCGTAAACGGCACAATTAAAAAATATAAAAAATCACTCGAATATGAGTATTTATGTAAAGATTTAAAAGCTTATATCATTAATACTGAAAACATCACATCTATTAGCAGAGTAAACGAAATAGTAACATTTGCAAATGGAGAACAACTAGAGATGGGAAAGAGAAGTATTGATAAACTAAAGAATTTTATGCAAGAAAAGATAGAAAATGAATCATTTTAAAGAAAACAAAGACTCATATCTTACCTGTTAGAAGAGTGTTTTCCTGTAGAAGAGACAACCCAAGTAGCAGCCTAGTCGTTTCTATCCTTTTTTGTTATGCACTCTTTTTGACATTTACTCCACCAATAACGAAGGGTACAATAAAAAGTAATAACAAACAAAAGGAGTACAGAAATGATTGAATTCATCAATGTAAGTAAAAGTTACGGGAAAAAACAAGCATTAAAAGACTTGTCTCTCTCGATAAGACAAGGGGAAATTTTTGGATTTTTAGGACATAATGGTGCCGGAAAATCAACTACGATTAAAAGTTTAGTTAGTATTATTGAACCATCATCGGGAACGATTTTAGTAGATGGAATGAAATTGACGGAAAATCGCTTGAGTATCAAACAAAAAATCGGTTATGTGCCTGATTCCCCAGATATTTTTTTACAATTGACGGCTGGAGAATATTGGGACTTGATTTCAGCTGCCTATGAATTAGACACACAAAAAAAAGAAAAGCGTTTAGCAGAATTGACAGCGCTTTTTGATATGTATAGTCATCAAAATGAAACAATCGCAAGTTTTTCACATGGAATGCGTCAAAAAACGATTTTGATCGGCACGTTGCTGCCAGATCCAGATATTTGGGTATTGGATGAACCTTTGCAAGGACTTGATCCTCAAGCAGCATTTGATTTGAAAGAAATGATGAAGGCTCATGCCGCAAAAGGAAAAACAGTCATTTTTTCTACACATGTATTGGATACCGCACAACAGTTATGCGATAAACTGGCTATTTTGAAGAAAGGTGAATTGATTTATCAGGGGGCAGTTAGTGAATTATTGAATGGCTCACCTGATGAAACGCTAGAAAAGATTTATTTGAAAATGGCTGGAAGGCAAGCGACAGGAGATGGACCGTATGTATAAGCGACAATTATTAGAATTAATTCGAGTTAATCTTTTATATGTTAATCCACAGCTCACGAATAAAGCAAGAGAGAAAGGAAAAAAGGGAAAGCGATTAACTATCTATCTTTTGTCTCAAAATCTTTTTTCAGGGCTGATTTTTTTACTGATTTACGGATTTGCTATGTTTGCTATGAACTTTGTTAAATTGCCAGGTTTCTTTACTTATTACGTGGCACTTTTTGGTATGTTAGGTTTAACTCAAAGTATATCAGTCATTTATAATATCTTTTTTGAAGGAAATGACCTGCAAGTATTTTTGCCTCTGCCTTTTGGACAAGGACAGGTTTTTTCAGCAAAGATTTTGGTAGTTGCTTTGACCATCATCCCTTTTGTTTTTCCGCTTCTAGTCATGTTTATTTTAACCGGATGGCGAGCTGATCTAGGGATTTTGCTTACTATCATTATCTCAATCCTTTTGTTTTCTCTATTTTTGATTATTCTTTTTTGTCTGGCTAGTTTGATTGTTTTTGGTTTGGCTCGAACAGCAGTGTTTAAAAAACATAGAAAAACAGTTTCTAGTATCTTGCTTGGCAGCTCGATGCTGATCGCATTTGCTGGAATCATGTGGATGAATCATCAAACGGGGACTATTATTGAAAATGAGTTAACAGATCGGCATCCGATTTCGATATTATTGCCATTCTATGATGCTGCCAGTCAGCCACTTTCTCAACAAGGTTTATTGGGTTGGGGAATACTAGCTATCATGGCTCTGGGATTTTTCCTTGCTGTAAAACAGCTGATAGTACCAAAGCTTACAGAGCAACTGACTGATTCAAACAGTGAGTTCAAAATAAAAAGAACCCATAAAAAGAACCAAAATGTGCATCAGCTTTTATTTAGTTACAATGCTCAATTAGTAAAAGAACCTAATTTGATTATGCAAGTTCTTTCTTCTTCCTTGTTAACTCCAATCATTTTTATTCTTGCTTTTGCCCTAGGAGGCGAAATAAAATTAACTGATTTAGATAATAAGTTAATCGGTATTGTTTTCCTGGTAGGGATCGCATTGGCTTTCTTAACAGTTAATCAGACTTCTTTTATCAGTAATCTTATTTCTTTGGATCAAGAAAATTTTCTGTTTATCCGTTCTTTGCCAATCTCTATGAACCAATATTTAAAAGAAAAGTTCAGATTCGGATGGATATTGCAGAGTTTTTTAACTGGTGGGATCGCATTATTAAGCGGACTGTCTTTTCGGCTGCCTTTGTTTTTTATCCCTAGCTTGCTATTTGGTTCTTTATTCGGCTGCTACTTATTGTCACTACGTTATTTCGCTAGAGATTATCGGTTGCTGCTGCTGAACTGGACCAATATTAACCAATTATTTAACAGAGGTTCAGGAAGTTTGGGTTTAGTCGCAACTATGATGGGTTCATTGATCATCAGTATTATTCTTATCGTCTTATACGGAATGTTGGCTTTGTTTTATCCATTTTGGTTAGTGAATATTCCTGTGATCGGTTTAGTTCTAATACTTTCCGCTCTATGGATCGTTTATTATCAACGAACGTTTTGGAAAAAATTTGAATAAAGAAGAGGGGCCGTGACAAAAATCATGTCGCAGCCCCTTTTTTACAGATAGAGGGTGTTCAAAAGTCAGTTTCTCAGTATTAAGTCAATTTTATGTAAAAATGTGAGAAGCTATTTTTACAAAACTTTTTTTAATACTCATAATTACTTCTTATTGCTCCTGCGGTTACTTGTCGCAATGTTTGTGAGATATTTTGTCATCGCTCAAGGCTGAACGTCTCTTTCACAACCTTTTCTTTGTTACACTTCGTTTATTTAAAAAGCCGTTTTTTTCGTTTCATCATGATTGCGTCACGCTTTACTTTGAAATTACGGATGTTATGGTTAAAGACTTCTGATAATACAAGACCTAAAGCGATTGCTCCAGCAATCATAATTGCTTGGACCGCATAATGAGCCGCTTCTCGATAGGATTCAGTAACGAGATTCCGAACCGCTTGATAAGCTAAACCACCAGGGACTAGAGGAACCATCCCGGGAATATTGAAAATCGTTACGGGCATTTTCAAACGTTTAGAGAAAAGATCGCTGATGAATGCTACTCCTAAAGAACCAAGCAATGAACCAAAAGCAGCAGATCCGCCTATTTGAACACAGATCCAGTAGATCATCCAGCCAAAAGCACCAGAAAGACCACAACAAATCAATGAACGCCTAGGTACATTTGTAATAACGGCAAATGCCGCAGTCGCTAAAAAACTAAAAGAAAACTGAATAAATATCGTCCCCATACTTGTGTTCCTTTCCTAATAAAAAAGCTGGAAAATAAAAGCAATCGCAAAACCGATCATCGTAGCGGTCATCATCGCTTCTGTTCCGCGAGAAACTCCTGAGACATAATGTCCAGCTAGCAAATCACGGATAGCGTTCGTAATTTGAACTCCAGGAACTAAAGGCATCACACATCCGATAATGATTAGATCCTGATTGCTTCCTAAGCCAAAACGTACGCTGTAGATAGCGGCTATGCCAATCAATAAAGAAGATAAAAATTCCGATAAAAATTTGATTCTAAAAAATTTCAAACTATATAGATAAGCTGCGTATCCCAATCCTCCAATGACTAAAGTCACAGGTAAATCGGTCATCTTTCCGCCAAATATCACCATAATTGTTCCACTGATCACTGCCGCGCTAACGATTTGCAACCAGACAGGAAAGAAAGAACGGTCTCGGTCGATTGCTTGCAGTTCGCAGTAAAGTTCTTCTAATGTTAGCTCTGAAGCAACATATTTACGTGAAAGATCATTTACTTTTACTACTTTTTCTAAATTAATCGAACGGTTGGTAATTTGTTCCATTCGGATGGTCGAGGTACGATCAAGACCAATAAAGAGACCGGTTTGAGTGACATAGCTGACCAAACGGAAATTTCCAGAAGCTAAAGCAATTCGACTCATCGTATCTTCTACCCGATACATCTCCGCATTGCTTTCCATCATGATTTTCCCAGCGAGTAAACAAGTGTCCAGCAACAGATCTAATTCTTTTCCCGTCATAGCATCTTCTCCAATAATTGATTGATTAGTTTTATTTTACTACAAAACATACCAGAAGCGTAAAGAATAAAAAAACTTGAGGAAGGAATAAAAGAGGCGTATACTGTTTTTGTATTGCGGGTGTAGTTTAGTGGTAAAATCCCAGCTTCCCAAGCTGATGTCGCGGGTTCGATTCCCGCCACCCGCTTAAAATAGGTTGTGAAAAAGCTGCTCTGCAATAAGTAATAAGAACAGCCAAGCAAAAACAACTTCTTATGTTTTTAACTTGGATGGACTTATTACCGCAGATGCAAGCTTTTGTGCACCGTTTACCAAGCGGTTTTGAAATCAGTGTATTGTCTTGAGTATGAAGAAAATTTTTGAATAATAATAAATACCTTACAGATAGAGTTGTGACTGATTAGAGACGAGGAATCCGTCTCTTTTTTGTATTTTTAAACCATCTTAAAATTGGTTTTATTTTTTTGCTGTTTCTATTTCTTTCCAGTATTTATTTATAGGGGAACATATGTTAAGATTTAGGGAGCTGTTAGTAAAGGAGTAAAGAAATGAGCAAAAAAACAACCAAGGCGATCGTGGGGATCGTCGCTGCTGTGATTGCAGGGGCATTCGGTGTTTCCACCACACAAAAAGATTCAGATATCTTTCAGCAGATTACAACTATTTTTGATTCCATACCACAAGCTTCTCAAGTAGCGGATGTGCCAGAATATGATGGAAAACATCAAGAAATAGAAATCAATGGAAATCAGCCGGAATTTACAAAAGAGGATCTTAGCCTTTCCAAAGGAACATGGGAAAGCTATTCAAATATTGATAAATTGAACAGAGTAGGACAAGCCAATGCTATGCTTGGAAAAGATTTGTTCCCTACTGAAAAGAGAGAGCCTTTGTATATTGACCCGACAGGTTGGAAACAAAAGAAATTAAGTGACGGGCAATGGTTATATAATCGCAGCCATTTAATTGGTTTCCAGCTGACTGGTCAAAATAACAACATTAAAAACTTGATGACAGGGACACGTTCGTTGAATGCTCCATACATGCTTGTCCATGAAAATGATATTGCGGCATATATCAAAGAAACAAATCATCATGTACGCTACCGTGTCACTCCTCATTTTGAGGGGGATGAACTGGTAGCCAGGGGAGTGCAATTGGAAGCAGAAAGCATTGAAGACAAAAAAATTGAATTCAATGTCTTTATCTACAATGTTCAAGATGGCTACACGATCAATTATGAGACAGGACAAGCAACAAAAACAAAAAATTAGTAGCAGCTATTCGAATTTTTTATGAATATTATGAAAAAATTGTGTAAAAACATACATTCAAAGAAATATAGCGTATACTTTATGAAAAGAGTACTTTTGATAAAGCTACAGAAAAAAGGAAAAAAACATACAAATAGTGTTTCTTAATTTATTCGGAAGTTTGGAATATTTGTTTGTAGTTTTCCCTTTCTTCGAGTAAAATAAGGTTGTAGAAGGTAAGCTGGAATTACCTTGCGGGAAAGAGGTGTAGAATCATGGGTTTTACAGATGAAACCGTACGTTTTGGTTTTGACGATAGTCGCAAAAAAGAAGTGAGCGAAACATTAGCGATTGTTTATCGGGCTTTGGAAGAAAAAGGCTACAATCCAATCAATCAGATTGTCGGCTACTTGCTTTCTGGAGACCCGGCCTACATTCCTCGTTATCGTGATGCTCGAAATTTGATTCGCCGTCACGAACGCGATGAGATCATGGAAGTAATTGTCAAGGACTACCTCTCAAATCATGGAGTGAATTTATGAGAGTAATGGGCTTGGATGTCGGTTCTAAGACAGTAGGTGTTGCTATCAGTGACCCCTTTGGCTGGACAGCTCAAGGAGTAGAGATTATTCGGATCAATGAAGCAGAAGAAGAGTTTGGCTTTGATCGGTTGAAGGAATTAGTAGCACAATATGAAGTAGACCGGTTTGTAGTTGGATTACCTAAAAATATGAACAATTCCATCGGACCAAGGGCAGAAGCTTCCATGTCATACGGAGAAAAGATCAAAGAACTATTCTCCTTGCCAGTTGATTATCAAGATGAACGATTAACCACTGTTCAGGCAGAACGTATGCTAGTAGAGCAGGCAAATACTTCAAGAGCCAAACGAAAAAAAGTCATCGATAAATTAGCAGCTGTGATGATCTTACAAAATTATTTAGACGGCTCAGGTAAGCAATTATTTTAATAATAAAAGAAAAGAGGTAATCTTATGACAGAACATAACCATTCCCACGACCATGAAGGACACGAACACATCACATTGGTGGATGACCAAGGAAATGAAACATTATATGAAATCCTACTAACAGTTGACGGACAAGAAGAATTTGGACGTAACTATGTTCTTTTATATCCTGCTGGTGTTTCAGAAGATGAAGATGTAGAATTACAAGCTTATGCATACATCGAAAACGAAGATGGAACAGAAGGCGAGTTAGAACAAATCGAAACAGACGCAGAATGGGACATGATTGAAGAAGTATTCAATACATTCATGGCGGAAGAAGAATAGAACAAAAGAATGAATTAATAAGATATAAAAAAAGGGATTGTGACAAACGTCTTGTCACAATCCCTTTTTCCAAATAAACGATGTTCAATCAGCTGCCCCTCGGCATTCGCTCGAAAAACGGCGAAATATGAAGAACTATTTTGCCATTTGTTTCTCTAATAATCAGGTCAAAACGTTGACTTCACAGTCTCTTCCTTAAACGGTGTTCTCCTGCCAACTCCTCGGTCACAAGTCACAATATTCAACAAACATGAGAAGCTGTTTTTTGAAATTGTTCCTTGTGACTCGGAGCTGAACGGCAGGCTCACGACCTCTTCCTTAAACGGTGTTCAAAAGCTTGCATCTGCGGTAATAAGTTCAACCAAACGAAAAATATGAGGAGCTATTTTTGTTTGGCTGTTCTTATTACTTGATGCAGGACAGCTTTTTCACAACCTCTTTTCGTTTAGTACTACATTTCCTTAAAAAGTAGAAAAGCTTTCGAAGCCTCGTTTGTTTCTTTTACTGTATAATATAAGCAAAGAGTAAAAATCGCTAAAAGATATAAATAAGAGAAAGGATATACAAGATGATATGATTGGTCTGATTTATTTTGTGGTGATCGTTCTGGCAAATACAGTTGGCGCTATTTCCGGCATGGGCGGAGGCGTGTTGATCAAACCGATTCTTGATCTTATCGGTGCCCATTCTATTGCAGGTATTTCTTTTTACTCAACGGTTGCGGTATTCACGATGTCTATTGTTTCGACAGTGCGACAAGTATCAAGTGGGAAATCGCTGAATTGGCAGATTGTCGGTTGGGTATCTGGTGGAGCTGTAGTTGGAGGAATAGCCGGTAACATTGTATTCGAAGTTTTTTTACGGTTGTTTGAAAATGAAAAGCATGTGCAGCTGATCCAAATTTTCTTGACGGTATTGACCTTGGTTTTTGCGTTCTTCTACACCAAGCATCATCAGCCAAAATTTCATCTAACGTCATGGATTTGGTATCTTATATGTGGGGGGATCTTGGGCTTTTTAGCTAGCTTTTTAGGTATCGGTGGTGGACCCATCAATGTTTCATTACTGATGCTGATGTTTGCCTTGCCAATAAAAGAAGCAACGCTGTATTCTCTATCTACGATTTTCTTTTCTCAACTGGCTAAATTAGTAACGATTGCTTTAACAAGTGGCTTTATGCGCTTTGATTTATCTATGTTGTTTTATATTATCCCCGCTGCTGTTATTGGAGGTTTGTGGGGAGCAAAATTTAGCAGGATTTTGTCTCCAAAAAAAGTGACCTTTATTTTTCAAGTAATTGTCCTCGTGGTTCTTTTGGTCAATTGTTACAATGCCTTTGTCATCTTACAAACATTAGGAGAATCTAGACTAACGCAAGTCAAAATCACTGAAACATATTGTTTTAAATGAAAAAAAGAGTATACTATGATAAAAAAATTCATTTTAAAAAATCAGAAATTGGCTGGTGATTTGGATGTTACGGGAAATGCGTTTAGAAGATGCAGAAGCACTACGTGAAATCAATGCGGATCAATTAGGGTATGATATACCATTAACCGTTACGGTGAGACAAATGAAGAAACTGCTGAAGGAGCCAGAGAAAAATTTTTTCTTGGTTTATGAAGATCCTACTTCTAAAAAAGCAGCTGGCTATGTACAAGCGGAGTCCTATGAATCGATTTTCAGCGATCCAATGTTCAATATTATGGCACTTGCTGTGTCTAAATATGCTGAAAAAAGAGGAATCGGAAAGGCTTTGATGACTGGCGTAGAAGAAGAAGCGAAAAAACGAGGTATAACGGCAATAAGGCTTAATTCTGCAGAATACAGAGTAGAAGCACACCAATTTTATGAACACATCGGTTATCATTCCGATAAAATGCAAAAAAGATTTTTGAAAATCCTGTAAATCTTTATCAAAAAAATACCCGATCATCAAGCCGATACTTGATGATCAGGTATTTTTGTTTTTTTGACTAAGAAAGTAATTGCATCAAGAAACCAGAGATGATCAAAACGATGGCACCACCAAGTCGATTGCCCATTTGAGAAAAAGCAATAAGTTCCATCCGATTAGCTGCAGATAAGACGGCTACATTTCCTGTTCCGCCCATCGAGTTGTTGCATAAGCCAGCAGTAATAGTTGATTCAATTGGATATAAACCAAACAAACGACCGACAAATCCTGAAACAACTGAAATCGCGATAACACTTGTCAGACATAAGACAACAAATTGCCATGTCAAAGCAGAAGCTAATACATTCAGATTCAGCAACGCAATACCGATACCGGCAAGAACAGCTGCTGTCAAGTTTTTGACAATCAAGTTATTGAACATGATAGCTGCATCTTCATAATATTCTGGTAATAGGTTGGCGATTTTACAGATGACAACGATAATGATCATAAATGCGTATGCATGGACTTTAGGAACAAAATAGTTACCAATTTGTCCTAAGATGAAGAAAGTCAATGATACCATCAAACCAACACCTAACTGTGGAATGGAAGGTTTCACAGTTCGAGGTTTTCCATCGCCAAGATCGCCTTTTTCCATTAATTTACCATTGCCGTTGAATTTTGGCATTGATTGTCCAGCACGAGCAACTAATGCTGCACCGATGATAGCTAAGACATTTGTCATTGCTGTAGCAGGAATCAGGCGGGAAATGATAGAAGAAGCATCCGTACCTAAAACATTTGCATAAATCGTTGATAAAGGAACGGCTCCGGCTCCAACACCACCAGCCATCGCAGGTAATGAGATGTATAAAACGGAATTTGCAAAACCATTTCCGATAAGCATGCCCACGAGTCCTACGGCAAAAAAGGAGACGACCATTGAAATAAGTGCAACGGGAATAAAACGAACAGAAGCTTTCATCAATAGATTACGGTTCATACCAAGGATGCTACCAGTAATCAAGGCAGCAATATAAAAGTCCAAAAAGCCCATATTGCTGACAAAGTTTTCTGTGGATTTCACTACATATTCAGGTAAGATCCCAAATGTAGCAATCGCAGCAGAAGCGAAGATCGCAAAAACGGAACCACCACCCAAATAACTTTTGACGATAGGGATTTTTGTCCCGATAAAATGAAATAAATTACCGAAAATAACCAAAACTGCGATTGGTCCAATCATATTCGTCGGTAATTTCCCTAAAGCCATTGCAATGATCAGGACAAGGACCATGATCAAATAAAGTGGTAAACTTACGCCGGTGATTTTTGTGGACCAAAAACCTTCTTTTTTCTTTTCCTCAACTGCAGTTGCAGTTGTTGTTTTTTGTGCCATTTTTACAGATCCTTTCTTATTCTGTATCATATGAAAAAAGCCAAAGAAAAGCGGCAAAAGAGCAGGAGTTGGCTGGCCGCTGTTTTGCCGCAGTCGCTTTTTTCTTTTTAGACGTCATACAAAGTTTCTGTATGTTCTTTTACTATAACGATCTTAATCTTCTAAAGATTTATATTCAGGAACCCATTTAGCAGATTCAACTGCTTCTTTGATATCCGTGATTTCTTCACGATTCAAGTTTTGTGCGACAACTGATTTTGCGACAGTTTCAGCAATCGTTTGAGAAAATTCAGTGATTTTTGCTACTGGAGGCAAGATAGCTGCTCCTGGTTTTGTTACATCAACGATTCCGCCTAATGCTCGACTAGCTTGAGAAATGATTTCAGCATTTACTCGTGTAGCTGTTGAAGCAATTAAACCAAGTCCTAAACCTGGGTACATCAAAGCATTATTTGCTTGACCGATTTGGTAAGTTACACCATTATATTCAACATCAGCAGCAGGGATACCTGTTCCAACTAATGCTTTTCCGTCCGTCCATTCTATTAAATCTTTTGCTTTTGCTTCTGCCAATTTTGTTGGATTAGACAAAGGCATGATGATCGGACGTGGTGTATGAGCAGCCATTTCTTTCACGATTTCTTCAGTGAATGCTCCAGGTTGGGTAGAAGTACCAATCATGATTGTCGGATGGATCGCTTTTACAACTGCTTCTAAGTTTGTCAATTCATCAGCATTAGTGAATTCTGAGCGTTTGCGAGCGAATGGGATTTGACCAGGAGTCAATCCTTCTGTATCTTCAAACAATAAACCTTGTTTATCTACTTGATAGAAATGTTGGCGTGCTTCTTCTTCAGGTACACCTTGACGGATCATCTCATCTAAAAGGATGTTTGCGATACCCACACCAGCAGTACCAGCACCAAATGTCAAAATTATTTGATCTTTCAATTGTTCACCGGATATATTCAATCCGCCTAATACACCTGCTAGGACAACAATTCCTGTACCTTGGATATCGTCGTTGAAAGTAGTGATTTGATCTTCGTATTTTTCTAAGATCGCTGCAGCATTTCCTCGTCCAAAATCTTCCCAATGCAATAACAATTCTGGGAATAATTCGGTAGCTGATTGAACGAATTGATCGATGAATTCATAGTAAGTTTCGCCTTCTACACGAGCATGACGATTGCCTAAGTATAAGGGATTATTCAATAATTCTTCATTATTAGTACCAGCGTCGATCGATACAGGCAAAACTTGTGCTGGATTAATACCAGCAGCAGCAGTATAGACCATCAATTTGCCGATAGCGATGTCAACACCGTTCACACCCCAGTCGCCCATACCTAAGATTCCTTCTGCATCAGTCACAACAATCAAACGAATGTCTCGTCCATCTGCCGCGTTCTTCAAACTTGCTTTGATGTTTTCTGGTTCGTCGATTGAAAGAAATGCAGCATCTTGCGGTTTCAAGAAAATTTCGTTGTATTGTTCGATTGAATCCGCAACGACAGGATCATAAACGACAGGCATGAATTCAACTAAATGTTCGCCCATCAATTTATAAAACAATGTCCGATTCGTATTGAATAGATTCATTAAGAAGATACGTTTTTCCAAATCTGTTTGTTTGCTTAAGTATTGACCATAAGCTTGAACAGATTGTTGTTCCAGTGTTTGGATAGTACTTGGAAGCATACCAGTGATTCCATATTTTGCCCGTTCTTCTTTTGTAAAAGCTGTTCCTTTATTTAGAAAAGGATTATTTAATAAGTTTAACCCTGTAAGCATGAATGATTCCTCCTAAGTTTTAATACAAACGAAGTATAGAAGTCAGATGATGATATAGTCAAAAAGAGCAGGTATGATAAATTTTATTTATATGTAATATAGCCAAAAGAAATCAAAATAGCAGTATTTGTTCTTTTTATATCGACAATCCTTGCTTGAATACTATGCGTATCTCTTATATGCTAGAGAAAGAAAAGTAGAAGAATAAGGGATAGATGGAATGGATAAATAGGATTTCTGAGGAAAAAAGCACATGATAGCGTTGATAGGAGTCACCTATGTCAGGTGATAAAAATACATAAGTAGAAAATTAAGAGGAGGAACAGAAAATGCAAGAAGTTCAATTGATCAGAAAAAGCGAACTATCAGAAGGCGGTTGCAATGCATGTGGCGTAGTAGAAGCGACAAGCTATACATTAAAATTAGATTCCAATCAAGCAATAATCTCTGAACTGACAGTAGGCGGTCTTGTGGACAGTCTGGCGCTTGCTGAAGGTTTTACTGGAGAAGATATTTATGAGATGTTTTCAGAAGTCCGTCAGTTAAAAAAAGGAGAAAAATGCATAGAGGTTCATCATGAGAGCCCGAATGTGAGGTTCAAACGTGGTGATAATGAGATGATCTTCAAGAATCATGTGTCTGATCACACTGAACTATATGAAATCGTGAATCAAATACTGTCTGGGCTTTTTGAATTAGGACCTTATGAGTTCAAGGAAGAAAACGGTAATCCAAAATTAAATGAAGAATGGCAAGAAACGATTGAAACACAAAGAAACAATCCACACTTATTTCAATAGTCTTCCACAGTATTTCGTAAAAATGTTGATGAAAAAGAAACACCGTGAATCAGAGGTCGTGAAAAAGCTGCCCTGCATCAAGTAATAAGAACAGCCAAACAAAAATAGCTCCTCCTATTTTTCGTTTGGTTGGGCTTATTACCGCAGATGCAAGCTTTTGAACACCGTTTAAGAAAGAGGTCGTGAGCCTGCCGTTCAGCTCCGAGTCACAAGGAACAATTTCAAAAAACAGCTTCTCATGTTTGTTGAATATTGTGACTTGTGACCGAGGAGTTGGCAGGAGAACACCGTTTAAGGAAGAGACTGTGAAGTCAACTTTCTGACCTGAGTATTAGAGAGACAAATGGCAAAATAGTTCCTCATATTTTGCCATTTTTTGAGCTAATACCGAGGGTCAGCTGATTGAACACCGTTTTATCGAGAGGTCGTGAAAAAGTCGCTTAGTTTCGAGTAGTAAGAAAAATTTTGTGAAAATGGCTTTCCACATTTTTGCATAAATTTGACTTAATACCGAGAAAATGGCTTTTGAACACCGTTTATTCAAAAAAAGGGACTTTGACACGAATTTTGTCAAAGTCCCATCGGTTTTTTATCTATTTTTATTACAATCATTTCTTCCAGAGTAGTGACATCTGGAATGGCTGAAATGTAAACAGATTATTTGCCTGTATCAATGTCGAAGAGTAATATAAAAAGTGTAAACGCTATCATATTGTTCGTCATTCAATTTTTATAGAGAGAAGGCATTGAGATGGAAAAAACATATCAAGCAGGTACAAATGAAGGAATAGTCGATTTTATCAATATGGAAGATTTAGAAATCGCGGCTTCACAAGTGATTCCAGCTGGTGGTTATGGTTACATCAGCAGTGGTGCTGGCGACTTATTTACTTATCAAGAAAATGAACGGGCATTCAACCATCGTTTGATTATTCCTCATGTATTAAGAGATGTAGAATTACCCGATACAACTACACATTTTGACGAAGAAATGCTGACTGCACCAATCATCATGGCACCAGTTGCTGCTCATGGCTTAGCTCATGTGAAGGCGGAGAAAGCTTCTGCAAAAGGTGTAGCAGATTTTGGGACGATCTATACAGCAAGTTCTTACGCTTCTTGTACTTTAGAAGAGATAAGAGAAGCAGGCGGGGAGAAAGCACCGCAATGGTTTCAATTTTATATGAGCAAAGATAATGGAATCAATTTGGATATTCTTGAAGTGGCCAAGCGTAATGGAGCAAAAGCAATCGTATTGACAGCGGATGCAACAGTTGGCGGAAACCGTGAAACAGACCGCAGAAATGGGTTTACCTTCCCGCTGCCAATGCCGATCGTTCAGGCTTATCAATCAGGAGTAGGCCAAACGATGGATGCTGTATATAAATCTTCCAAACAAAAACTTAGTCCAAAAGATGTAGAATTTATCTCTGCTCATTCTGATTTGCCAGTCTACGTGAAAGGTGTTCAATCAGAAGAAGATGTCTATCGATCATTAGAATCTGGTGCTGGTGGAATTTGGGTATCTAACCATGGTGGCCGTCAATTAGATGGGGGGCCTGCTGCGTTTGATTCGTTGCAATATGTGGCAGAAGCAGTAGATAAACGTGTACCAATCGTGTTTGACAGCGGTGTACGACGCGGACAACATGTTTTCAAAGCAATCGCATCAGGTGCCGATCTTGTTGCTATTGGCAGACCCGTTATTTATGGATTGTCTTTAGGAGGAAGTACAGGAGTCCATCAAGTGTTTGATTTCTTTAAAACAGAATTGGAAATGGTCATGCAATTAGCTGGAACACAAACAGTAGAAGATATCAAAAAAATAAAATTGCGTGAGAATCGTTTTATTTAAGAAATAAATGACGAAAAAAATAGGAGTGCGGCAGATGATGCCGTACTCCTATTTTTATAGTTCAAGGATGTCACTAATAGAATAATTTGAAACGAAAAAATAAAATTGAAATATTTTTTCATACTTAATAAAAAAGGAAGAATATTCATGTAAACGATTTTATTGTTTTTTTCTCTTTTATACAAAAAGGGTCATAATTTCAAGTAAGCGGATGAATTCATGAGGATTTTTTGCATACTGTCTCTACTATACTTAGGTCACTAAGAAAAAGGAGTGATTTATTATGAAAAAGAACATGATTGGGACATTATTACTTTCAACACTTCTTCTAGGCGGCCTGGCAACACCAGCTTTTGCTGAGGGTCAAGCGACTTCAAAAGGAGATATTACCTTTACTGAACCAACAAATACCGTGGAGCCTCTTAACCCTACTGATCCTTCAAAACCAGTAGAGCCAGCAGATCCGGAAAATCCAGCAACTGGCCAGACAGGTCCTTTAACACTGGATGTAGTTCCCGAATTGCCATTTGGTACACACGAGATTGAAAGCGGAACAAAAACGTATCAAGTAGACGATTCAAAAAACGATACACCTTATCTCCAAGTATCAGATCGTCGAGGTGTAGGTGCAGATGGCCAAGCACAAGGGTGGAACGTGACAGTTTCGGTTTCAGATTTTGTAAATGGTTCACAAGTTTTGCAAGGCGCTGAATTAGATTTTGGAACATCCACTGTTAAAAGTACGTCAGATAACGAATCCACTGGACCAACTAGTCAAACTGTAACTGGGTTGAGTAAAGCAAGTGCAGCGACACCAATATTTACAGCAGCAAAAGATCAAGGTCTGGGAACATGGCTTTCTGTTTATGATCCAGCAAATATCACACTGAAAGTGCCGAAAGCAGCAGCTGGAACATTCACGGCTGATTTGACTTGGAACCTCGTGGCTGGCCCAGTAGCATAGAGTATGAAATAAATTCAACAAACTGCGGTGAAAATACTATAGGTGAAGGATCTTTTACCGCAGTTGTTGTTGAAAGGATGTGGTGGACAATGAATCAAAGTAAACGACTGTTTGTTTCGTTTTTTTCTATTTTAAGTCTATTTTTCATTTTTCCGTCAATCAGTCAAGCAAAGCATTCAGCAGGAGACTTTGGAATCAAACCGGTATTTCCAGAGAACCAAATAGATAAAGCAATCGGTTATTTTGATTTATTAGTGGCACCGGAACAAAATCAGACACTAGAAGTAATTATCAGCAATTCTTCAGATGAAGAACGAACATTTGAGGTCTCTGTCAATCCGGCGGTAACGAGTGATGGTGGAATGATCGATTATAGTCAAAAAAAACCAACGTTAGATGAGACATTGCCGTTTGATGTCCGTGACGTTTTGCTCATTGCGAAAAAGGAAATCAATGTATCAGCACATGCAGAAACAACTGTACCTATAGAAGTGAAAATCCCAGCAAAAAGCTTTAAGGGACGTGTATTAGCGGGTATTCATGTTTCACCTAAAGAAGAAGCTGAAACAGAAAATGCTACAGAAGGAGCACAAATCAAAAATCGTATTGCTTATAATCTCGCAGTCGTTTTACAAGAAAGTCAAGAGACGATAGAACCGGATCTGAAACTTTTATCAGGAGATTTGGACGAGGTCAACGCAAAGCCAACTGTTCAGCTTCGTTTCCAAAATCCTCAGCCTAGGATTATCAGCAATTTGATATTTACGAGCAAGATCTTTTATGAAAATCAGCTTTATATTGAAAATACGTCTAATGCATTTTTAGTTGCACCAAATTCGAATTTTCACTTGAATCTTGATTTAGCTGGTGATAAAGCAAAAGCCGGCGATTACCGCGCAGAAATCATAGCAAAATCAGGCGACAGTAATGAATGGCGATTTACACAAAACTTTACGATCAAAAAAGAAAAAGCACAAAAAGTAAATGAAAATTCCGTTTTTGCAGTACAAGAACAATCTTTCCCATGGCTTTATGCAGGATTGGTTGCTGCAGTTCTAGTGTTATGGTTGATTTTGCTGTTTTTGTGGGTCCACAAGAAAAAGAAAAAAGGAGAAACAACATGATGAGGTGATTTCGTTGAAAACATCGATCTTATTGGGAGGGATTATTGCAAGTTTGCTGTTCTTCAGCTGGCAAGAGCCAGTCCAAGCAGATACCAAAAGTTCAGGTACGATTACATTTTATGATCTAAGTCCAGTTCCGCATCCAAGTGGTTCAGTCAATGGCGCATCAAAACAGCAGACACAGCTACCGATTTATAAAGAATCTAATCAACATGGCGTATTCCCGGAGACGAATGAACAAAAGATCCGTTTTCTTTATTTGATCATTGGTATAGAATTATGGCTTCTTGCGTGGTTGTTGTTATGGAGAAGAAAGGAAAAGGAGGATGAACATGTTGCTACAAAATAAATTTTCATTTTTTTGCTCCTTCTTTTTTACTTCGTTTTTTGTTTTAAGTATATTTACCTTTTCACCTTCGGCAGAAGCTGTTGGAGCAACGCCTCCTGCCATTTCTTATGATCCATACACGTATGAAAATATCGTACCTCCAAATGGTGGACGTAGTGCAGTCAATGGCGGGAAGCTTGTCCAACTAACTGGGGCTAATCAATTGCCTAAATTGACTGCTACTTATTTGAACGATGGTTCAAATGATCCTTGGAAAGGTGGCACGGTCCGTTTTCATTGGGAAAGCCATGTGAAAATAACAAATGTACTTGATTTGGTGAATATCACTGCACAAGGATTTGCATTTGTGGCGATCATCAATTTGCCGGAACATGTATCAAGCAGTGATGTATTAAAAGCAATTGACTGGAACAACGCCTACTTGTATATTGCCGGTGCCCCCATCAAGGTTACTAGCGGAAGTTTATTATCAGCAGGAAGCCATACCTTGCGTTTTGGGATGGGGTCGTGGGATACAAATACTCTATTGGCAGATATTATTGCTATTATTACGCGAGGCGAATTCAACGTGGACGATATCCCGCTTCAATTTGATATTACAGCTAATGTAGCGAAGATGACAGAAAACGGAGATAAATATGATACGAGCCCAAACAAAGTTTTGACAAAAGGCAGATTACAGCCTTCTATTTCGAAAAAGGCCGTTTTTTCTGTTGATTTTTATGATTCGAATAATATTATCCAAGATCGTATGTTCAATTCGATTTTAGCTCCAGCTGCAGGTAGATTTTATCCTAAATTAACTGGCGGAAACTTGAATCCAGGAGCATATGCATTTTCTGCAAGTGCAGAGATAAATACGTGGAATAGTTACATCTCACCAAGTGATTCAACAGGAAAATATAATACATTTGCTGATACCACAGAATACGTGGATGGAAATAACCAGAACCTTCCAGGCTCTACCAATAGTCGGACATTGACGATGGGGCTGACTGAAGGACGTTTTGATCAGTTGCCATTTAGTCGCTTTGATCGCGTAGTCAACTATTTTACAGGAAAAAACGTTACACAAGGAGCAATACTGACTCATACTCCAGCAAGCACAAGTGGATTGAATCAGACAGCCAATATCGTGTACAGTGGGAAAGATGCGCAAGGCGGATTGCTTTCTCCTGTTGCTTTAAAGGTATTGGAGCAGTACAAGCTAGACGGAACGGTTTTACTAACAAACTTAACAGCCGATAGTCAGTGGGGAAAGCTCCTTTCTTCTGCATCGTACCAAGTCACGGCCAATTGGTCAGCAACTGAACTAAAAAAGGGTTCGATCCATTACAGGCTTTATTCGAAAGGAACCCAAAAATTAGCGACAGGATGGACAGATCAACTTTTCCAAACGATCCAATCAAATAACGGGGGTGTAAATACAGCTACTTCTACACTACCTGCATTGGCTTCAGGGCAATATTATTTTGATTATCGCTTGGTGGACGATGTACTTACTAACATGTATCCGTCTTTTGCGTACAAATGGCAGTCTGAACAAGCTGGAATCACCACTCTTCCTCAAATAACAGTGGCTAATTTTCCATCTGTGAGTGCAGATAGTCAGCTAAAAAACCTTAGCAGACAACCTGAGACAGGAGATCCCCTGTCTGCTCTATCAGGAGATACGATTCAAGAAAATGTGACATTCACGTTAACAAAATCTGGGGATGCGATAACCGACAAAAAAATCACGATCTCACTTCCTGAAAATACTACTTATATCAATGGTTCCTTAAAATTAAATGGTACAACTATCGCAGATACCGGCATTCAACAAGGAGTTTCTGTCCCAGCAGATCTATTGAGCAAAATAGGAGATACCATTCATCTTACTTACAACTATCAATTAAATACTGTAGATACTTCTGTACAATCCGTCAGCATACTGACAAAGGCAGCTGTACTTTCCAGCAATATTACATTAGCAGATGGTGCTAAGCTTCCTAACCCAGTTGTCCAAACATCTGCTAAAACAATTCTTGTCCCCAAACAAGAATTAACATTAGTTAATGTACCAGATGATTTTACATTTGGTAACGATCTCCCCAAACCGTTGAAGACAAGTTATTATGAAGCAAAAGGCGATTTTTCTTTTGATGTGCGGGATACTCGGCTTCCAAGCACGTCTCCTTGGCAACTGACAGGTACATCGACTTCTTTATTTAAGAATGATCAAGGTCAAGAATTAAGCGGAACAAAATTATACTTCAATCATTCTGGATCAAAGCAATTGATTCAGCAAGGTCAAAACACGTTGATTTATGAGAGTGATGGAACAGCTAAAGGAGAGGTTCTCGTTGACTTTCCCGATACCGATGGTTTACTCTTAGAGGTAAATAGCAGTACGAATGCTCAACCTGGCGCAACGTATCAAGGCATGGTCACATGGGAACTGACAGCTGGGCCAACCAGCTAAGTGATTAGAATTTGTATGGATCTGTGATAACTGTCACAGATCCTCTTTTTCAAGGATGAGAAGGAAACTTCTGCTGTTAAAATCAGAAATGCTTGGAGGAGTGGACTTGGAACTTTTCAGTTTGCTTGAAAAAAATGAACAACGGCAAATCAAACTTTTCCAACTTTTATTAGAGGAAAAAGGAGAGGTTTCCGTTAATAACGTACTTACCCGCTTATCAGTTGATCGGGCTACCTTGAAAGAAGATCTGTTTTATTTACAAGCTAACTTGGAAAATATCAAACAATTGGAAATTGTTATCCAAGAAGGGAATATTTTATTAATCAGACATGGAAATATAGCAGCAGTCGATGTTTATTATCATTGTTACTTGCGCTATTCTACAAAATATCAGATACTTCTTTATCTGTTGGAAAATGGCTCATTTGATCGGCAGAAACTTGTCATGGAACTTAATATCAGTTCGGCTACTTTGTCTTGCAGAGTGAAGGAATTAAATGATTCTTTAAATGAGTTTCATCTGAAAATAAAAAGCGGGCGGCTGACCGGTCCAGAAAGTCAAATTCGTTATTTTTATTTCCAATTATTTTGGTTTGGACGTCCCTATCTTGAAAACAAAAAAGAATACAGTGATTTATCAGGAAACACTTTTTTAGATCTGCTGCAAAAAGAGTTTAGTTTTGCTATTACAGAAGAAGGACGATTGAAATTTGAAATATGGCTTTCCATTATGAAGAAGCGAATGCGCTGTACGAAAAAATCCAAACCAGATTATAGCAATCTTCCTGTTGGATTGTTTCAAACGACACAATTTTTATTGGACCTCCATACATTTTTGACCCGTTACTTCTTTCAATATGCCTTTCCTTGGAATCAAAATGAAACGTTGGTTTTTTATCTTTTCATGATCAGTAACTTTACATTAGATACACATAACTCGCATGTCCAGGAGTTTTTGATAAGCGAAAAATACAAAGACGACGTAGTAGCTCAATTGAATCGAACGTTTAAACAATCGATAGAAGAATATTTCTCTTTTTATGTTTTTCCAGAAGAGATTTCGCAAAAGATTGCGTTGACAGTGATGCAAAACCACGCTCATTTTGCCTATTTTAGGGGATGGATGAATATTTTTGGCCAAGAAGGATTAAAACAGCGGTTAACTGAAGTAGAAGATAAACAATTCCTGTTTTTATGTGAAAGATTGGTCAGACAAACATTTGCTATTGTTGATTTTACTGAAGTAGACGAGGAAAATGCCCGCTTTGAATTATTTGCTCGCTATGCATCTATTTTACGGACGCTGATCAAGCAGTTAGAATTACGTCTGCAAATTGCTTATGATCTTCCTTATGAAAGGCTAATGGCGGATATCGTGAAAGAAATCATCCAGGAACAATTGCTGAATACGATCAAATATGATTTAGTCGAATACGAGAAAGAAAAGCAGTATGATATCATTTTGACTAGCCAATTGAAAGAGTACCCGTCACAGAAGTCCGCTAAAGTTTTTGTATTCACTAGCAACGAATATAATTATGATTTCCCCTATTTGAACCAATTTTTAAAAGAATGTTATTTAGAAAAATTGAATTTAAGGATGAATAAAACATGAAAATCGTGATCATTGGTGCTTCCCATGCAGGCATCACAGCTGCCCTAAATCTAAGAAAACTTCAACCGAAAGCAGAAGTTTTACTGATCGATGAAGATCATAAAGATGGACTAGGCTATGTTTCAAATGGAATCAACCTTTATTTAAAAGGAAAGATACGTAGTTTAGCTGAAGTTGCCCATAACATGCGGACTCTTCAAGAAAGTGGGGCAAAACTGATCACCGAATGGAGAGTAACTGAACTTGATCCAGACAAACATCAGCTCATCCTCGCATCCAAAGAAGGAAAAAACGAGACCATAACCTATGATAAATTAATCGTAGCGACAGGTTCCTCTCCTGTCACCTTGTATAAACAAATTGAAGCTGAAAATGTCTACACCTATAAAAATCTAGTGCAATCTAAGCAAGTACTTGCCGCTTTAAAAGAAGCAAAAGAAGTAGTGATCTTCGGTGCTGGTTACATTGGATTGGAATTAGCAGATGCTTTGAGAAATAAAGGATACATTATTCATCTAGTTGATTATATGCCGAATGTTTTATCAAGATATTTCGATAAGGATATGATCAACAGTTTTCAAAATCAGCTGCAAACTAAGCAAATAAATTTTTATCCAAATGAATTCTTGATCGATTGGAAAAAATCAGAAGAGAAAGTAGTATCCGTACAACTTCTGTCTCAAACAATAAAGGCAGATATGGTCATTTTTTCTGCCCAAACTCGTCCTAATACGACATTGTTAAAAGAAAAAGTGGCTTTGTATGAGGATGAGACTGTGATAGTCAATGAATATCTGCAGACAAGTGATCCGGACATCTATGCGATTGGAGATATCGTCCCAGTCAGTTTTGACAAAAATAAACGGCATCTCTTTTTACCTTTAGTTACTCGAGCTGTACATATGGCAAGAGCAGTAGCGCTAACTTTGAGTGGTCAGCCAACCGCTTACGACCTCAGACAAAAGATAACAGCAGCAGTCATTATAGACTACTTTTTAGGAACTGTAGGGCTGACAGAAGATGAAGCGCCATTCTTGGAACAAAATACCGGTTCGTGTTCAGGAGAATTTGATCTATTTCCACAATACGATGAAGAAAATAAAACAGTAAATGCAAAGCTGATCTACCATCCGGATACATTAGAAATAATTGGCGGACAGCTGATAAGCCAAGAATTCTTATTATCAGATTTGAACCTGCTTGCGGATATCGTGAAACACAAAACTACGATTCCACAGCTAGCAGTTGAGGATTTTGGATTTCTGTCTGAATATACCCCTCGTTTTCACTACCTTAATGAGTTAGCTTTTAAAGTACTAGCTAAAAGAGCAAATAGCAATAGAGTAGATAAAAGACTGTGAGAAATATCACGGTCTTTTATTGTGTGGGGATATAATAAATATTAATCAATCGAGAATAAAAAAATTCATATAATGAAATAGCGGAAGAATTTTTTGAGCTTAATATTCGCCAAAAATTTATCAAGTGATAAAATTGTTGTATAAAATGATTATTTCAGGAGGAGGAGTTAAATGTTTTTAGCATTAAATGAAATTATGCATTCAAAGTTACGTTATGCGTTAGTTGCAGGGGTGATGTTTTTGATTGCCTACCTGGTATTTTTTTTGACTGGGTTAGCTTATGGCTTAGCTCAAGATAATCGAACAGCAGTCGACAAGTGGGAGGCAGATTCGATTGTGCTTTCGAAAGATGCAAATTCAAATCTAGGGATGTCCATGATTACTAAGAAGATAGCAGAAGAAGTCGAAGGTGGGAAAGTGGCGTATCTTGCCCAAACACCTGGAGTCGTGACTAGTAAAGACAGTACAGAAGAAGGAAAAATCAATGTTAGCTTCTTCGGTATCGATAAAAATCAATTCATCATGCCCAATCTTGTTGAAGGAAAAGCTTTTGATAACGATGATGAGGCAGTAGGCGATATTAGTTTGAAAGAAGAATATGGTCTAGCCGTAGGAGATACAGTTAAGTTATCTGGTAGTGACAAGACGTTTAAACTAACTGGCTTTACGGATCATGCCAAATTCAATGTCTCACCAGTTCTCTATACAACCATCAATGCTTACCAAGAGATCCGCTTCGAAAAAGAAGATACAAGTGAAAATGCACGGATTAACGCAATAGTTGTCAGAGGTAAAATCAGTAATTTACCTGAAGATTTAGAACAGATCAAAATTTCTAAATTCATCAATGAATTACCTGGATATAATGCGCAAGTATTGACTTTTGGATTTATGATCGGATTTTTGATCGTTATTGCGGCTATTGTGATCGGGATTTTCATTTATGTACTGACGATGCAAAAGATTAATATCTTTGGTGTAATGAAAGCACAAGGGATCACAGGAGGATTTATTGCGCGTTCTGTAGTGGCACAAACATTTATTTTATCATTTGTTGGTATTCTTCTTGGTCTATTAGGAACAGTGGGAACATCCCTTGTTCTACCTGATGCGGTTCCATTCCAAAGCAATTGGCTGTTTTTTGGCGTCATTAGCTTGTTGATGCTGGTAGTAGCTGTGTTAGGCGCACTATTTTCTGTTCGGACAATCGTAAAAATCGATCCGTTGAAGGCAATTGGATAAGAAGGAGGAAGAACATGAAAGCAATAGAATTTAAAGAAGTAGAAAAAAGTTTCCAAGATGGCGACCAAGTAGTTAAAGCATTGAAAGAAACAACCATGAGTATCGATAAAGGGGAATTTGTTGCAATCATCGGTCCTTCTGGTTCAGGTAAAAGTACTTTTTTGACTTTGGCAGGCGGATTGCAGACGCCTAGCAGTGGCTCTGTATTTATCAATGATCAAGAATTCAGTAATCAAAAAGAAAGTGAACGCGTTAAACTACGTTTTAAAGAAATTGGCTTTATTTTGCAAGCTTCCAATCTGGTTCCTTTTCTGACAGTAAAAAAGCAGTTATTATTAGTAGATAAGATCAAACATGAACATCGTCAAAAAGAAGCAAACGAATTATTTGAGCAGCTTGGCGTGGATAAGTTGATCAACAAGTATCCAGAAGAACTATCTGGTGGAGAACGGCAAAGGGTCGCAATCGCTCGTGCATTGTACAATGATCCGTCCATTATTCTAGCAGATGAACCAACTGCTAGTTTGGATTCAGAAAAGGCACGAGAAGTAGTCGATATCTTGGCAAAAGAATCAAAAGACAAAAATAAAGCAACAATCATGGTTACTCACGATACACGGCTGATTGACAAATGCGATAGAATATTTATGATGGAAGATGGTGTATTGAAAGAAAAAGAATAACCAAAAAGCAGGTGGAAAAATGATCCATCGATACAACAAAGATACACAGCAAAAAATTTTGAAAGAAGCGACTGACTTGTTTATGTCCAAGGGATATCTCGGCACTTCAACAAGAGAGATCGCACAAAAAGTTGGGATCACCCAGCCCAATCTCTATCATTATTTCGGTGATAAAGAAAAACTATATACGGCAGTTTTAGAAAACCACTTAAAAGATGTTGGAAAAGCTTTGAGAGAAATCGTTCAAACAAGCGAAACGGGATTTCAAGTGACCTTGACAAAAATGGCGCAGTTTTTGATTGAGACACATCTGATCGATTTGTTTCTGATGCTTCACGATCTTGAAAGCAATCTTTCAAAGGAAACAAGAGATCATTTTTTCTTTCTATGGAAGAAAAATTATCGTGAACCTTTTGAAGAAATCTTTTCAGCAAACCAATCTGTGCTAAGAAATGGGATTTCAAAAGAAATCGCAGCAAGGCATTTTTTCTTAGTGTTAGCACCTTACATCACCCGGTCGAAAAGACCTGTGGAAGAACCGCTAAATGTGGCGCAATTGATCGATTTATATTTGAATGGTGTATTAGGAGAAGCGTAAAGCTGTTATATAGGGAGAAAAATAGTTAGGTGAAGAAGCAAGATATGACGAAGATCGTTATATCTTGCTTTTTTATATAGGTAGTTTTTCATAAATACAAATTTGTTATTCTCTCATGATTATCAGGGTATATTTTTATTTATTATGTCGGTGTTCCAGGAAGTGTTTTAATTTAATAACGAAGAAATTAATTGTTTGTAGAATGAAGGAAACTATTTATTGGGTAGATGAATCACCACGAATAGTCAAAAGGAGATTTCAGGATATGCCAAAAATGAAAAAAATCATTTTAGCAGTAATGTTATTTTCTACGGTTATATCTTTTACAGCCCCTTTTTTGCGTACTTAAGCTGATTTTAAGTTTTGGCCCTTAGTCTGGATCTACGAGGTGAGAGTCAAGAATGAAAAAAATAATTGGAGCTTTTGTATTTGCAATCATTATCATTATTATCTGTTTTCAAATAGATGTTTTTGGTCAAAAAAAGATAGTTGGACAAACGGTCAGCAGCACGAACAGTACGGTTACAAAGGCAAAGGAATCATCTGATGACACAGAACAAGAGACATTAGTCAAAATCGGAAAAAATGACCGTACACTATATACAGATGACTCGCTAACTACCCCACTTGCAACTATAAACGGCGGAGAGCTGACGGAGTTTCTTTCTGAAACAAAAAATGCTTATCAAATCAAGACAAATGATGGCTATACTGGATATTTAGCCCTCGAAGATGGAACCAAAGTCACAAAGAATATACAAACAAAACCGGAAGAGCTATCTGATGCAGTGATTGTATTAGATCCTGGGCATGGAGGAAATGATACTGGGGCATTAAGCAATGATGAACAAACAGAAGAAAAAGATATAACATTAAGTACAGCCATAAAAGTAAAAAAGGTGCTAGAGGATGCTGGAGCAACGGTTTATTTGACCCATACTACAGATGAATTAGTACAGCTTGGAGATATATGCGACTACAGTGAAGAAAAAAAGGCAGATGTCTTTATCAGTTTACACGCAGACTCTACGGAATATGCGAATGAAGCAACTGGAATCACGACATATTATTACTATGGACAAGAGGAAACATTAGCACAGACAATTGCTGACTCCTTCACTGATCTGCCTCTGGATTCAAGAGGAATCTCCACTGGGAACTATCAAGTTCTTCGAGAAAATCTTCAACCTTCTATTTTAATCGAGATGGGTTATATGAATAATGATAGTGATTTAAAGGAATTAGTAACAGACAGTTATCAGCAGCAGATTGCTGCAAGTTTGACACAAGCATTGACCACTTATTTTCAGTAATAAATAAGCCCAGCCAAACAAAAATAGCTCCTCATATTTTTCGTTTGGCCGGGCTTATTATCGCAGATGCAAGCTTTTGAACACCGTTTATTTTTTTAGTAGCTTCAAAGCTTTTTCTGTATTTGCAAAGTGAAGTTTGGCATATTTTTCAAGCATAGGCATGCCGCCTTTCTCCAATAGTTTTGCCGCTACTTGGTCAGATTTCGTTCCAGCTCCTGATGGAAGGGTGATTCCAGCTTCAGCTGATGCTTTGTGTAACTCTTCCAAAAAGCTGGCACGACTGATGATAGAAGCAGCAGCAACAGCTAAATGATATTGTTCTCCTTTAGTAACGAAGTACAGTTTTTCTTGTAATTGATTTTTTTCTAAACGCGCATATTTTTTAAAATTTGCTTCCGGCGTAAACTGATCGATCAAAATCGCTTCTGGTTTTTCTGGCTCGATTTTTTTTAGCAGCAAATGGATCGCTTGATTGTGCAAAGCGACTTTCATCCGAACGGCATTGTATTTTGGTTGGATCTCATTGTATTTTTCTGGAGATAAGACAAGCAGTTTATAGGGGATGGTTTTTTTTAAGATGTCAGCAAGCTGGATGATTTGGCTATCTTTTAACTCTTTTGAATCTCTAACACCAAGTTTACGTAATTCTGCAAGCTGATCACGTTTCACATAAGCAGCACATACTGTTAGCGGACCGAAATAGCTGCCATTTCCGACCTCATCACTACCTAAAACGGATAATTGACTGATATTTTTTGGCAAAGAAGAGGCTGTTTTTGCTGGCTTGGCTTGTTTATCCTGTGCCTCCCCCCATTTATCAGCTTCTATTGCTGCATTCGTACCTTGAAACATCACTTTTCCGGATGTATAAGCGGTAATGGTCGTCCCGTCTTTTTTTGCAGCAAAGCTAGTATAAGGAATCTGTTTATTTAACAAATAAGAGCGATAGTATGCTTTCATTTGACTAAGTTGGTCGTTTGTTGCTTTGATAATGACGTTGCTCATAAAATTCTCCTCGTTTTTATACATAAAACTATACCGCAACTCACGACTTTTCGTTTTCTAAGAGATTGCGAGACATAGCATTTTTTTAAAGTTTATCATATAATAGTTAAGTATGTGAAAAATATTTGTGGAGAACGGTGAAAGAACCAACTTCATGGTACACTAAATAAAACTTTCATCAAATAGGAGGAAATGATTCGTATGGCGCACGAAAAAACACGCTACAAAGCGGTGATTGCCAACCAAACATATACTATTATCGGACGGGAAACCAAGCATCATATGGATATCGTAACGAAGCTGATCAATGAACAGTTAGCAGAATTGAAACAATTATCACCACAAATGGATAATGAACAAGCAGCAATCTTGATGGCTGTCAATGCGCTTTCGGATCAATTGAAGAAACAAGAAAGAATCTTGGAGCTGGAAGAAGAAACAGCAGAATTAAAGAAAAAAATGATCAAATTTACAGAGCTTGAAAATCGTGTGAAACGCATTGAAGCAATCGAGAACGAAGCTCGGGAAGTATTGAAAGAAAATGGTCAAGCAGATCATACCATTAAAAATCATGTGGAAGCACAACAGATTTTAAACGAGAAACGAAAAGGACAAATTAAACAAAAATCTTCTAATTAAGATCCTTTTATCAAAATAAGAAAAATTTAAAAAAAGTTAGAAGAGAAAGGAACGTAGCATGCTGAGTTTGCTGATTTTATTTTTATTGCTAATTGCGTTTTTTTCTGGAGCACGTCGCGGGTTTGCTTTGCAAATCATATTCGCGATTGGATATGTATTGTCATTTATTGCTGCCCAGCATTTTTACAAACCATTAGCAAGTCATTTGGAATTATACATTCCATACCCAGCTGTCACGCCAACATCAAAGTTAGCATTTTTTGATCAGGTATTTGCCTTTCACCTAGATGAAGCTTTTTATGCAGGAACTGCTTTTCTGATTATTTTGCTAATTGGCTGGCTGCTTACCCGATTTGTGGGGGTTTTTGTCCATGGATTGACGTATGTGCCGATCTTGAGACAGGTAGACTGGATTGCAGGAGGCATCCTGTCACTAATCATGGCTTACGTTACTATATTTTTGATTTTGCAGTTACTTGCCTTTGTTCCATTAGATGTGGTCCAAAATCAATTCGGCGAGCATAGTTTCGCTCGCTTTATCGTTGAGAGAACGCCATTTCTTACCAACAAGATGTATGAGCTTTGGGTAACGAATATTTTGAATTAAGGAAAATAGTGCTGGAAAATATTTCGTTTTTTGTACAGAGTAGATTATTTAAGAAGGCTGCGTAGCGTATGTCCGGCACAGCTCTTTTTTCATAGTGAAAGATAAGGTGATAAAATGAATAACCGAATCCTTGAAACATTGGAATTTGAAAAAGTCAAACAGATGGTCAGACAATTTGTAGTGACTGCACAAGGAAAAGAAGAACTGGCAGAATTGGTACCAGTGAGCGAGGAACAAACGATCACAAACTGGCTTCAAGAAACTGAGGATGGATTGAAAGTGCAACGTCTGCGAGGCGGGATCCCTATACCTAAACTTGAAAATATCCGTCCCCATATGAAACGGATTGAGATCGGAGCAGACTTGAATGGAGTGGAGCTTGCACAAGTTTCCAGAGTATTGTCTACGACAAGCGAATTGAATCGTTTCATTGATGATCTTTATGACAGTGAAATCGAATTTGCACGTTTGTATATGTGGGCAGATCAGTTAGTCACGATCCCTGTTTTGAGCCGCCGTTTAAAGGAAGCAATCGATGAAGACGGACGCGTGACTGATGACGCTTCTCCTGAGTTAAAGAGCATAAGACAGAACATTCGGCGAAGTGAACAAGCTGTTCGTGAACAGTTAGATGGGATCGTCCGTGGGAAAAATGCAAAGTATTTAAGTGATGCGATCATCACCATGCGAAATGACCGCTACGTTATCCCAGTCAAACAAGAATACCGCGGTGTATTTGGCGGTGTAGTCCACGATCAAAGTGCTTCAGGACAGACTTTATTTATTGAACCAAAACAAGTGGTGGATTTGAATAATCGTTTGCGTCAATACCAAATCGCTGAACGAAATGAGATTCAACGTATTTTAAGTGAACTTTCTGCTGAACTTGTTCCCCATCGTCAAGAAATCATCCACAATGCTTATGTGATTGGTAAAATGGATCTGATGAATGCAAAAGCACGATTTGGTAAAGAAGTAAAAGCTATCGTGCCGGGAATCAGTGAAAACAATCATGTCGTCTTGAAACAAGCAAGACATCCACTGATCGATCAGGAAAAAGTAGTTTCTAATGACATCACAATCGGAAAAGACTATCAAGCCATCGTCATTACAGGACCTAACACAGGTGGGAAAACGATCACGTTGAAGACTTTAGGTCTGTTACAACTGATGGGGCAAGCAGGATTACCGATTCCTGCAGGTGAAGAAAGTCAAATCGGTATTTTTGAGGAAGTATTTGCGGATATAGGAGACGAACAGTCGATTGAGCAAAGTCTATCGACCTTTTCTTCTCATATGACGAACACTGTAGATATTTTATCAAAAGTCAATGAAAAAAGTCTGGTATTATTTGACGAGCTCGGTGCAGGAACAGATCCGCAAGAAGGTGCTGCTCTAGCAATCGCAATCTTAGATGATCTTGGTAAAAAGTCTGCTTATGTGATGGCAACAACGCATTATCCTGAATTGAAAGTTTATGGATATAATCGGGCAAATACGATTAATGCCAGCATGGAGTTTGATGTGGATACATTAAGTCCAACGTATCGTTTGCTGATTGGCGTTCCTGGACGAAGCAATGCGTTTGAAATCTCTAGCCGATTAGGTCTTGATACAGAAGTTATTGATGAAGCGAAGCAGTTGATGAATGATGAGAGCCAAGATTTAAACGAAATGATCACAGATTTAGAGAATCGCCGGAAAATGGCAGAGACCGAATATCTGGAAATGCGTCATTTTGTTTCTGAGGCACAAGAACTTCACGATGATTTGAAAGAAGCTTACAGCTATTTCTTTGAAGAACGTGAAAAAGAAATGGAAAAAGCAAAGAAAAAAGCAAATGAAGTCGTGTCAGAGGCGGAAGAAAAAGCAGAAAAAATCATTGCTGATATTCGTAAAATGCAACAGCAGATTGGGCAAGGAAATGTGAAAGAGCATCAGTTGATCGATGCAAAGACCCAATTAGCAAATCTACATCAAGAAGAAACTTTGAAGAAAAATAAAGTATTGAAGAAGGCGAAAGAACAAAAAACGTTGAAACCGGGAGACGAAGTGTTGGTTACGACTTACGGCCAAAGAGGGACGCTTTTACGTAAAAACGGGAATCAGTGGCAAGTAGAAATCGGTATATTAAAAATGAATGTGTCCGAAGACGAGCTGACGCCTGTTGCTCCTCAAAAAGAGCCGACACAACGAGTTATCCATGCTGTACGATCTGAATCTAGTAGTCACGTGCCGAATCAATTGGACCTTCGAGGAAAACGATACGAAGAAGCGCTAAGTGAGGTAGATCAATATTTGGATTCTGCCATTCTAGCTGGTTATCCTCAAGTGACTATTGTCCACGGAAAAGGAACAGGCGCACTTCGCAAGGGAATTACTGATTATCTTAAAAACCATCGGAGCGTCAAAAGCTTTGAGTTTGCACCGGCAAACCAAGGCGGAAATGGTGCGACAATTGTTAAATTTAAGTAAAGCTTACTAAAGGTAAGCAGATGGTTCGCTATCCAAGTATAGAAATGCTATACTAGTCATAGATTTTAAAAATGGAGGTCTTTGATATGTCACAAGTAATTACAGATAAGACATTTAATGAAGAAACAGATAAAGGACTTGTATTGATTGATTTTTGGGCAACTTGGTGTGGTCCATGTCGTATGCAAGCACCGATTTTGGATCAGTTGGAACAAGAATATGATGAAGAAGAATTCAGAATTGCTAAAATGGATGTGGATGAAAATCCAGAAACTCCTCAACAATTCGGTATCATGAGCATTCCAACATTAATGTTGAAAAAAGATGGTCAAGTAGTAGAAAAAGCTGTTGGTGTTCATTCAAAAGAACAACTACGTCAAATGATCGATCAATATTTATAAAAACTTACAGCAAAAATAAGCTGAGGGTGGGACTGAATCCAGTTCCGTCCTCGGTTTTTTTGCGGTTGAGTTAAGGTTATTCAAATTAATATTTTTTGAGTATAATTACGTTGTCAGGCTGGATTGCTTTTTTGACAGACATGCTATAATAACTTTAATTGAATATGAAGGGGAGTACCAGATGAACGAACGAATCAAAAACAAATTAGCTTTACTTCCTGATCAGCCCGGCTGTTACTTGATGAAAGATAAAAATGGAACGATCATTTATGTCGGCAAAGCCAAAATATTAAAAAATCGTGTCCGCTCATATTTTACTGGTAGCCATAATACGAAAACGGAACGGCTTGTTAGTGAAATCGAAGACTTTGAATACATCGTTACAGAATCGAATATC
Source organism: Enterococcus sp. E4-150 (assembly GCF_035726465.1). Classification (NCBI taxonomy): domain Bacteria; kingdom Bacillati; phylum Bacillota; class Bacilli; order Lactobacillales; family Enterococcaceae; genus Enterococcus; species Enterococcus sp. E4-150. The sequence goes on along the minus strand of NZ_JAPRGK010000005.1, from coordinate 123,441 downwards.
GAAGCATTGCTCTTAGAGATCAATCTGATAAAGAAAAATGATCCTAAATACAACATTATGTTAAAGGATGATAAAACCTATCCTTTCCTTAAGATAACGAATGAAAAATATCCCCGTTTGGTGATTACTCGTAAGGTACTAAAAGACAAAGCACTGTATTTTGGACCATATCCCGATGTCGGTGCGGCGAATGAGACAAAGAAGATCCTCGATCGATTATTTCCTCTGAGAAAATGCAAACCTAGTCAGACGAAGGAGCCTTGTCTTTACTATCATTTGGGACAATGTCTGTGTCCTTATTATTTCGACGTAGATCCGAAAGTCTATACGAAAATCGTTGATGAAGTGAAAAACTTTTTAAACGGAGGACACGAAAAAATCGAGTCAGAGATCCATCAGAAAATGGAAAAAGCTGCTGAAAACATGGAGTTTGAAAAAGCTGCAGAATACCGAGACCAGATCCGTGCCATTGAGACAATCATGACTCGCCAAAAAATGACAAATACTGATTTACTGGATCGAGATGTATTTGGTTATGCGATTGATAAAGGATGGATGTGTGTCCAAGTGTTTTTCGTAAGACAAGGAAAGCTAATTGAACGAGATGTTTCAATGTTTCCTTTCTATAACGAAGCAGAAGAAGATTTCTTGACTTACCTCGGTCAGTTTTATCAGGAAAATGAGCATTTCATTCCTAAAGAAGTCTTGATTCCTGATACGATCGACAAGCCCAGTGTAGAAGCTTTGTTAGCTACGAAAGTGCTGCAACCAAAACGAGGAGAAAAGAAAAAATTAGTTGAATTGGCGAGTAAGAATGCCTCAGTTGCTTTGAATGAACGGTTTGATCTGATTGCCAGAAAACAGGAACGGACGATCGGAGCAGTTGAACGTTTAGGAAACGCGATGAATATCCCGACCCCAATACGTATCGAGTCTTTTGATAACTCTAATATCATGGGGACGAATCCTGTGGCTGCGATGGTCGTATTCATTGATGGAAAACCGGCAAGAAAAGAATATCGGAAATATAAAATAAAAACAGTCAACGGACCGGATGATTATGCATCAATGAGAGAAGTCATCTATCGCAGATATTCGCGAGTGATTCGCGAAGGGTTGCCTTTACCTGATTTGATCTTGATCGATGGAGGAAAAGGACAAGTAGATGTGGCAAAAGATGTCTTAGAAAATCAATTAGGAATCGATATTCCTATTGCTGGCATGGCAAAAAACGATAAACATAAAACAAATGAGTTGCTATTCGGTACAGATTTGGCTGTAGTACCGCTTGAGCGAAATTCACCAGAGTTTTTCTTACTCCAGCGAATCCAAGATGAAGTCCATCGATTCGCAATCACTTTCCATCGGCAGCTACGCAGTAAAAACAGTTTTGCTTCCCGATTAGATGAAATTGAAGGGTTAGGACCAAAACGAAAAAAAATGCTGCTTAAAGAGTTCAAATCGTTGAAAAATATCACAGCAGCCACGACAGAAGAATTACAAGAAATCGGACTGCCGAAAAATGTCGCACAAAACGTATTTGATAAATTACATCAGGAATGAGGAAAGGGCACTTTACAAAGAAAGTAAAGTGTCCTATCATTTTATGTACAACAAAAAGAGCGTTTACGTTTTGTTGGTAAATAATAAATCGCTTACGTCTGGTGTCTAAGGATATATGTGATTTCTTGAAGAAGGAGTGAAGAAATGTTAGAAGTCAAGGATCTTGTTAAAACTTTTGGGAACTACACAGCTGTCGATCATGTCTCTTTCCAAATCCCCGATGGAAAAATCATGGGGCTAATTGGCCAAAACGGGGCTGGGAAGACAACGACTTTTCGTTTGATCTTGGATTTTTTGACACAAGACCAAGGAGAAGTGTTATGGAATGGCCATCATCTTGGGGAGAAAGATTATGATGTCATCGGTTATCTTCCGGAGGAACGGGGACTTTATCCGAAAGTAACGATTCAAGACCAACTGCTTTATTTTGCAGAACTTAGAGGGAAATCAAGAAAAGAGATTGAACCAAAAATCGACTTTTGGATGGAAAAATTTCAGGTAAAAGGGAAAAAGACGGATAAAGTAAAATCTTTGTCTAAAGGAAATCAGCAAAAAGTCCAGCTGATCGCCACGTTAATCCATGAACCTAAATTGATCATTTTGGATGAGCCATTCAGCGGGTTAGATCCGGTAAATGCTGAATTGCTAAAAGATGGAATATTGGAATTGAAAAAACATGGTTCATGTGTCATTTTTTCTAGCCACAATATGGATAATGTAGAAAAAATCTGCGATCATTTGATCATGTTGCGAAACGGAAAAATGGTTTTGAATGGAAAAGTACATGAGATTCGTGAATCATTTGGCCGTACGAAGTTATTCTTGGAATCTGGTTTAAGCCAACAGGAAGTAGAAGAAATCGAAGGCGTGAAAAAAGTGATCCTTCATGAAGACAATACGTTAGAGATTACCTTAGAAGATCCTGAAGCTGGGAAAGAAATCTTTACTCGTGCGACTCAGTTCGGCTACATTCCTATGTTTAACCAGCAACCGCCAACTTTGGAAGAGATTTTCAAATTGAAAGCAGGTGAAATCGATGCGTAAGTTTTGGATTATTACCAAAGATGTCTATTTAAAAAATGTTAAGTCGATTTCTTTCTTGATCATGATATTAGTCCCTTTTATCATGCTGGGTATCATTTATGTAGCAGGAAACTTTGCTCAACAAAATAGTGATGTCAATAAAATCGGCGTATTGGCTGATAATGAGCAAATCAGTCAGCAAATGAGCCAAGTCAAAACAGATGATTTTGAGTTCAAAGCAGTTGATTCTGAAGAAAAAGCACAAAAAGAGCTTTCGGAAGAAAAAATCGATGCGTATTTAGTAGTCTCAACTGAGAATGATAAGATAAATGGGATGCTTTATAGCGAAAATTCATTAGGACAAAGTACACAACTACTGATACAACAACAACTGACTGGCTTGCAATCGATGCTTCGAGCGAGTCAATTAGGCATTTCACCAGAAGAAGTAGCTAGCTTGAGCCAACAAGCAAGTTTGACTCGACAAAAAGTCAATTTTGATTCAAAAGGAAAAATGACAGTCGGAGAAGATAACTCGACAGTCCAATACGTCGTAAGTTATGTAGCAACGATTGTCTTGTTCATTATTATTTTGACGTATGCGCAGATCATTGCACAAGAGATCGCTTCTGAAAAAGGCACGCGGATCATGGAAGTGATCCTGTCCAGTACGACTGCACAAAAGCATTTTTACGGAAAATTAACAGGTGTTTTACTTGTTGCATTAACGCAAATGGCATTATACGGTATTATTTTTGGTATAGGATACAGTCAATTCAAAGATATGGAAATGGTCAAAAATATATTAGACGGTATCTCATTGGATAACTTGATTGGACCATTCTTGTGGTATTCTCTTCTATTCATGATCTTTGGCATTTTGATTTTTTCTGTTTTAGCAGCTTTATGTGGCTCTTTGGTCAACAAAGCAGAAGATACAGCAAAAGCAATTTTGCCAGTGACTTATCTATCTCTAGGCGGATACATGCTTGGATTGATACTAGGAGCTTCAGATCCAAACAATATCGTTATTCGGATCACTTCGTATATTCCATTCTTATCTTCATATATTATGCCGGTTCGCTTAGCAAATGAGACAGTCGGTATGGGTGGAGCATTGATTTCCTTGTTGGTACTTGTAGCCGTAACATTCTTATTGATGATCTTGTCTGCAAACATGTACAAATCGAATGTACTCGTTTATAGCGAAGGCGGATTATGGAGTTCATTGAAACAATCGATTTCAATTATGAGGAATGAACGAAAAAAAGCATAAAACAATCCTAAAATACAGAAGGAAGCTGGACATCTATTGTTCCCAGCTTCTTTTTGTATAGACCTATTTTATTTATTTTACTATATTGGATATATATTCATTGAAAATAGTGTATAACAACTTTATAATATTGAGTATACCAATTTTTGGAGGCGTTTTAATGGACCGTTATTTAGATTTACTTTCAGAAAAATTCCCCTCAACGGAGGATGTCATCACGGAAATCATCAATCTCGAAGCAATTTTGCAGCTTCCAAAAGGAACAGAGTTATTTTTGAGTGATATACATGGCGAATTTCCTGCTTTTGATCATATTCTGCGTATCGGTTCAGGAAATCTTAAAGAAAAGATCAAAGACCTTTTTTCTGAACAAATGACGGAAACGGATATCAGCCAATTCACTATTTTTACGGCTTATCCAGAATATGCATTAACGACTGATTGGTACAAAGAACAAGATAAATCGCAGCTGATCCATCATTTGATCGATCTTTTACGGTTTACGACAGTCAAATATACCCGGTCAAAAGTTCGAAAAGGATTGCCGAAAGAATATAGCTATATCATTGAGGAACTCTTGTATATCGATGACCGTATCAATGGAAAAAAAGACTATGTAAAAAAAATCATTGAACAACTTGTTTTGATGAAGGAAGAAGAAAAATTTTTAACGAAACTTGCACAGACGATCCAAAAATCTGTCATCGATCATTTGCATATCGTTGGAGATATTTTTGACCGAGGAACTCAAGCAGCCAAAGTGATGGATCGAATCATGGATTTTTCTTCTGTAGATATCCAATGGGGAAATCATGATATTTTGTGGATTGGTGCGTATTGCGGCTCTGAGGCATGTTTACTGACACTTTTACGGATTGCAGCACGCTATAATTATTTATTTGAATTAGAGAAAGAATATGGGTTGAATTTACGTCCATTGTTTTCTTTTGCTCATCAAACTTATCAGAAGAATCCAGTATTTGCGCCTAAAAACAGTAAAAATCTATCCGAAAGAGAGCAAGAAGAATTAGAAAAAATCCATCAGGCACTTTCTATCCTTCAATTCAAATCAGAACATCAGTTATTGGATCGTCGACCTGAATTTAAAATGGACGATCGTAAATTGCTGGAAAAAATCGACTATGAAGCATCAACGATTGATTTAGAAGGTCAGCTCTATGAGTTGAAAGGAACTTGTTTTCAAACGATCCAGCCAGATGATCCAAAAAAATTCTTGGAAGAGGAACAAAAAGTGATTGATAGTTTGATGTATTCATTCCAGCACTCTTTGAGAATGCAAAAACATATGACGTTTTTGATCGAAAAAGGGGGAATGTATCTCACGAACAATCAGCATGTGCTGTTTCATGGCTGTATACCTGTAGACGAGAAGGGACAGCTCTTAGCATTTGAATTAGACCAATCTTATCGCGGAAAAGAACTGCTGGGCTTTTTTGAAAAACAGATAACTGAAAGCGCAAAAGATCTGACTGCAAAAGAAGATTTAGCAACCGATTTGATTTGGTATGCGTGGAGTGGGCCATTTTCGCCTTTATTCGGCAAGAGTAAAATGGCGACTTTTGAACGTTATTTTCTCACAGAGCCTCATACGCACGTCGAGAAAAGCAATCCTTATTATCACTTGCGAGATGAAGAGTGGTTCAGTGAAAAAATTTTAGCAGAATTCGACACAAAAGAAGAAGGGTCAGCAATCATTAATGGGCACACGCCAGTAAAAGTAAAAAAAGGGGAGTCACCGATCAAAGCAAATGGAAAAGTATTTGTCATTGACGGAGGTTTATCCAAAGCTTATCAAAAAACGACAGGAATTGCCGGTTATTCACTATTATGCAATTCTTATGGTTTCCAAATCGTGACACATTATCCGTTTTTGCCTATTGAACAACAATTTGCAAAAAAATCCGACCAAACAAATGTGAAAAAAGTAATCGAACAGCAACTACCACGCAAACTCAATCGTGATACAACAAAAGGTATGGAACTGCAGCAGCAGATTACCCAGCTCAAAAGGCTGTTGGACTATCGAAAGGACGATTGAGAAGAATTCCAGTGAACATTGTTCCATAGACTGGAGACTGAGACAAAAGTCGTGTCGCAGTCTCTTTTTCCGGATAAACGGTGTTCTTCTGCCAACTCCTCGGTCACAAGTCACACTATTCAACAAACATGAAAAGCTGTTTTTTGAAATTGCTCCTTGTGACTCAGAGTTGAACGGCAGGCTCACGACCTCTTGGTATAAACGGTGTTCAAAAGCCAGTTTCTCGGTATTAAGCCAAATTTATGCAAAAATGTGAAAAGCCATTTTCACAAAATTTTTCTTAATACTCGAAACTAAACAGCTTTTTCACAACCCCCTCAGAAAGTCTATTAAAATTCATTCACAAAGAAATCGAATAAGCGCTGTTCAGATGGATGTACACGGTGGGTAAGTTCCGGATGCCATTGAACACCGAGGATTTTATGCATATCATCTTTGCTTTGAACCGCTTCAACGAGTCCATCGTTAGAAAAAGCGATGGCTTTTAATAAAGGTGAAAGATCTTTGACTGCCTGATGATGGTAAGAATTCACAAAATATGGATCGGGGAGAAGGTTGCTTAACAAACTGTCTGAAACAATCTTGACTTCGTGAGTCGTAAATTGCGGGGCAGTGGGCTGTTGTTCATGTTTTACTGACCACTTTGGATATAATGAAAGATCTTGATAAAGTGTACCTTCCAAAACGACATTCAATAGTTGGAGTCCCCGGCAGACTGCAAAAATTGGTTTTCTTTGTTTCAATGCTTCCAAGATCAGTGCCTGTTCAAATTGGTCTCGTTGAATATTTGTTTCCGTTAGCTTTGGATGAGGATCTTCCATGTAAAGTTGTGGACTGACATCTTGACCACCTGCAAGAATAAGTTTGTCGATTTGTCCAATCAGTTGAGGAGCTGAATCTGGAGACATGACTGGCAGAATAAGAGGCAATCCTTGAGCATCTAAAACTGCATCCACGAATCCTTGCGGTGTATAGCTCACTTGATTTCCTTGGAAAGTATCTATTGCTCGAATCAGTTGATTTCCGGCAATGCCGATGATTGGTTTCATTTGTATTCCCCCTAAAGTAGACTTATTGTAACAAGGATTTAAAAAAAATTAAACTATGTAAGACTTGCCCCTATACTTATCTGTTCTTGCTGTGTTACTATCTGTAAAGAGAAATTTCGTGTGAAATTCATGACGATAGTTGAAAATATTGCTTAATTTGTTATAATAAAAAGTAAGCAGAAATAAAAAGGTTGGGCGTAAGCTTCAAGGATCTAGTTCTTCAAGGGGTGAGAAGGACATTTTATTGAAGGGGCCTGCCTATACTAAGTTATCTTTAGAGGTACATACTTTCAATGAAAAAAGAAAGCATGTACCTCTTTTTTAAATCGAAAGGAAGTGAAGCAAGTGTTAGAAGCTTTGGAACAAATCCGAAAAGCAGAAGAAGAAAATGAAAAGCGTGCTCAAACACTGCGGCAGCAGCTGAAGATCTATGCAACAGAAAAAGAGCAGGAATTGGAAACGATCCAAACAAACTATCGACAACAACTAAAACAGTTGGTGGAAGAAAAAGAACAATTTGAAATACAAGAATTAGAAAAAGAAAAAATGAAATTGAAAGCAGAAGCAGACAAGGTGCAAGCAACTTTGAAAGATCAATATCAAAAGCATCAGAGTCAAGCGATCGGTGCGATCATTGAAAGGGTGAAAGAAACTTATGGCCGTCACTAAGATGGAAAAAGTGACCCTCATTTCAGATAAAAGAAATCAGGAGAGGATTTTACAAGCAGTACAAGGAATCCAAAACGTTGAAATCCGGGATCTGTATCAAAATAGAACAAACAACCAGTGGGTGGAGAAGTATTTTCCAGATACCACGATTATTGATAAAGAAGCAAAATTAAGCGCTTTAGGTAATCGGTTGAAAGACATCCAAGAAGCTATCCAATTCATACAACACCACGGCGATAGCCGTCAAAAGAAACTCCATTTGAAACGTCAAGAACTTTCCTTACAAGATTTGGAAGCCAATTATTCCGAAGAAAATTTCATAAATAAATTGAAAGAAGTCCTTGATTTAAAAGAAAAGTGGGAACAACTAACTGAAGAACGTGATCGTTTAGAAGAAGAGGAAGAATGGCTTCTTCATTGGCAACAGCTGGATATTGCTCCAAGTATGTATGCAAGTAAGACGACCATTTTTGAGATGGGGACTGTGAGTGCAGCAAATTTTGAAAGTTTCAAGGAAGAACTGAGTAAGCTTGATGACGTTTATATGGAAGAAATAGATTATACGCCAAAACAAGTTTATCTTTCGTATGTTGCTTTAAAAAAATCAGTTGCTGTTATAGAAGAAATTGCTGGGAAATACGGGTTCAATAAAGAAACGTATCCTTATGAACAAAATCCTAAAGAAAAACTGCAAGAGACCAAGCAGCAATTATCCATTGTTCACGAGCAGCAAAAGAAGATAACGACAGCGTTAGGTCAGTGCAGTGGCTATATCCAAGAATTTGAATGGGTAGAAGAAGTCACACTTGCCGTTGCAGAACGAGAAAAAATAAAAGAACGGTTTATCCATGCGACTTATCTGATCGTTTTGCAAGGTTGGGTAGATGCAGAAGAAAAACAGAATTTGCTGCATGTGTTAAACGAAACCGTATCAGAAGAAGATATATACGTCAGTTTCGAAACACCAAACTCAGAAGAGATTCAGCAGGAAGTCCCTACTAAATTGAAAAACCATCCGCTTGTCGAACCTTTTGAATTGCTGACTGAAATGTACAGTCTGCCAAAATATGAAGAAGTAGATCCAACACCTTGGATGACACCATTTTATCTTGTCTTCTTCGGGATGATGGTCGCAGATGTTGGTTATGGTTTGCTGATGCTCATTGGGACAATACTAGCTCAAAAACTACTTGTTCTACCACGCGGGATGAAACGTTTCGTAAAATTCTTTGAGATTCTCTCGATACCATCGATCATCTGGGGATTGATCTACAGTTCATTTTTCGGACAGTCATTACCAAAAGAACTGTTTGGCATCCGCTTGCCTTTCCCAATCCTATCTACGACGGATGACGTCAATACGATTTTGATTTTATCCGTGATTTTCGGTCTGATACAGATTTTGGTTGGATTATTTGTGGCAGCAAAGGAAAATATCAGGAGAAAAGATTACTTGAGTGCTGTCAGTGATGGATTTGCCTGGCAAGGGATCCTAATTGGGATCGTTATTGCGTTGGTTGGTGCCATGTTGATAAAAAATACAGCATTTGTTTACCTTGGCGCTGGGCTATCGATCATTGCTGCCTTATGTATCTTGATCGTTCCGATTATCCAAACGCCGTCTAAAGTCAAAGGTGCTGCCAAAGGTGCGTATAATCTTTACGGACTGACCGGCTATATCGGTGATTTAGTCAGTTATACACGTTTGATGGCATTGGGTATTTCAGGCGGAAGTATTGGAGCGGCATTCAATATGCTAGTTGCTTTCATGCCGCCAGCTGCTCGATTCAGTGTAGGGATCCTTTTGATCATCGCTTTACACGCACTGAATATGTTTTTGACACTGCTAAGTGCCTATGTCCATGGCGCACGATTGCAGTATGTCGAATTTTTTGGGAAGTTTTATACAGGAGGCGGACGTGCCTTTGATCCGCTGAAAACGGCGGAAAAATACGTCAACATCAATCACAAGAAAAAAAACAATAAATAATTGGAGGATTTTTATATAATGATGGATTACTTAATTAGTCAAAATGGTGGAATGGTATTTGCGGTATTAGCGATGGCAACAGCGACGATTTTTTCAGGGATCGGTTCAGCTAAAGGTGTTGGAATGACAGGTGAGGCAGCAGCAGCATTGACAACAAGTCAACCCGAAAAATTCGGGCAGGCTCTGATTCTGCAATTGCTTCCAGGTACGCAAGGTTTGTATGGATTCGTTATTGCCTTTTTGATTTTTATCAACTTAGGAAATGACATGTCAGTTGTACAAGGACTGAACTTTCTAGGTGCTTCTCTGCCGATTGCTTTTACAGGCTTGTTTTCAGGTATTGCCCAAGGAAAAGTCGCAGCGGCAGGTATTCAAATTTTAGCGAAAAAACCTGAACATGCTACAAAAGGAATCATTTTTGCTGCGATGGTTGAAACATACGCGATTTTAGGTTTCGTTATTTCCTTCCTATTAGTGTTGAATGCCTAAGCATAAAGGAGGAAAAGCAGATGAACGCCATTGAAAAAATCATCTCTCAGATGAACGAAGCAGCAGAGCAGGAAAGAGCGGCGTTAGAACAAGAAGAGCGAATGAAGATCGATCAAAACTTTGAACAAAAACGTACGCAAGTTGAAACAGAACATCAAAAACAAAAAGAAAAACAAATCGAATTACTCGAAAAAAAATACCGTCAGCTAAGGAATCGCCAGCAAGTAGAAGTACGACAAGAAAATTTGAATGCGAAGCAGGAATTTTTAAGACGATTGTTTGCAGATGCGGTAACTGAAATGGAAAATTGGGATGAATCTGAACAAATCCAGTTTATCAAAAATGCATTGTATTCATTACCTTTGACAGGAAAAGTAGCATTCATTGCTGGAGAAAAATCAGCAGCCTATCTTTCTCAGACGTTGTTGGATGAATGGAACAATGAACTTCCCTTTATGATGGTTTTAAGTGATGAAACTGTTGCTGATCAAGCGGGTTTTCTGATAAACGATCAAGGAGTTCAGTATAATTTTCTTTTCAGCAGCCTTGTACAAGATATCCAAGGAACGATGAGTTTTGAGATTGCCAATCAATTATTCGAATAAGGAGGGATCAGTGTATGGAATACCACGAACTAAATCCCTTGATTCGCGGAAGAGAGCTTGAACTTTTGTCCAATGAGACATTTGAACGGATGATTCAAACAAATTCTGTCGAAGCACTTGGTGAAATATTGAAATCCACGATTTACAGTCCATATATTTATGACGGATATGAATATGACTTCGAACAGAATCTTTTAAAGGAGCAGAGCCGTCTATTTCGCTGGTTAAAGGAATCAGCACCGGAGCCTGAAATCGTTTGGATCTATACGATGCGTTATACTTTCCATAATCTGAAGGTTTTGACAAAAGCTGAGATGACAAATCAAAATCTGGACCATTTGTATATCGACGATGGATTTTATTCATTAGAAACCTTGAAGGATGCCATTCATACGCAAGTTTCAAATGAACTTCCTGAAAGCATTATGGACAGTATACGAGAAGTACGTGATTATTTTGAAGAGTCTACCATTCTTCAGGGAATTGACGTGATTTATGATCGACAGTTTTTGACAGAGCAGCGACGGCTTGCCGATAAGCTAGGATATCAAGAATTGCTGACAGAAGTCATTGCTTTTATTGACTTGACCAATATCACAACGATGGCTCGAGGAATATTGCAGAAAAGAACATATGGGTTCATGACGACGGTACTTTCCAGCTCGGGAAGTATCGAAAAAGAAGTATTTTTGAACTTTGTAGATAAAGATATGGAAGATTACACGAATTTTCTATTAGAGACAGATTATGCTGATTTTCTGCGCCCTGTCATCCGTGAGGGAAATATTGATCTCGTAAAGCTTGAACAGTTGAAAGATGATTATCTAAGTTCATTGTATCAAGAAGCACAAACCCAGGCTTTCGGACCACTGCCACTACTAGCCTTTTTGAACGCAAAAGAGGTAGAAAGCAAAAACCTTCGTTTACTGGTTATCGGCAAAAGAAGCCATTTCGAATCAGAAACAATCAGAAAGCGGGTGAGACAAGTCTATGACGCATAAGATCGGTGTAGTTGGCGACAAAGATTCTGTTTTGCCATTCAAATTGTTTGGCTTTGATGTTCGTTATGGTACAACCAAGCAAACCGTTCGTCAGGCAATTGAAGAAATGGCAAAGAATGAGTATGGCGTGATTTATGTCACAGAGCAATGTGCAGCATTGAGCCCAGAAACGATCGAACGTTACAAGGAACAAATGATACCTGCTATCGTATTGATTCCCAATCATCAAGGATCATTAGGGATAGGGCTGGAAGAAATTCAAAAAAACGTAGAAAAAGCAGTAGGTCAAAATATCTTATAGTATGAAAAGGAGATAGAAATTTTGCAAATTGGAAAAATCATAAAAGTCTCCGGACCTCTTGTAATGGCTGAGAACATGTCTGATGCCAGTATCCAAGACATGTGTCTAGTGGGAGATCTAGGAGTTATCGGAGAAATTATCGAGATGCGTGGCGATGTGGCGTCTATTCAAGTATATGAAGAGACTTCTGGAATTGGTCCAGGCGAACCGGTTCGCTCTACTGGTGAAGCTTTATCTGTTGAATTAGGACCAGGGATCATTTCACAAATGTTTGACGGAATCCAACGGCCATTAGATACCTTTATGGAAATCACACAAAGTAATTTCTTAGGGCGCGGAGTTCAATTGCCCGCATTGGACCATGAGAAAAAATGGTGGTTCGAACCAACAGTAGAAGCCGGAGAAACGGTGAGTGCTGGAGATGTTATCGGGATCGTAGAAGAAACAAAAGTTATAAAACATAAAATCATGGTGCCAAATGGGATAAAAGGAACGATCAAAACAATCGAAAAAGGTTCATTCACTATTGATGAAACAGTATGTGTCATTGAAACCGAAAATGGTGACAAAAATTTGACGATGCTTCAAAAATGGCCAGTAAGACGTAGTCGGCCAATCAAAGAAAAATTAAACCCGGATGCACCCATGATCACTGGACAGCGAGTGATTGATACATTCTTCCCAGTGACAAAAGGAGGAGCAGCAGCTGTACCTGGTCCTTTTGGTGCAGGGAAAACAGTCGTTCAGCATCAAATTGCAAAATGGGCCGATGTGGACATGGTTGTCTATGTGGGATGTGGCGAGCGTGGAAATGAGATGACGGATGTTTTAAATGAATTCCCTGAATTGATTGACCCTAATACAGGAGAATCGTTGATGGAACGTACGGTATTGATTGCTAATACATCAAACATGCCAGTAGCAGCTCGAGAAGCTTCTATCTATACGGGAATCACAATTGCGGAATATTTCCGTGACATGGGTTATGACGTTGCTATCATGGCAGACTCCACTTCACGATGGGCAGAAGCACTTCGTGAGATGAGCGGACGTTTGGAAGAAATGCCTGGTGATGAAGGTTATCCAGCTTATCTTGGTTCACGGCTTGCGGAATACTATGAACGATCTGGAAGAGTCATTGCATTAGGATCAGAAGGTCGCGAAGGAAGTATAACCGCAATCAGTGCTGTATCCCCGTCTGGAGGGGATATTTCGGAACCAGTCACACAAAATACATTGCGGGTCGTAAAAGTATTCTGGGGTCTTGATTCCAGTTTAGCCCAAAAAAGACATTTTCCTTCGATCGATTGGATACAAAGCTATTCTCTTTATTCAACAGAAGTAGGGAAGTATATGGATCATATCCTTCAAGCTGACTGGGCATCCATGGTCACCGAGGGCATGCGTATTTTGCAGGAAGAACAGCAGCTGAATGAAATCGTGCGTTTGGTAGGGATTGATTCCCTTTCAGATAATGACCGTCTGACATTAGAAGTGGCAAAATCCATTCGTGAAGATTATTTGCAGCAAAATGCTTTTGATGATGTCGATACATTCACTTCAAGAGAGAAACAATTCAAAATGTTGAAGATGATCTTGACCTTTGGTGAAGAAGGACGCCGTGCGTTGTCGTTAGGTGCTTATTTAAGTGAGATCATGGACGGTACCGTATCGATTCGTGAAAGGATCGGACGAAGCAAATATATCCCGGAAACAGAATTAGAAAAACTAGATCAAATTATTGGTGAAATCAAGCAAACGATGCAAACGATCGTTTCAGAAGGAGGCATGAGCAATGATTAAAGAATATCGTACGATCGGTGAAGTCGTCGGTCCATTGATGGCGGTTGAAAAAGTTGCTGGTGTCAAATATGAAGAATTAATCGAAGTCCGTATGCAAAATGGCGAGATTCGTCGTGGACAAGTATTGGAAGTCCAAGAAGATAAAGCAATGGTCCAAATATTCGAAGGAACAAGTGGTATCAATTTACGTGACTCTTCTGTACGATTTTTAGGCCATCCTTTAGAACTAGGTGTATCGGAAGACATGATCGGTCGAGTATTCGATGGTTTGGGACGACCGAAAGATAACGGACCAGAGATCCTGCCTGAAAAGCATTTGGATATTAACGGAGAAGTAATCAATCCAGTAGCTCGGGATTATCCAGATGAGTTTATCCAAACAGGTATCTCTGCAATCGATCATTTGAATACATTAGTTCGTGGGCAAAAATTACCAGTATTTTCTGGCTCTGGTCTTCCTCATAAAGAATTAGCTGCTCAGATCGCGCGACAAGCAACGGTACTCGATTCATCAGATGATTTCGCCGTAGTCTTTGCTGCTATTGGAATCACTTTTGAAGAAGCTGAATTTTTCATGGAAGATTTTCGTCAAACGGGCGCAATCGACCGTTCTGTCATGTTTATGAATTTAGCAAACGACCCTGCAATCGAACGTATCGCTACTCCTCGTATGGCTTTGACTGCTGCAGAATATCTTGCTTATGAAAAGGGAATGCATGTTTTGGTTATCATGACAGACATGACCAACTATGCAGAGGCATTGCGAGAGATTTCTGCAGCACGGCGAGAAGTTCCAGGAAGAAGAGGATATCCTGGGTATCTTTACACGAACTTAGCTACTTTATTCGAACGAGCAGGAAGAATCCGCGGACTAAAAGGATCGGTTACTCAAATTCCGATTCTAACAATGCCAGAAGACGATAAAACTCATCCAATCCCTGACTTGACTGGTTATATTACAGAAGGACAGATCATCTTGACTAGAGAGCTTTACAAGAGTGGGATTCAGCCACCAATTGATGTACTCCCGTCTCTTTCGCGGTTAAAAGATAAGGGAACTGGACCCGGAAAGACAAGAGAAGACCATGCAGCTACGATGAATCAGCTTTTTGCAGCCTATGCACAAGGAAAACAGGCAAAAGAATTAGCCGTAGTTTTAGGTGAATCTGCTTTATCTGATGTAGACAAGATCTATGCGAAGTTTGCTGAGCGGTTTGAAAAAGAATATGTCAATCAAGGATTCTACACGAACCGTTCGATTACTGAAACACTTGATCTAGGGTGGGAACTGCTATCGATGTTGCCAAGAACCGAATTAAAACGAATCAAAGACGACATGCTGGACAAATATCTGCCAGAAGGGAAGTGAGTTCTGATGGCACGATTGAATGTGAATCCGACCCGCATGGAATTGACTCGATTGAAAAAACAGTTGACAACTGCCACAAGAGGGCATAAATTATTAAAAGATAAGCAAGATGAACTGATGCGTCAATTCATCCTGTTGATTCGAAAGAACAACCAGCTGCGTCAAGAAATGGAAGAGTCTATGACAGAAGCAATGTCTGATTTTGTATTGGCAAATGCTTCGATCACGGAACCTTTCATCGAAGAATTATTTGTTTTGCCGGCGGAAAACGTTGATTTGTCTATCGTAGACAAAAATATCATGAGTGTAAAAGTACCTGTGATGAATTTTGAATATGATGAACAGCTGACAGACACACCTTTGGAATACGGGTATTTGAATTCCAGTGCCGAACTGGATCGGTCAATCGATCGGTTTACTACCCTGCTTCCAAAACTTTTGGAACTGACAGAAATCGAAAAAACTTGTCAACTGATGGCGAGTGAAATCGAAAAGACACGTCGGCGAGTCAATGCATTAGAATATATGACGATCCCTCAATTAGAAGAAACGATCTATTATATTCGTATGAAGCTGGAAGAAAACGAGCGCGCAGAAGTAACAAGGTTGATCAAAGTAAAAAATATGGGTACCACTGACTAAGTGGTATCTTTTTTTAAAAGAGGAAAACGATGATTAAACAAAGCAAACAAATAAAGAAACGTTTGCCGGCTGTTCAGCTTCTCGCATTAGGATTTTTTCTCCTGATTTTAGTTGGCGGCGGCCTACTTACCCTACCATTTTTTAGTAATAGTGGGCATGGGACAAATTTTATCGATGCGCTTTTCACTGCAACTTCTGCTGTCTGTGTAACGGGATTGACAACATTGAATACAGCAGAGCATTGGAACAGTGCTGGTCAATTTTTGATCATGCTTTTGATTGAGATCGGCGGTCTTGGTTTTATGATGGTTCCGATTCTATGCTTTGCATTGATAAAGAAGAAAGTCAGTCTCAGCACACGTATTATATTAAAAGAAGCGCTGAATCTAGAAGAAGTATCAGGTGTGATGAAGCTCATGCTTTACATCCTAAAATTGGCCTTTGTGATCCAATTGATTGGTACGGTTGCTTTATCTTTTGTATTTGTGCCTGAATTTGGCTGGTTGAAAGGTATCTGGTACAGTTTGTTCCATGCAATCTCTAGTTTTTGTAATGCAGGGTTTGATTTGTTAGGAGACAGTTTAGCCAATCACCAGCAAAATGTTTATTTGATCATGGTGGTATCTGCTTTGATCATTTCTGGTGGGTTAGGCTTCATCGTATGGCGTGATTTACTGGAATATCATCAGAAAAAGAAGATGACGATTCATTCAAAAATCGCATTAACCGTTACAGGTACCCTTTTATTAGGCGGATTCGTTGTGTTCTTTTTCACAGAGCGCAATGGGGCAACGCTAGTGGAAGGGAATATGTTTCAACGATTGGCAAACACCTTTTTTATGAGTGTGACACCTAGAACGGCTGGATATTATTCAGTTGATTACCTCCATATGAGCCATGCAGGTCTGATTTTAACGATGTTTTTGATGTACATCGGCGGAACATCTGGGTCGACGGCCGGCGGATTGAAAACAACTACGTTAGGTGTGTTGCTGATCCAGATGCGTTCGATGTTGAAAGGACGTACGAGAGCGGAAGCATTTGGCCGTACCATCCGACAAGGCGCAGTGTTGCGGGCACTTACTTTATTTTTTGTTACGTTGACGTTGTGTGTAGTCGCCATCATGATTTTATCGGTGACTGAAACGATACCTAAAACTTCTGGCATCGAATATATTGCTTTTGAGGTCTTCTCTGCGTTTGGTACAGTAGGTCTTACGATGGGATTGACGCCAGACTTGACTGCAATAGGGAAATTGATCATTATAGCGCTTATGTACATTGGACGAGTTGGTGTATTGACTGTGGTCTTCTCTCTGATGACAAAAGCACAAAGAACACAATCAAAATACAAATATCCAGAAGAAAGTGTCATGATTGGATAATTTCATCTTCTGACAGAAACCTAGTGATTTAGTAAAATAAGAAAATAAAATAATTTTTCTTGCTTCTTGGATACTTTAAGTGCAAAATGTTCGTTTATTTTTTGAGGCACTACCCGTTGTTGAACCTCGGGTAGTGCCTCTTTTTTATTGAAAGGAATCAATAAGATTTGATTCCTTTATTTATCAATAGGTTATAATTCATATTTTTTTATTTTTTCTTTTACGATACTTAGTCCAGAAGCTAAAATTTCAAGGTTATTAGAGGATAGGGAAATTCGAACGAATGCATCTGGTTGCGCACGTGTAGTAAAGCGTCTGGAATGATAAAGTCGGATACCGTTAGCAAGAAAGTCATTCTCAATTATCTTAGGGTCAATCTCAGGATCAACTGGAAGAATTCGATAGTAAGGGACACGATTCGTTGGTTTTTCTACTTTGAAAAGAGAATCAAAAAGCTGATTGGCTCTTTTTGTAAGACTTAATTTAGTTTCTAAGATCCTATTTGCTTCATTTGAATGGAGGATTTGAGTGATGACTTCCACATCTAATCCAGAAGTTTTCACATTTATATTAAAAATTGCTTGTTCTATCTTGCTTTGGACATGTACTGGAACTACAAGATAAGCAACTCGCAATCCAGAACAAATAAATTTTGTCATTCCAGCTAAGTAGATTGTTTGGTTAGGTAATAAATTTTGGAAAGGAGGAATGATCGTATGTTGATAGTAAGTTGTTAAAAATGAATGGATATCATCTTCAATAACCCATAGACCTTCTTTTTCAATCACTTCGGCTAATTGCTCTCGTCTTTTGTGAGAGATTTGAAACCCTATAGGATTATTACAAGAAGGCATAAGAAAGACACCATGAATCTTCTTTTTTCTACATTCCTGAATCAATATATCAGGTCGCATTCCTTGCTCGTCAAAATCAATTGGAACGATCTCTAAATGATATAACTGAGCCAATTCAATGAAATTAGCGTATGTATATCGGTCTGTTGCTATTCTATCACCTGGAGAGAAAAGTGCAGAAAGTGTGATAGCCAATCCATTTTGAACACCGGAAACAATAGATAGAGATTCTAAGGACGGAATGACTCCTTGAGTTTTTAACCAATTTGCTGCAGTAGTCAATTGAAAATTTGTGCCTTTGGGATCTTGGTAATTAAGCAAACCAACAAGATTTGGGTTATTACTAGTTGATTGAATAAACGGGACAACGAATTTATTACATTCTTCAAAAGAACTAACCAGACCAAAATCAATGATATGTTCGGTTACTTCATTGGTAGAGATGGTGATGGACTCAAAGACATTGGGAGAAATAAATGTGCCACTTCCAATATTCGTATACAGCAAACCTTTCTCAATTCCATATTTATAAGCCTTGCCAACGGTAGTAAAATTTAAATCTAAATAATCAGCTAGCTCTCTTTGGGAGGGTAACTGAGTGTTTTTCTGTAATTTATTCTTTAAAATATCTTGTTCTAATTGTTGAATCAACGATCGATAATAAGGACGCTTCAATTTTTGTTTGTCTGGTCGCCAAGTTAACGGGTAATTGTCATAAGAATTAATAGGCATTTTCTCCACTCCTTAAAATTGTATACCATACAATTTTACCATTGATTGTATTGATTTTAGAAGTTAATCTTTTGTGAGGAGGGAATTGTCTATGAAAATTATTAATTTTGAGGAAGTAGTAGCTTCTTTTAGTTTTGAAGAAGCGATTCAAGTAATGAAAAAATGTTTTTTTGATTATGAAAGTGGTAAAATCAGCCAAAATCCTCGATTGGTGGAAATTTTACCTGACGGAAAAGGCAAAAATATGTTTGCGATGATGCCTGCTTATTTGGGGGAGAACAGATATTTTGGCACAAAAGTCATTACCGCTTTTCCGGATAATCATCAGTATCATTTACCTTCTCATTTAGGAGAGATTTTCTTGTTTGATGCTCAAAACGGACTACCCAAAGCATTGATAAACGCAAATGCAGTCACCTGGATTCGAACAGCTGCTGTATCTGCGCTGGCAACAGATTACTTAGCAAATCCGCATGCAGAAACACTTGCTTTAATTGGAGCTGGTCAACAAGCATTGTCGCATTTGACTGCGATTTCTACCATTCGTCCCATCACTACAGTGTTTGTTTACGATATTTTAGAAGAAAGACGAAATACTTTTATCGCTAAAGCTAAAAAACAGTATCCTAAAATAACGTTTATAAATGCAATATCAGTAGAAGATGCAGTACGTCCAGCGGAAATCATTTGTACGTTGACCTCTAGTAAAGAGGCATTTCTTCAAAAAGAGTGGGTAAGGGAAGACGCACATATCAATGCTGTGGGCACATTTACTCCTGATACAAGAGAGATAAGTACATCGTTGATGGAAACTTCTCAAATCTATGTAGATGATTACTCAGCTGCCTTAACAGAAAGCGGGGACCTGCTTATAGCCATGGCAGAAGGAGATTTAGAGGAATCTTGTATTGTTGGTACATTAGGCGAATTAGTTTCTGAGAAAAAAACATTTTATAAAGGAGAATCGAGGCCGACGATTTTCGACGCAGTTGGTCTAGCTATTGAAGATCTTTGTTGTGCAGAATATATTTATAACAAATTAGAGAAAGGGGCTTTAAAATGAACTTAGATTATTACGTAGTTGATGCATTTGCAGATGAGGTGTTCAAAGGAAATCCAGCAGCGGTTTATGTGCTAGAAGAATGGCTGCCAGAAGGTACGATGCAAAAAATTGCCATTGAAAACAATTTATCTGAAACAGCATTTACAGTGAAGAAAAACCAAGAATTTGAGCTTAGATGGTTTACGCCAGATCGAGAAATCGATCTTTGTGGTCACGCGACATTAGCAACAGCATTTGTTTTATTTAACTATTACAAAATACCTGATGAAACGATTAAATTTTCTACTCAAAGCGGTAATCTATTTGTGACAAGAATTAAAGATTATTATTACATGGATTTTCCTAGTATTATGCCGAAAAAAGTGCCGATATTGTCTGAATATGAAGAAGCGATTGGGGCTAAGATTAAAGAAGCCTACTTAGCACGTGATTTATTTTTCGTATTAGAAGATGAAAAAACGGTGGCTAAATTGCAGCCAGATTTTACAGCTATCAAAAATTTTGAATTAGGAATAGGAGTCATCGTGACAGCAGAAAGTGTGCAAAAAGACTTTGTTTCTAGAACCTTCTTTCCAAAATTAACAATCAATGAAGATCCAGTATGTGGATCAGCACATTCTAATCTTATTCCTTATTGGGCAGAAAGAATGAATAAAACAAAATTGTCAGCTTATCAAATGTCATCAAGGGGCGGGGATCTAGAATGTGAATTAAAAGAAGATCGTGTGATAATAGGAGGAAAAGCAGTTTTGTTTTCTAAAGGTACCTCGTTTATTTGATTTCTTTCAAATGAATTAAAAATAAATTGGTGGAGAGTGGCAACCTTATAGCTACAATGGTTGTTAAAAAAAGACGCAAACTTTTTCAATTTAATGAAAAGTTTGCGTCTCATTTTAATTATTGGTGTTTGTTTTTTATTCAATCAAGAGTAAAATGCCCCATACTAACTATCCTCGGATGACTTCGATTTTATAACCATCAGGGTCAATGACAAAGTAGTAAGAAGGCGCAGTGCCAGGTAATCCTTTTAAGTCAGTAATCTCAAGACCAGCAGCTTTATGTTGCTCGTGTAATTTTTCTAGATCATCAGCTGCTATAGCGATATGACCATAGCCGTCTCCTAGATCATACGCACCATGATCATAGTTGTAAGTCAACTCTAATTCATAGTCATCCCCAGGAAGTGTCAAATAAACAAGTGTAAATTTGTTTTCTGGAAAATCACGGCGGCGGCTTTCTTCAAAACCAAATGCCTTTTGATAAAATTCGATTGATGCTTCAAGATCTTTCACTCGAACACATGTGTGAGCCATTTTCATAGATTCATCTCTCCTTTTCCTTTTACTCAATCATAACAAAAAGAAGTAAGGAAATAGTTGATTTGTGCTTGTTCATGAGAAATTTCTCATGTAAAATGGATAGAAAATAAAACTGTTAAGGTGGAAACTATTCATGGATAAACCAATTTTTGGTGAAAAAAAGCAATTTGCTGATTATCAAACCCGTTATGCAGCATATATTGTCATAGAAAGAGATCAGCAGATTGCAGTAATCGAGGCTCCAAATGGTGCTTTTTTTCTTCCTGGCGGGGAAATTGAAGGAGAAGAGACGAAAGAAGAAGCGATTGTCCGTGAGCTGATAGAAGAAATGGGAATTGTGGCAGAAATTTCTTCTTATCTGGGAGAAGCTGATGAGTATTTTTACTCGAATTATCGTGCAACTTATTATTATAATCCAGGATATTTCTTTGTTGCTGATTCTTGGAAGCGTATAGGAGAACCAACTGAAAAGACCAATAAAATTTGGTGGGTGAGCCCTCAAGAAGCGCTTGTGAAATTGAAACGTGGTAGCCACCGATGGGCAGTCGAGAGATGGATCGAAAAAAATAAAAACTGAAAGAAAGCGAGTAGATCAGCTTTCTCTCAGTTTTTTTATTTATTACAGTACATATTTTTTGATTGCTTCAGCTACACCGTGCTCGTCGTTTGATGAAGTGATGACATTTGCTGCTTCTTTGACAAGAGAAACGGCATTTCCCATTGCTACTCCTAGACCAGCATATTCAATCATGGATAAGTCGTTCTCGTTATCTCCGATAGCCATGATTTCATCTTGATCAATACCAAGGTGCTGTGCGAGATTCGCAACTGCCGCACCTTTACTTGCTTCTTTATTTAGTACTTCGAAGTAATAGGGCGCACTTTTGACCGTTGTGTATTTATCACGGAAAGTTTGCGGTAAACGCGCAATTGCTGCATCTAAAATTTCTGGTTCGTCGATCATCATCATTTTGACGATGTTCATGTCTGGTGTCATTTCTTCAGGTGTTCGATATTTTAGCGGCATCTTGACTAAACTTGCTTCGTGGATCGTATAAGCGCTGATATCTCGATTAGGCGTGTAGATCGCTTTGTCATCGATCGAATGGAGATGACTGCCGACACGGCGTGCCATCACTTCGATCTCTAGGAAATCTTCATGTGTCAGTCCGTGACGGGCGATGATTTTACCTGATTTCGTTTGTTGTACGAGTGCCCCGTTATAAGTAATAACGTAATCATTATCTTGAAAAAGGTTCAACTCGTTTAACTGTTCCTGGACACCTGGTAAGGGACGGCCAGTGCATAAAACGATCGAAACACCTTTTGCAACAGCAGCGGCAATCGCTTCTTTTACTTCTTTTGTTACTTCTCTTTTCTCATTTAATAAAGTACCATCGATGTCGATAGCGACTAGTTTGATAGACATAATTTCCTCCAATATATTTTAATTTATTTCAATCAATGCGCCATTACGGATATGGCTGGCAAATTCTTGATAAGTTTCGTCAAATAAATCATAATGATCACGCAAGGACGGATCAACCATTTCTTTTGGAAAGAAAAATCGCTCATCTCCTTGTTCTTGTCCCGCTAATGCAGCAACAAGCTGACTAACCTGTGATAATTCTATCAAAGTTCCGTCATTTCGCAAAATCTCGATTTGTGTGCGATGTCTGCCTTGTTCTGGGCGATAAAAATCATAAGGTAGATCGTAGCTAGAATTCACAGCAGTGTAATAAACAGGATTATATCCGACCTTTTCTACTAACAAAGTGAGTTCTTGGACTAATTTTGAATCCCGGTTGCCAGAAAAAGTAGCAGATTTCAGTGGTTTACGATTCAAAAAACGTTTAGCTAAATCATTTAAAATAGGATCAGCAGATTCAGACCATTGAGTAAAGTAAGTGCCCAAGACCCCATCATCAAGTTTGAGGTATTCTTCTAAAGTAAAGCTTCCGTCAAGAAATGGCAGAAGTAATTGAGAATGGAGTTCAAAACTGCTGGCATCTTCTTGATACAACTCGTGTGCGCGATGAAGCAGATGCTCCAAAATTACTTCCATACCACGGGAAACAGGATGGAAGTACACTTGCACATACATTTGATATCGGCTAACGATATAATCTTCCACTGCATGCATGCCACTCATGGAAAAAGCGATCCCGCCTTCATAAGGACGAATCACACGTAATATTCGGGTAAGATCAAATGTTCCATATTCTGTTCCAGTGAAATAAGCATCCCGAAGCAAATAGTCCATTCGATCTGCATCGATCTGACTAGAAATCATTTGGACAACTTGTGGGTTGGGGTAAGTTTTTTGGATCACACTAGCTACCTTTTCAGGAAAACCTTCTTCTACTCGGTTAAGAATCTGATACACTTCTGTTTCTGGAGAAGTGATGATCTCTACAGTGATGGCTTCATGATTCGTATGGAAGATATGTTCAAATGTATGAGAGTAAGGACCATGACCGACATCATGCAACAGTGCCGCACATAAAGTCACCAGCCGTTCCTGATCATCCCAGCCTCCGTTGCCTATTTTTTCTTTTGAAAAATTTCGAGAAAAGATATCGCAGATTCGTCTTGAAATCTCATAAACGCCTAATGAATGAGTAAAACGGCTATGTTCTGCTCCGTGAAAAGTGAAAGAAGAAGTGCCTAATTGTTTAATGCGTCGTAGACGTTGGACTTCTTTCGAATTGATCAAATCTAAGATTACTTGATGCTGGACATGGATATAGTTATGGACTGGATCACGAAAAACTTTTTCCATAGGCAGCATTTGATATTTATAAGGGGTTGTCATAATGTAGCTCCTTTATGTTATTACGTTGTTCCATTCTCTGGATTTGGTTGTTCCATTGCTCCAGCTGGATTTCTTTTTTTAGCCAGTCGGTAGAATCCTGTAAATCACTTGCAGAATACAGCTTTTCAAAAGCTTTTGCAAATGCTTCTTTGACTTCTTTTACAAAAAGGGGTTGGTCAAGCAGTTCTTCAAGTGTTGCCATTGTAGCAGGATCCACTGCAGGATAGCCATTTGTACCAAAGTCTTCTTTTAAAGCAGATTGATAAAATCGCTTCATGACTTGCCCGCGTTTTTCCTGATTACCGTTGACACTTAAGTACATCATAACAGAAATCCCATTTTTGATCCGACGCTGAGCGATACCGGCAAATTTTTTGCCATGGATGCTTAAATCATAAGTTCCAGGACAATAAGAATGGGTGATTTCGAATGCTTGTATCGGTGCCTTTGGAAAAGCGTATTTAGTCAATAGGAGCATTTGCTCGTAAGCGTCATCTATGGTTATTTTTTTTGTGTCACTTTGGGGGAAAATCAAAGAAATATTCAAAATTCCTTCATCTGATACGATCCCTAATCCACCTGAATTTCTGATCACTGGAGCGTAACCTGCATCTTTCAGTGTTTGGATCCCGTCACTTAGAAAAGGAGTTCGAACATCCTTCATACCTAAGATGACTGTGCAGTCATATTGCCAGAAATGTAAAAAGATTTGCTGGTGTTCTTTAGAATATTCCGTTAATATATCTGTTAATGCAAAAGGGGAAAAGTCGTTTTTTTGATAAATGTGCTGATCTAGTCGAATCGCAGGGTTCATTCAACCGGCTCCTTTGTATAAATTCATATTTTCTACAATATTATACTCTAAAATCAAAGAGTTGTTTTGGAAAAAAGGTTTTCTGTAAAAATGGACAAGTTGGTTGACAAAACAAAAGAAACTAGGAACAATGTAGCTATGAGAAGTAAAGGAGAATGAATAATGGAATTATCACAAGGAACACCGATTTCAATCAAATTGCGTACAAAAGTAAAACAGCAAGGGGAAGTGCAAGATTTTTATTTTGATTTGAAAGGGCAAATGGTGACAATTGGCGATACGCTGTACATACGTTATAAAGAGATTCAGGAGGAGACGGGCGATGAGATTCCTGTAACGATCAAATTAGTTCCAGATGGTCATGTACAGCTGATCCGTGCAGGAGAAATGCGGATGCGTTTGAAATTTGGCTATAAAGAACGGTTAGAAACATCCTATCGAACACCATACGGTATGATCCAGATTGCTACTTTTACGAAAGAACTGCATGTTAGTTTGAAAGACCGTCCCACAGCAGGGAAGGTTCGAATCGATTATGATCTGTTCATGGGACCGGAAAAAATCGGCGAATATTATTTGACCTTGGATTTTACAGCGTAAATATAAAAGAAAAGTTTGATTTTTTGTGTCTGATTTTGTATGATAAGGAGTAGACTGTGAAAGGACGTGTCCTGATTGGAAATTAGTGTATTTGAAGGTGCAAACAAAAGCGAATTATCAATGATCGAAGTAGCACACGCGATCTTAGAACAACGTGGCGATGTCATGGATTTTTCTGATTTAGCTAACCAGATCCAAAACTATCTTGGGAAATCAGACAGTGAAATTCGTGATTCACTCGCACAATTTTATACTGACTTGAATATTGACGGCAGCTTTATCTCATTAGGGGATAATCGTTGGGGCTTGCGTTCATGGTATGCTATCGATTCGATCGATGAAGAAGTAAACCATGGAATGGACGAAGAGGATGAAGATACTCCACGTCGCCGTAAACGCAAGAAAGTCAACGCCTTTATCAATGATGATGAAGACGCGATCGATTACAATGACGATGACCCAGAAGATACAGATCTGACAGAAGAAGATGACGATGATCTGTTTGATGACGATGATGATGAAGATGAAGAAATCGCTGCTTATAATTCTGACTTGCAAGAAATCGGAGCAGATGACCCGACAGATGATGAAGAAGACTTGCCAGGAAATATCGAAGAAGATTTAAGTATCATAGACGAAGACGATGATGATGAAGATTATGAAGAGGAAGAATTTTCTGACTCTGAAAAAGAATAAACATTATTTTCTTACGAGAGGTTGTGACAGAGACGATCAGCCTATCAGAATAAGGAGGTGTGACACGATTTTTGTCACACCTTCTTTTTTGTATATAAAAATCCCAAGTAAATACATAAAAAATAAAAAAATTGAAACTTTTAGCGCACCTTGTACGTCATATTAAGTGAGGCAGAAAGGAGTGGAGAATGATTTTTACTGGATATAAGAAAAAACGGCAGATCGAAAAATACCGTCACCTGCTGAATGGACTCATCGAAACTGATTATCAAAAAATGTTCCGTATCACGATGAATTACGTACATGATAAAGAAGAGGCCTTAGATGTGATGCAAGATAGTTTTCATAAAGCCCTGAACTATTTTGAAAAAGAAAAAGAGATCGAGCATTTTAGTGCATGGTTTTATCGGATATTGATCCGCACGGCATTAGATAGTTGGCGCAGACAAAAAAGGACGCCTGTGGACTTATTTGAAATTCAAGATATCCCCCAACAGTTACCTTTAGAAACTTCCGTTGCAGAGCTCCATATGATTTTAGATAAAATAGACAGTCCGGAAAAAGAGATTCTGATCCTCTACTTTTTTGAAGGATTTCGTTTGAAAGAAATTGCGACTATCTTGGATATGAATGAAAACACAGTTAAAACGAAAATGTACCGCTCATTGAATGCTTTACGTCAAATCCTAGAATGAAGGAGAGAAGAGTGCCATGTATTCCCAAAAAGAAAATTTAAAAAAACTAAAGAAAACTTATAAAGAACAAGCAATTCCCAAAGGGCTTAAAGAGGAGATCCGCCAGCGTTTTATTATCGAAGAGCAATCATTTATAAAAGCAAAGCGGAGAAAGAGACGTCTCCAAGGGTTCGGAGTATCTTTGGCTATCGTAATGATTACAACAAGTAGCCTTCTTTTTAATAGTCAAGTTCGAAGCTTTGCAGAAGATTTACCCATCTTAGGATCAGTCATTGAATTGATCTTAGGCGAACGCTTTACTGATCGATCTGAAAAAATCGATATTCAGGTACCGAAGATCAATACACAAAATGAGAAAGAAAATAAAACAATTCATGGATTAAATCAAAAATACTTTCGCGAAGGACAAGCAGATTTTGAAAAAGCTGAAAAAGAATATGGAAATTTTGAAACGGATCATTACCAAGTTTTGGGAGATTATCAGAAAATCGTAGACGATAACCGGTTTCTCGTGATTGAAAGGCAGATCACCCAAACAGCAGCAGATAGCCATGTTGAAAAAAGATACGACACAATCGACAAGAAAAACAGTGTCCAGCTCTCACTTCCACTTTTATTCAAAGATGACACCTATCTATCTGTTTTGACAAAAGAAGTCAAACGGCAGATGGCCGAACAAGTCAAGGAAGATCCATCTAAGTACTATTGGACTGAGCAAGATATTCAAGAAGGGACGATAGAAAAACCAACACTTGTTACGCCTACACGAAGTTTTTATTTGAACAAAGAGCATCAATTAGTTTTGACTTTTTCTCAATACGAAATTGCTCCTGGTTATATGGGTACACCAGAATTTGTCATTCCTAAGTCCGTGACAAAAACGATTTTGGCATCGGAAGATTATTTGGATCATTAGACGAGAAGTAGTTGCGACTAGCAGTTTCAATTTTCAAGTAAGTACAAGTAAATAATAAGAAGAGAAAAAGAGAAAGAAGAGATATAGTGAAAAGAAATTATTTAGTTATCAGTATTATTGCTTTATCCGTGCTTTTGTTTTTCGAAATTACTTCGGTGGCCTCCTTGATCACCGAAGTAAAAGGACAAACACACTCTTCGGAGCATTCGTCACAATCTTTCAAACAATCAGAACAATCAACCATTAAAAGCCAATCAACTGAAACAGCTAACGTCAAAGAAGCCATTCAAGAATCAGCGGAAAAGGTACAAAGTCAGTCATCACAATCAACACAAGACAGTACAAAAACGAGCCGAGATCCGGCTGTCAAAAGCGTCGCAATCAGCTTTGATGATGGACCAGGAGCGACCACAACACCGCAGCTTCTGCGAATCTTAAAAGAAAAAAACGTGCATGCCACTTTTTTCGTCTTAGGAGAAAATACGGCGCAGCATCCTGAAATCGTGAAGCAGACAGCTGAAGCAGGGCACGAGATTGGCAATCACACATACGATCATCAGAATCTGGCCACTCTTTCTGCCCAGTCGATGACGGAGGAAGTGACGAAAGCAGACACTGAGATCAAAAAAGTCACTGGCAAAACCCCCACTTTTGTTCGTCCGCCCTATGGTTCTGTCACGAATGTAGGAGCAACGATCATCCAGCGACCGATCATCGAATGGTCTGTTGATTCAGAAGATTGGAAGACAAGAAATCCTGATTTGATTTTGCAGAAGATCCAAGCAACAGTATACGATGGGGCAATTATTTTATTCCATGATATCTATCCTGAAACGATTCGTGCCGTTCCTCAAGTGATCGATTATCTGAAAGAGCAAGGGTATCGCATCACGACAGTTGGGGATTTATTAGGGCATCCAACGGCTGTCGAGAACTATTATGGCAGAAACGATCATCGGCCAGTTCAGTAAGTGAGACAAGTATCTTTAATAAATAACACATTTTAATAAGTAGTTGAACACATAACTACCTTACTTGCAAAGGCTTAACAATATCTATACAGGTACAACAAAAAACTGTCCACCAATTTTCTTTGGCGGACAGTTTTCACTTAAAAATAAAGAAGCAACTATTCGTAAATTATGCTAAAATAGCAGTAGAACGCGTCCTGAGGGAATCGAACCCCCGTCTCAAGAACCGGAATCTTACGTGATATCCACTACACTAAGGACGCAAGCACTGGGATAATTGTAACTAAACAGATAAAAAATTACAAGGGGATTGGACAAAAAAATGAAATTTGAGCAAAATTTTTCACAAAAACAGCAGCAGACACAGAAACTAGCCATGACGCAACAGTTGCAACAGTCCATCCAAGTTTTACAATATAACAGTGAGGAGCTGTTGGCATTCGTTGAGAATCAAGCAATGGAAAATCCATTGGTGGAAGTTGTTGAGCCGGAATGGCAGCCAGATTACATAAAAGCTTCTTCATCTTCTTATGAAGGAGAAGAGACAAATTACCTAAATCAGATTCCTGATACAAAAGGGTCTTTATTTGATTCATTGATCGAACAAGTCCATTTGAATTACCGAGATACTTTTTTGAGGAAAATCGTTCTTTATCTTGTAGAATACATCGATTTGAACGGATTTTTGACGATTAGTTTAGAAGAAGCCGGAAAAGAGATTGGAGCTACGCCTATCCAAATGCTCGATGCGTTGACTCTGATTCAGCAATTAGAACCAGCTGGAGTAGGTGCACGTAGTTTGCAAGAATGTCTCATGCTTCAAACAGAACGAGATGATTATGCGCCGGAATTAGCTTATATCGTGTTGGAAGAATGTTTTGAGGAACTGGTGGAGCGAAAATGGAAAGAAATCGCACAACGTTTTTCTGTTGATCTACATGCTGTTCAGCAGATATTCGACTATTTACAAACGTTGAGTCCAAGCCCTGGCCGGATTTTCGACCGTAGCAGCGAATTGTACATTATTCCTGATGTCCGGGTATTAGTGGACGACGATAAAAATGTACAAGTTATCTCAAACCGAAAAAATCAGCCAAATATACGCTTTCAAGAGAGTTACTTCAAACAAATGTCACAACAAGCAGATAAAGAAACTGAAAATTATTTAAAAGAACGGAAACAGGAATTCGAATGGTTGAAGAAAACGATCCTACAACGTGGGGATACAATTTTGCGGGTTGCTCAAGTCATTGTTTCCCGGCAAAAAGCTTTCTTTATCGACAAGGAACGTCCAATCAAGCCTCTTACGTTAAAGGAAGTTGCAACTGAGATAGATGTGCATGAATCCACGGTCAGTCGTGCAGTCAACGGGAAATATTTGGAAACAGACTTCGGTGTATTTGAATTAAAAAAATTTTTCACTACACGAATTCCTACGAATAGTACAGAACAGACAGAAGACCTTTCAGCAGATACAGCGAAGAAAAAGCTGCAGGAATTAGTCGATCAAGAAGACAAAAACAAGCCGTTGTCTGACCAGAAATTGGTTGAATTGCTGAAAAAAGATGAGATAGCGATCTCAAGACGAACAGTAGCAAAATATCGTGATTTATTAGGAATCCCGAGTTCATCAAAAAGAAAACGTTATGATAACTAATCAGTCAAAAGACTAGAAAAAGTATTTCACTTTTTCTAGTCTTTTTAGTTGAAAAACGAGAGCAAAACTGTTAGACTTACAGTCGTGAGGTTGAGATTTCCCTTTATTGATGTGAAATTCGAATAGTTAATTTCTTTTTTTATCGTATATGGGTCGTTTTAAGTCTACATTGGACGTAAAGTGTCCAACTAAGGAGATCGCTATGCTGGATGAAATAAAAATGATTGAATCTGTTGCACCAGATATTATCGAAGTGTTGCAAGAACGCTATAAAATTTTACGAAATATCTATTGGATGCAGCCGATTGGACGTCGAAGTTTATCGGAAAGTATGGGGATCACAGAACGAGTATTGCGAACAGAAACAGATCTTTTGAAAAATCTGAATTTGATCGACACCTCAAAAAGCGGTATGACGCTGACAACTAAGGGCGAAGAAGTTTATCAAAGCCTTGAAAACTTCATGGATCAGCTTTTAGGTACGCATCAAACCGAACAACAGTTGGCAGAATATTTTGGTAACCAACGCTGTATCGTTGTTTCAGGAAACAGCGAAGAGCAGACCAAAGTGGCTGATGCATTCGGCGAAGCGCTGAGCGAAGCCCTAGACCGACTACTTCCAGAAGGCGAGAATATCATCGCTGTGATGGGAGGAACTACTATGGCTGTGGTAGCCGAACAATTGTCTAATCTGGAAAATAAGAAACGGCATAACCTGTTTGTCCCTGCAAGAGGCGGGATTGGTGAAGCGATAACTGTACAGGCAAATTCTGTCAGTGCAAGAATGGCTGCTAAAGCAAACGGTAACCACCGTGCACTTTATGTTCCGGAACAATTAAGTCTGGCAACTTACAATTCTTTACTCAATGAGCCATCTATCCAAGAAGTCTTAAACTTGATTAGTGAAGCGAATTGTGTTATTCATAGTATTGGGCGTGCATTACACATGGCAGCACGTCGTAAGATGACTGAAAAAGAATTAGTCATGCTGAAACAAGCAAATGCTGTTGCGGAATCTTTTGGCTACTTTTTCAATGAAAAAGGTGAAGTCGTTTATAAGGTCCCTAGAATCGGCATAGAATTGCAAGATTTGGAAAAAGTCCCGATCATCATGGCAATCGCGGGCGGAAAATCAAAAGCCAAAGCAATTCGAGCTTATATGAAAAATGCACCAAAACAAACGTGGCTCATCACTGATGAAGCTGCTGCAAATGAGATTTTAAAAGGGGTAACCCTTTAAAATAAATATTTTTTTGATTTTCATAAGGAGGAAATCTTAAATGACAGTTAAAGTAGGTATTAATGGTTTTGGACGTATTGGACGTCTAGCATTCCGTCGTATCCAAGATGTAGATGGAATCGAAGTAGTAGCAATCAACGACTTGACAGATGCTAAAATGTTGGCACACTTGTTAAAATACGACACAACTCAAGGACGTTTCAACGGAACAGTTGAAGTTCATGAAGGTTCATTCAACGTAAACGGAAAAGAAGTTAAAGTATTAGCTAACCGCAACCCAGAAGAATTACCATGGGGCGAACTAGGCGTAGATATCGTTCTAGAATGTACTGGTTTCTTCACTTCTAAATCAGCAGCTGAAAAACATTTAACAGCTGGTGCTAAACGCGTTGTTATCTCTGCTCCTGGCGGAAACGATGTTCCAACAATCGTTTATAACACAAACCACGAAACATTAACTGGTAAAGAAACAGTTATCTCAGGTGCTTCATGTACTACTAACTGTTTAGCTCCTATGGCTAAAACATTGAACGACAAATTTGGTGTTGTTGAAGGATTAATGACAACTATCCACGCTTACACAGGTGACCAAATGACTCTAGACGGACCTCATCCTAAAGGTGACTTCCGCCGTGCACGCGCTGCTGCTGCAAACATCGTTCCTAACTCAACAGGTGCTGCTAAAGCTATCGGTTTAGTAATTCCTGAATTGAACGGTAAATTAGACGGAGCTGCTCAACGTGTTCCTGTACCAACAGGTTCATTAACAGAATTAGTAACAGTTCTTGAAAAAGAAGTAACTGTTGACGAAATCAATGCAGCAATGAAAGAAGCTTCAAACGAATCTTACGGATACAACACAGACGAAATCGTTTCTTCAGATATCGTTGGTATGACTTACGGTTCATTATTTGATGCTACACAAACTAAAGTAATGACAGTTGGCGACAAACAATTAGTTAAAACTGTTGCTTGGTACGACAACGAAATGTCATACACTGCACAATTAGTACGTACTTTAGAATACTTCGCTAACTTATAAGATAGACAAACGTACAAGTGTAAATTATAGACATGTACATTTAAAAGCGGGGAAGCAATCGCGCTTCTTCCGCTTTTTTTGATAATAAGTTTATTCAGGAGGAAATAAAATGGCTAAGAAAACAGTGAAAGATATCGATTTAAAAGACAAAAAAGTTCTTGTCCGTGTTGACTTCAACGTTCCTTTGAAAGACGGCGTGATCACTGACGACACTCGTATCAAAGCAGCATTGCCAACAATCAACTACGTTCTAGAACAAGGCGGAAAAGCAATCCTTTTCTCTCACCTTGGACGTGTAAAAACAGAAGAAGATAAAGAAGGAAAATCTTTAGCTCCAGTTGCAAAACGTCTAGGCGAATTATTAGGTAAAGAAGTAACATTCGTACCTGAAACTCGCGGAGAACAATTAGAAGAAGCAATCCGCAACATGAATGACGGCGACGTTGTCGTATTCGAAAATACACGATTTGAAGATATTGACGGTAAAAAAGAAAGCAAAAATGATACAGAACTAGGTAAATACTGGGCTTCATTAGGCGATGTATTTGTTAACGATGCTTTCGGTACAGCTCACCGTGCACATGCTTCTAACGTAGGTATCGCTTCAACTGGTATCCCAACAGTTGCTGGATTCTTGATGGAAAAAGAAATCAAGTTCATCGGTGAAGCAGTAGAAGAACCAAAACGACCAATGATTGCAATCCTTGGTGGCGCAAAAGTTTCTGATAAAATCGGCGTAATCGAAAACTTGATTCCTAAAGCAGATAAAATCTTGATCGGTGGCGGAATGACTTACACATTCTACGAAGCAAAAGGAATCAAGATCGGTAACTCTCTAGTAGAAGCTGATAAAGTGGAACTAGCAAAAGAATTAATCGAAAAAGCAGGCGACAAACTTGTCTTGCCAATCGACAATGTCTGTGCACCAGAATTTTCAAATGATGTTGAAACACAAGTAATCGAAGGAGACATTCCTGATGGTTTGATGGCTTTAGACATCGGCCCAGCATCAGTAAAATTATTTGCTGATACATTACAAGGTGCAAAAACAGTTGTTTGGAACGGACCTATGGGTGTATTTGAAATGAGTAACTTTGCTAAAGGTACAATCGGTGTTTGTGAAGCAATCGCTAACTTAGAAGGCGCAACAACAATCATCGGTGGCGGAGACTCAGCCGCAGCAGCAGAACAATTAGGATTTGCTGACAAATTCACACACATCTCAACAGGTGGCGGCGCAAGCTTGGAATTGCTTGAAGGTAAAGAATTACCAGGACTAGCAGCAATCAACGATAAATAAACGACCAAGTTTGCTCAATTCTGACGAGTAATCGATCAAAAGGTGAAGGGAGTTTTCATGACTCCCTAGCCATTTTTCAATAAATTAAGGAGTGTGTTCCTCAATGCGTAAACCTATTATCGCAGGTAACTGGAAAATGAACAAAACTGCATCAGAAGCAAAAGAATTTGCTGAAGCAGTAAAAAACAAAATCCCTTCAAATGACAAAGTTGATTCAGTCATCGGATCTCCTGCATTATTCTTACAAGAATTAATGACATCAGCTGAAGGTACAGAACTAAAAATCTCAGCACAAAACTGCTACTGGGAAAACTCAGGTGCGTTCACTGGTGAAACTTCACCAGCAGCTCTTGCTGATCTAGGTGTTCATTATGTGATCATCGGACATTCAGAACGTCGTGAATATTTCCATGAAACAGACGAAGACATCAATAAAAAAGCGAAAGCTATCTTTGCAAATGGTATGACACCAATCCTATGCTGTGGCGAATCTTTAGAAACCTATGAAGCAGGCAAAACTGCTGAATGGATCGAAGGACAAATTACAGCTGGTTTAGCTGATCTTTCAGCTGAACAAGTGTCAAACATGGTTATTGCTTATGAACCAATCTGGGCAATCGGTACTGGTAAATCAGCTGACGCACAAATCGCTGACGAAATTTGTGGAGTTGTACGTCAAACAGTTGAAAAACTTTATGGAAAAGAAGTATCAGAAGCAGTTCGTATCCAATACGGCGGTTCTGTAAAACCAGAAAATATTGCTGAATACATGGCAAAAGAAAATGTTGACGGTGCTTTAGTCGGTGGCGCAAGCTTGCAAGCAGATTCATTCTTGTCATTGTTAGACGCTGTAAAATAATTGTTGAAAATTTGCGAAAAATGCAAGAAATGTTTGCACTAATGAGCAAAATTAACTAAAATCGTATATGAGGGAAATCCCTTAGGAAAAAACAAACTCAAAGGAGAGACAAAACATGTCAATTATTACTGATGTTTACGCTCGCGAGATCTTAGACTCACGTGGTAACCCAACAATCGAAGTAGAAGTATACACAGAAAGCGGAGCTTTTGGCCGCGGAATGGTTCCTTCAGGTGCTTCAACTGGTGAATACGAAGCAGTTGAATTACGTGACGGAGACAAAGCTCGTTATGGCGGTAAAGGTGTAACTAAAGCTGTCGACAACGTAAACAACATCATTGCTGAAGCAATCATTGGCTACGATGTTCGTGACCAAATGGCTATCGACAAAGCTATGATCGCTTTAGACGGAACTCCTAACAAAGGTAAATTAGGTGCGAACGCTATTTTAGGTGTTTCTATCGCTGTTGCACGTGCAGCTGCTGACTACCTAGAAGTACCTTTATACCACTACCTAGGCGGATTCAACACAAAAGTATTGCCAACACCAATGATGAACATCATCAACGGCGGATCACATGCTGATAACTCAATCGACTTCCAAGAATTCATGATCATGCCTGTTGGCGCTCCAACATTCAAAGAAGCTCTACGTATGGGTGCTGAAGTATTCCACGCATTAGCTTCAATCTTGAAAGCTCGCGGATTAGCAACTTCTGTTGGTGACGAAGGTGGATTTGCTCCAAACCTTGGTTCAAACGAAGAAGGTTTTGAAGTAATCATCGAAGCAATCGAAAAAGCTGGCTATGTACCTGGTAAAGACGTTGTTCTTGCTATGGATGCTGCTTCTTCAGAATTCTACGACAAAGAAAAAGGTGTTTACGTACTAGCTGATTCAGGCGAAGGCGAAAAAACAACTGACGAAATGATCAAATTCTACGAAGAATTAGTTTCTAAATATCCAATCATCTCAATCGAAGACGGATTAGACGAAAACGACTGGGACGGATTCAAGAAATTAACTGACGTATTAGGCGACAAAGTTCAATTAGTTGGTGACGACTTGTTCGTAACAAACACCCAAAAATTATCTGAAGGTATCGAAAAAGGAATTGCTAACTCAATCCTTATCAAAGTGAACCAAATCGGTACATTAACAGAAACTTTCGAAGCTATCGAAATGGCTAAAGAAGCTGGCTACACAGCAGTTGTATCTCACCGTTCTGGTGAAACAGAAGATTCAACAATCTCTGATATCGCTGTTGCAACAAACGCTGGCCAAATCAAAACTGGTTCTCTATCACGTACTGACCGTATTGCTAAATACAACCAATTACTACGTATCGAAGACCAACTTGGTGAAGTTGCAGAATACAAAGGTTTGAAATCTTTCTACAACTTAAAAAACAAATAATTCTTTTCTAATGAAGATACATGATCGACTATTGAAAGATAGTCGAGTATGATCACTTAGTTAAGTAATCGAACTCTCTACTTGCTGAAATATCAGCAGGTAGAGAGTTTTTTTTGCAACTAGCTTCTGTATATGATGTTTACAAAGAATGGTACAAGAAAAGATCATCCTTGAAAAAGGAAAGCTAACAATAACTAGCATCATATAAGAGCTTTTAAGGATAGAACAGTAGAATAGGAATCTATGAGCAAGTCCTCTCGTATAAATAAAATAGGAGGGAAGTAGCAGCATATTTTTCATAAAGTGGCTCTCTTTCTTCATTTTTACTTTGGTTGCTCCTATTTGAAAATTCGAGCACACTCAAATACAATAAAAAGAAATGGCAAGGGAGAGGATTAGATGAAAAAAGAAGAAAAAATCGCGATTTTACAAGAGATCATCCGAATTAAATCAGTGAATGGAAACGAAGGTGAAGTAGCAGCCTATTTGAATAAGCTTTTGGCAAAGCATGACATAACAGGAGAGATTGTTTCTTACAGAGATGGTAGAGATAATTTGATTGCTCGTTACCAAAAGGGCCAATCAGGAAAAGTGTTAGGCCTATCTGGGCATATGGATGTCGTGGCGGCTGGTGATGAATCGTCTTGGACCTATGCACCCTTTGCAGCAGAAATCCATGGGAACCGTTTGTACGGACGTGGTGCTACAGATATGAAGAGTGGCTTGGCAGCAATGGTGATTGCCATGATCGAACTGAAAGAGTCAGGAAAACCATTTAACGGAACAGTCAAATTATTAGCCACTGTCGGAGAAGAAGTGGGTGAACTAGGTGGGGAACAGCTCACGAAAGCAGGCTATGTAGATGACTTAGATGCCTTGATCATCGGAGAGCCAACCAATTACAGTTTGATGTATACGCACATGGGATCAATCAACTATACAGTCACCTCGCACGGAAAAGAAGCGCATAGCTCTATGCCAGACCAAGGTTATAATGCAATCAATCACCTAAATGAATTCATTACGAAAGCAAATGCTGAAATGAATCACCTCGCTGAAACAATCGAGAATCCTGTCCTAGGAAAAACAATCCATAATGTTACATTGATCAGTGGCGGGAATCAAGTCAACAGCATCCCAAGCCATGCGCAGCTCCAAGGGAACATTCGATCGATTCCAGAATACCCAAATGATAAAATCATTGCATTGCTGCAATCAATCGTCAATGAATTGAATCAAGAGACAGACTATCATTTGGAATTGATGATCGATTACAACAAAATACCTGTCAAAGCTGATCCAGATTCTCCTTTGATTCATTGCATTCAGCAACAATTCAGCCAGCCATTACCTTTAGTTGGAGCGGCAGCAACAACGGATGCAGCCGAATTTACGAAAGCTAACCATTCCTTCGACTTTGTCGTCTTTGGGCCTGGTGTCGTTACTTTGCCTCATCAAGTAGATGAGTATGTTGAAATCGATAATTATTTGGATATGATTGAAAAATATCAAGGAATTATTTTATCCTACTTAGCGTAAGATTTTTTTAATAAATGAAAAAACAGAGCCAGATTAGCATTATTTTGCTAATCCAGCTCTGTTTATTCAGCCTATTTTTCTTTTTGAATATATCAAGCGTTGTGGCAACATAGTGATGACTAATGAAACAACGACGATAGACAACAAACGATCAAGGTAGTCTGTACCTGCCTGTACCAAGATCACACTTGTTGTCTGACTTAAACCTAACCCATGTAATAGCTGAACGATCATACTGGATCCTGAGGAGGTGATCCCGCCAAATAACTGAACGGTAATGATCGAAGAAACGATCGTTCCAGGTACCGACAAAATCAAAGCGAGTAATAACAGTTTCAAGCTGTTTTTATCTTTGCCGAGATATCTTGGCAAAATCAATCCAGCAAGCAAGCCTGTGAGAATTTGGATTGGCGAATAATACAGAGAAAAAATATCTGTAGTCACTCCACTTAAAATACCGCTGGACAATCCTGTCAGCATTCCAGGTACAGGCCCAAGCAATGCACCAGCAAAAATCGTTCCGATAGAATCGAGATAGATTGGCAAACGAAGCCATAAAGCAATCGTTCCTCCAATATAATTGATCCCAATACACAAAGCCATCACTGTAAGTACGCGAGTTGCCATTTTGTTTTTATTCATTTTGTTAGCCCATCTTTAACCTTTCCAAATCTTTCATAATCGTTTCTTCTTGTGCATTTAAAAGAACGGTTAAAAACTTTCGGAAAAAAAGACGAGTATCTACTTTTGTCATAATTTTACTGTTAGCAGGTTTCTGCCAAAATTCATAACGATCAACCAATGTTTGTCCACGACTTATTCCTTGAGTTTCCACAGCAGTGAAGCTTTTGAAACCTTCACAGATGGCCCCCTCGATAAAATAAGCAACAGCTAACGGATCATTGATGACACATCCTAAAATTCTTTCTTGTTTCCAGTGGAAGTCAAAATAAAAACGAGTGATCGCTTTTAGATACTCTCCCTCTTCAGGATTCATTTGACAGCAGTATTCGAGGATAGTCGGTGTCAAGACGATTTCTCTTGTCACATCTAACCCAACCATTTCTATCGTTTGTTTGAGATTCTCGAATACATAAGAAGCTGCTTCAGGATCACACCAGTAATTGTATTCAGCAACTGGCGAACAGTTACCATGGCTTTTGTAAGTTCCACCCATCGAGACAAAACGATCCATATGTTTCCCAATATTTGGGTTGACTTTCAAAGCAAAAGCGATATTGGTCAAAGGACCCAAAGCAATGACTGATGTATTTGTCTTTTCTTTGAAATAATCAGCCAAAAAATCAACGGCATGGAGAGGTTCTGCCTGTTTTCTCAAGATCATCGGGAAATTTGTTTCCCCTAAACCATCCATACCATGAGTGTCTTGTGCACTGATGAAAGGTTGCTTCAAAGGTTTTTCCATTCCTTGATAAACAGGAATGTCTAAACGATCACAGCGTTCCAGGCATTTCAGCACATTCTGCGTACCTATATCTGCAGGGACATTCCCACAAACTACGGTAATAGCAACTACTTCGATATCAGGGGATTTGACAGCTAATGATAAAGCTAAAGTGTCGTCGATCCCTGGATCGCAATCAATAATTACTTTTCGCATTATTTCCAATCTCCTTTCTTTAGAGATACTTAGTTTTTTATTCTGGGAAGTTTCCGAACCAGTCCAAGACGAGCGTCTTGATTATAATGCACGAAATTAGTATACTGGCTTTTATTGCGAATGTAAATGCTCTCTTACAAGTAAATCTATTGAGGAGAACTTTAAGTAAATGATACAATGAAAAAAAAATGGAATTTACGTGTGCCGAAAATAAAGAATCCTATGGATCGGTACATTGGATAATAGTTAGATTATAGTTTGGCAGAAAGCGGCGGGTGTACAATGGTTATTTTTTATTTCATTCTTATTCTGATAATTATAGGGATCAGTTACCATTTTCTTTCTTATTTTTATGCAAAGAAATTAGTAAGAGCGGGAGTACAGAGAGGATATGACTGGTATGAAGACACTGGTCATCGTTTGATGGACCCTGCTGCAGTCACGTCAGTAGAAAAAAAACGACAAAAATTAGAAGAAGAGTGTGAAAGCTTTTGGGAGCAGGGAACACCCAAAACAATCAAAAGTTATGACGGGTTGAAACTAGCTGGTCAGATGTTCATCCATCCAAATAAGCAGAATAAATGGGTCATTTGCGTACATGATTACCGAAGCACAGGGAAAAGAGACATGTCTCATATAGGTAAAAGATATGCAGAGAAAGGATTCAACGTTCTTGTACCTGATTTACGTGCGCACGGAGAAAGTGAAGGAGAAATCATCGGAATGGGATGGCTAGATCGGCTAGATTTAATTGCCTGGATCCAACTCATCTTAGATGAACAGCCGAATGCGTCCATTATTTTACACGGCGGATCAATGGGAGCTTCTACGATCATGATGGCAAGTGGTGAAAAACTTCCATCAGCGGTCAAAGGATTTATTTTAGACAGCGGATATGTTTCTGTTTATGCAGAATTCCGATATATGTTAAGTAAAATCACTGTCTTTCCTAAAAAAATGGTCATGAGATATGCGAATCATTATGCCCAGAAATACGCCGGTTACTCCTTAAAGCAAGCATCAGCTACGAGACAGCTTGGCAGCAACCATCTGCCTTTATTGGTCATTCATGGTGAAAGAGATCATTTTGTCCCTACAGAAGCAGCGTACACGATTCAAAATGCTACGGCAGGGGATAAAGCACTGCTGCTTGTTCCAGAAGCAGAACACTTGGAAGCATCGATGAAAGATCCGAAAACCTATTGGACAGTGATTTTTTCATTTATTGAACAAAGAATAACGATGAATTAATTTTCTCTTCTTTTTTGTAAGTAATTCGAGGATAAATAATTGTTTATAGATCAGGAGACTGCTAAAATAAGGTAGGAATAAAAAAATATCAGTTATTTGAGGAGTGCGGCATATGGAAATCAAAGAAGAAAAAAATCGTCTTGCTTTATTCAATGATGAACAACAAGAGATCGGAGAAATGACATGGTCAGATGCGGGCCCAGACATCATGATCATTGACCATACATTTGTAGATCCAGCATATCGTGGTCAAAAGTTAGCTGAAAAGCTAGTGTATACTGGAGTAGAATTAGCAAGACGAGACGGGAAAAAGATCATTCCTTTATGCCCTTATGCAAAAAAAGAGTTTGAAAAGAAACCAGAATATCAAGACGTCTTACGTCAGTCATAAGAATAACAGCTGAAAGTTTTGAACTTTCAGCTGTTATTCCATTTATATAGAGTTGTCACGGACTTTTATCTATGATAAAGTTAAAGAGACGATATCTTTTGGGAAGGAGGCTGCGATATGTATAATTTAATTTTGGGAATCGTGATCGTTTTATCGATTGTTATGGTCATTGCGATTATGATGCAGCCAAGCAAGCAAAATAGTGCAGCGAGTGCATTTACCGGCGGTGCGGATCAACTATTCGGCAAACAAAAAGCTCGCGGCTTTGAAGCTGTCATGCAGCGATCAACTGCAGTTATGGGAGCTATCTGGATGATCTTATTATTTGTCCTAGCATATTTATCTTCGAAGTAGTTGAATAAGCCTCTCGCAAAACGGCGGGCGGCTTTTTTTATTGCAAAGAGAACGCTTAAGAAGAAGTTATGAAAGAAACTATGGTAAAATGAGGCGAAAGAGGTGAGACGAGTGAGACAATTACCAAAACCCCTTTATGCAAAACATGGAAAGCGAGCGGTTTTGCTGCTTCACGCTTACTCAGGAAGTCCAAACGATGTTCGAATGCTCGCACGATTTTTGGAAAAAGCAGATTATACAGTTTATGCGCCGCTTTTTAAAGGACACGGAACAATGGAGCCATATGATATTTTGCAAGAAAAAGCAGAAAGCTGGTGGGCAGACACTAAAAAAGCCATCCATTTTTTACAGTCTGAGCAGTTTTCTGATATTGCCGTATTAGGATTATCAATGGGCGGCATCTTTGCTGTACGAGCACTAGAAGAAGAATCAGTGATTGGCGGCGGTTTTTTCTGTTCGCCTTTGTCTCCTGTAAAAACAAACGTGCCTGAAAACTTTGAAAAATACGTACGTCAAGTGCTGAAGACAGCAGGTAAATCAGAGAAAGAAATCAATGAAAAAGCAGTTGCTTACCGCTCGTTAGCTGAACAACAATTAATGGATATACAAGATCAGGCAGCAATCGTAGAAAGTAGGTTGTCAGATATCCAACAGCCGATATTTTTAGCTCAAGCTGGGAAAGATGAAATGATCGACCCTAATGGCGTATTTGAAACTGCACGCAAGTTGAGCCGTCAGCGAGTGACACTTCAATGGTATCCTGAAAGTGGTCATGTGATTACAGTTGGTACAGCAAGACGCGAATTAGAAAAAGACGTCTTGGAATTTTTAGAAAAATTACCTTGGAATGAGGAATAAATATGACAAAAGAAACGATAAAAGAGAAAATTCTCTTTTTCATGGAAAGCAGTCGCAAACGCAGTTTTTCTATGGAAGAAATCGCTGAAGGTTTAGGGTTCCAAAAAAGCGATGATTTTAAATTACTAGTACAAACGATTGCTCAAATGGAAAGAGAACAGAGTATAGTTTTCAATAAAAAAGGAAAAGTGAAACTTCCTTTAAAACCAATCTTGATCGAAGGAACATTTCGAGCAAATGAACGAGGATTTGGATTTGTAACGATTGATCCCGAAGAAGATGACATCTATATCCCAAAAGAAGCGACTGGTTTTGCAATGGATGGAGACACCGTAGCAATCGATATCATGAAGCGAGCAAATACAGATATGGATCGCGGAGCAGAGGGGAAAGTAGTCGAGATTCGAGACCGGGCGACTACTCAGTTAGCAGGGGAATTCGTTGCTTATTCAGAAGAAGAAATACAAGAAACGGATCTTTACGGCGTTGTTATCCCGAAAGATAGAAAGCTCAACCAATTTAAAGTATATGCAGCAGCAGAGGGAGTTCGTCCAGTTGACGGAAGTATTGTGCTGATCGAACTGACCCATTACCCTGAAAAAGGGTATGCGACTAGTTTAGAAGGGATAATCAAGCAAGTGATTGGTCATAAGAATGACCCTGGCATGGATATCCTCTCAATTGTCGTGGCTAATGGTATCCCTACGAAATTTCCTGATGATGTATTGTCTGAAGCAGATGAAGTTCCAGATCAAATCAGCGAAAAGGATATAACTGGACGTAGAGATTTAAGAAATCAGCTCATTGTTACGATTGATGGAGAAGATGCAAAAGATCTAGATGATGCAGTTACGGTTAAAAAATTAGATAACGGTAATTATTTTCTTGGAGTACACATTGCAGATGTTTCTTACTATGTGACACAAGGCAGTCAATTGGACAGAGAAGCATATGAAAGAGGGACAAGTGTATATTTGACTGATCGAGTGATTCCGATGATCCCGCAACGTTTATCGAATGGTATCTGTTCACTGAATCCCCATGTTCCAAGGCTGACCATGAGTTGCGAAATGGAGATTGATCCAAATGGACAAGTAGTCTCTCATGATATTTTCCCAAGTGTGATCCAAACAACAGAACGGATGACCTACACAGCTGTCAATCAAATCTTAGAAGATCAAGACGAAGAAACGATGCAACGCTATGCTCAGCTCGTACCTATGTTCCAAGAAATGGGTGAATTGCATCGAATCCTTGAAACGATGCGAATCAAACGTGGCGCGATTTCTTTTGAGGATCGCGAAGCGAAAATCCTTGTTGATGCTGAAGGACACCCAAATGACATCCAGCTAAGAAGCAGAGGAATTGGTGAACGCTTGATCGAATCTTTCATGCTTGCGGCCAATGAAACGGTAGCTGAACATTATAATAAATTAAATCTGCCGTTTATTTACCGAATCCATGAACAGCCAAAAGAAGAAAAAATGCAGCGCTTCTTTGATTTTGCTTCAGCTTTGGGCATTCTGGTCCGAGGAACGAAAGGAACGATCACACCAAAAGATTTACAGCATGTGATCGAAGGAGTAGAAGACAAACCAGAAGCTGCAGTTATCAATACTATGTTGCTAAGAAGCATGCAACAAGCACGCTATTCAGAAGACAATTTTGGGCATTATGGCTTAGCGGCAGATTACTACACACACTTTACATCTCCTATTCGACGCTATCCCGATCTAATCGTCCATCGTCTGATCCGTTCTTACAGTGAAGATAAAAGTGAAAGCAATCAAAGTTCGT
This sequence comes from Enterococcus sp. E4-150, assembly GCF_035726465.1. Taxonomy (NCBI): domain Bacteria; kingdom Bacillati; phylum Bacillota; class Bacilli; order Lactobacillales; family Enterococcaceae; genus Enterococcus; species Enterococcus sp. E4-150. The sequence goes on along the minus strand of NZ_JAPRGK010000005.1, from coordinate 79,419 downwards.
GGGCTGCGGAACTTCCTGAAATTGCAGATCATAGTTCTAAGATGGAACGTCGTGCAGTAGAAACAGAACGTGAAGTAGATTCCATGAAGAAAGCAGAATTCATGATGGACAAAGTGGGAGAAGAATTCGATGGGATCATCAGCTCTGTTGTGAAATTCGGCCTGTTTATCGAACTGCCGAATACAGTAGAAGGATTGATCCATATCAATGAATTGAAACAGGACTACTTCCATTTTGTTGAAAATCATTTAGCTCTTGTAGGTGAAAGAACTGGTCTGACTTTTAAAATCGGACAGAAAGTGCGAGTAAAAGTAGTCAAAGCTGATCCAGATGAACGGGCAGTAGATTTTGAACTTGTTTCCGCAGAAGAGGTTACAGCGTTGGAACGGCCAAAAATACGAAATGGAAAATCAGGAAAACGCGAAGGAAAACAAGCAGGAAAACGCCCAGAAAGAAATGGCAAGAAGAACAAACGATATAGCGATAGTAAGCAAACGTTCGGTAAGAAAAAAGGGAAGAAGCCATTTTACAAAGGTGTTAAAAAGAAGAAAAAGAAAAAATAAAATGAGTTGGAGGAAACAGCTATGCCAAAAGGCGAGGGAAAATTAATTGCACAAAACAAGAAAGCTCGCCATGATTATTCGATCATCGACACGATGGAAGCAGGGATGGTCTTGCAAGGAACCGAGATCAAGTCGATACGAAACAGCCGGATCAATCTAAAAGATGGATTTATTCGCGTCCGCAACGGAGAAGCTTTCTTGCATAATGTTCATATCAGTCCTTATGAACAAGGAAATATTTTTAATCATGATCCGTTGCGCACGAGAAAGTTATTATTACACAAAAAACAAATCATCCGTCTTGAAAATGAATTGAAAAATACTGGGATCACTGTTGTTCCTTTAAAAGTCTATATTCGTAACGGCTATGCCAAGGTATTGATTGGTCTGGCAAAAGGGAAAAAATCGTATGATAAACGGGAAGATTTGAAACGAAAAGATATCGATCGACAAATTGATCGAACATTAAAAAATTTCTCTAGATAATTTCATTATCCTTTTTCGCATATTCGGTGCTTTTGCTTTTACTTAATGATAAAATTTGTTAGCATTTAATCTGATAAAACATGATTATCATAGGTTTTTTCTTAGATCAGGAGCACCGTGTATAAAGAAAAATTCGCTTCGTTTTTGACTGAAATAAAAAAGTGTCTAATTTTCATGAAAATGTTTTGAATTTTCTGTTTCATGGTGGTATGATACCGTGTGGTTAGAAACCGATTGGAAAAAACCAGATACGCACATGAATTGATTTTATGTGAATTTCGGGGAAAAGAGGTGAAATGGATTGGATGAACGCTCGCTAACGTTCCACATTGGACCAATTTGGTTTGATGGTACAGTTTGTATAATGGTGTTACTGACCTGTTTGATTGTTTTCTTCTTAGCTTACTTTTTTACAAGAAATCTTAAGTTGAAACCAACAGGCAAACAAAATGCGATAGAATGGGTCATTGATTTTAGTCGAGGAATCGTAACAGATAATCTGCCTAGAAAAGAATTGAGCAATTTCCATTTGTTGGCATTTACATTGTTTTTATTTGTTTTTGTTGCAAACAACATCGGTTTAGTAACAAAAATCGTTTTACCTAACGAAACAACACTTTGGAAAAGCCCGACAGCAGACCCGTTTGTTACTTTAACTTTGGCATTTATAATGATCTTACTTACTCACTTATTTGGGGTGAAAAAGTTAGGCTTCAAAGGATATTTCGTAAATTCGTTCTTGAAACCATATAGTTTTATGTTTCCGATGAAACTGATTGAAGAATTTACAAACTTATTAACACTTGCTTTACGTCTTTATGGGAATATTTATGCGGGGGAAGTTTTGCTAACCTTGATTGCAAAAATGGTAATAAGCTTAGGCTGGTTCTCATTGCCGTTAGCAATTCCATTAGAGATGGTCTGGATCGCATTCTCCTTGTTTATCGGAAGCATCCAAGCATTTGTCTTCGTTACTTTATCTATGGTTTATATGAGCCATAAGATTGAAGTGGAAGAATAATATTCGTTTTAAAAACAAACTACTATTTATCTAATTTAGGAGGAAAACAATTATGAATTATATCGCAGCAGCAATCGCAATCATGGGAGCAGCAATCGGAGCCGGTTATGGTAACGGTCAAGTTATCTCTAAAACAATCGAATCAATGGCTCGCCAACCTGAAATGTCTGGTCAATTCCGTACAACAATGTTTATCGGGGTAGCTCTAGTCGAAGCTGTTCCTATCTTAGGGGTAGTTGTCGCCTTGATTCTAGTTTTTGGTGTTTAATTGAATCAGTATTAAGGCAGAAACAATTTGGTTTGTTACTGCTTTTTTACATGAAAACTAGAAGTACTTCAAAGAAAGGAAGGCTCGCCTATGCTGAATCAATTGGCAATTGCAGAAGTTGGCAATGCGATGTTAGGAAATGTCATCGTTGTCAGCGGCTCATTTTTGATACTACTGGCTCTCTTGAAGCATTTTGCTTGGGGACCAATCAGCGATATTTTGAAAAAACGTGAAGACAAGATCGCCAATGATTTGGATTCTGCAGAACAATCTCGCATCAACTCAGCGAAAATGGAACAAGAACGCGAACAACAATTGTTAGCCTCTCGTTCTGATGCAGCTGATATCATCAAAAATGCGAAAGAAAGTGGAGAATTAAGCCGCCAAAATATTTTGAAGGATGCTCAAGAAGAAGCAGCTCGTCTAAAAAGTAAAGCCCAAGCTGATATCACTGTAGAACGTGATTCAGCGCTGAACTCTGTAAAAGACGATGTTGCAGAACTATCTCTTCAAATCGCGGAAAAAATCTTGAACAAAGAATTATCTCCAGAAATGCACGAATCATTAATCAATCAATATATCGAAGGTCTAGGTTCTTCAAATGAAACTAGATAAATATACAGTAGGAAGACGTTACGGGAAAGCTTTATTTGAACTGGCGATCGATTCAAATCAAGCAGAAGAAATCTATCAAGATCTCGTAAGCTTACGTCAAATCTATGAACAAGTACCTGGATTAGGTAATATGTTAAGTGATGTTCGTCTAGAACCTCATGAAAAACGAGAAATCATGGACAAGCTTGTTAGTGGCTATGATGGAATCGTTAAAAACTTTTTAGAAGTTGTTTATGCGTATAACCGAATGGATGATCTTTTGTTCATGATCGAAGAATATGAACGTCGATATGATGAACATCAAGGTTTGCTGTTGGGAAGTGTCACAACAGCAGTTCCACTTTCAGACGAACAACGAATACAATTAGAAAAGAATGTTGCAAAAACAATGAACTATCAATCAGTCGAATTAAAACAAATCGTTGATTCTTCTATTATTGGTGGCGCGATTGTTGAAGCTAACCATCGAGTAATCGACGGAAGCATTCGCACGCAATTAGAAAATATGCGTAATCAATTAAATAGATAGTACAAAGAGGTAGGTGAATCGAATGGCCATCAAAGCAGAAGAAATTAGTGCCTTGATTAAAGAACAAATTGAAAATTATCAAAACGTGCTTTCAGTCGAAGAAATCGGTACCGTAACTTATGTAGGTGACGGGATCGCTCGTGCACATGGTTTAGAAAACGCGATGAGTGGTGAGTTGCTTGAATTTTCAAATGGCTCATACGGAATGGCGCAAAACTTAGAATCAAATGATGTAGGTATCATTATCCTTGGCGATTTCGAGTCCATTCGTGAAGGAGATAAAGTAAAACGAACAGGAAAGATCATGGAAGTTCCAGTTGGAGAGGCCTTGATCGGACGGGTAGTTAATCCGCTAGGTCAGCCAATCGACGGACTAGGTGAAATCGTTACTGACAAAGCTCGTCCAGTAGAAGCAATGGCACCAGGCGTTATGCAACGTAAATCTGTTAACGAACCAATGCAAACAGGTCTAAAAGCAATCGACGCTCTTGTACCAATCGGACGCGGCCAACGTGAATTAGTTATCGGTGACCGTAAAACAGGGAAAACTTCCATTGCGATCGATACGATCATCAACCAAAAAGGTCAAGATATGATCTGTATCTATGTAGCAATCGGACAAAAAGATTCTACAGTTCGTACACAAGTTGAAACATTGAAAAAATATGGCGCAATGGATTACACAATCGTTGTGAATGCCGGTGCGTCTCAACCAGCGCCGTTGCTTTATATCGCACCATATGCTGGTACTGCAATGGGTGAAGAGTTCATGTACAACGGGAAACATGTCTTGATCATTTTTGATGATCTTTCAAAACAAGCTGTTGCTTATCGTGAACTTTCCTTGCTACTTCGCCGTCCACCAGGTCGTGAAGCTTATCCAGGGGATGTTTTCTACTTACACTCACGCTTATTGGAACGTGCAGCAAAATTAAGTGATGATTTAGGTGGCGGTTCAATGACTGCCTTACCATTTGTTGAAACACAAGCTGGAGATATCTCTGCTTATATCCCAACAAACGTTATTTCGATCACTGATGGACAAATCTTCTTAGAAAGCGACTTGTTCTACGCAGGGACTCGTCCAGCGGTTGATGCCGGACTATCTGTATCTCGTGTAGGGGGTTCTGCGCAAATCAAAGCAATGAAAAAAGTTGCTGGGACTTTACGTCTAGACTTAGCAAGTTACCGTGAATTAGAAGCATTTACACAATTCGGTTCTGACTTGGATGCAGCAACACAAGCAAAACTAAATCGTGGACGCCGTACAGTAGAAATCTTGAAACAAAAATTGCATGCACCGCTAGCTGTTGAAAAACAAGTAGTGATTTTGTATGCTTTGACACATGGATTCTTAGATAGTATCCCTGTAGACAGTATTTTAGACTTCGAACATGAATTATTCGAATATCTGGATACCAATCATTCAGATATCTTTGAAACAATCCGTACAACAAAAGATCTTCCAGAAGAAGAAGCGTTGAACAGTGCGATTCAGGAATATAAAGACATGTTCTTAGCTACAAAAGGAAATAATTCCTCTACAGAAGATAAATTGAAATCCATTCAAAATGCATAGTGAGGTGAGATGAATGGGTGCTTCATTAAATGAAATCAAGACACGTATCGCTTCAACGAAAAAAACGAGCCAAATCACGCGGGCAATGCAGATGGTGTCTGCTTCTAAGTTGACAAAATCTGAAGCTTCTTCACAGAAGTTTCAGGTTTATGCAACAAAAGTAAGAGAAATCGTTACGCATTTGACTGCTACTCAGTTAAATGATATTGCCTCAGAAAATCCTAGAGGGGATATCAATTACAACAGCATGCTGCTCAGCCGTCCTGTTAAGAAAACTGGTTATATCGTCATCACTGCAGATGGCGGTTTAGTCGGTGGATATAACAGCTCGATATTGAAACAAACGATGTCTATTTTAGAAGAAGACCACCAATCACCCGATGATTACGTGATGATCGCAATTGGCGGAACTGGTGCAGACTTCTTTAAAGCACGCGGTATCAATCTAGCATATGAGCTGCGCAATCTATCTGATCAGCCAAGCTTTGATGAAGTCCGCAAAATCGTAAATATGGCAACAACTATGTACCAAAACGAAGTATTCGATGAATTATACGTATGTTATAACCATCATATCAATTCGCTAACTAGTCAGTTTCGTGTAGAAAAAATGCTGCCAATCTCAGACTTAGATCCAGAAGAAGCAACTACTTTCGAACAAGAATATATTTTTGAACCTTCAAAAGAAGAAATCTTGTCTCAGTTATTGCCTCAGTATGCTGAAAGTTTGATCTACGGTGCGATCGTTGACGCCAAAACAGCAGAACATGCTGCTGGTATGACAGCAATGAAAACAGCAACTGATAATGCTGCTAATATCATTGATGAGCTGACGGTTTCTTATAACCGTGCAAGACAAGGGGCTATTACCCAAGAAATTACCGAAATTGTTGCCGGAGCTTCGGCACTAGAATAGTATTGAGATTGGAGGAAAAAAGATGAGTTCAGGCAAGATTGTTCAAGTAATCGGTCCCGTTGTCGACGTGGAATTTTCTTTAGACCAATCCTTACCAGATATCAACAACGCATTAGTTGTTTATAAAAATGACGAAAATAAATCAAAAGTTGTTCTTGAAGCAGCGTTAGAATTAGGGGACGGAGTGATCCGGACCATTGCGATGGAATCAACAGATGGTTTACAAAGAGGAATGGAAGTCATTGATACAGGCAAAGCAATCTCTGTTCCTGTAGGTAAAGAAACATTAGGTCGCGTATTCAACGTACTAGGAGATACGATCGATTTAGAAACACCTTTCCCAGAAGATGCGGAAAGAAGCGAAATTCATAAAAAAGCACCAGCCTTTGACGAATTAAGTACAAGTACAGAAATTTTGGAAACAGGGATCAAAGTTATCGATTTGCTTGCCCCATATTTAAAAGGTGGGAAAGTCGGACTATTCGGTGGTGCCGGTGTTGGTAAAACCGTACTGATCCAAGAACTGATCCATAATATCGCCCAAGAACATGGTGGTATTTCTGTATTTACCGGTGTAGGTGAACGTACTCGTGAAGGTAATGACTTGTATTATGAAATGAAAGATTCAGGAGTTATCGAAAAAACAGCCATGGTGTTCGGACAAATGAACGAACCACCAGGTGCACGTATGCGTGTTGCTTTGACTGGTTTGACGATTGCGGAATATTTCCGTGATGTAGAAGGTCAAGATGTACTGTTGTTTATCGACAACATTTTCCGTTTCACTCAAGCTGGATCTGAAGTATCAGCCTTGTTAGGACGGATGCCTTCTGCGGTTGGTTATCAACCAACATTGGCAACAGAAATGGGTCAATTGCAAGAACGTATCACATCTACGAAAAAAGGTTCGATCACATCGATCCAAGCAATCTATGTGCCAGCCGATGACTACACTGACCCGGCGCCGGCAACAGCATTCGCCCATTTGGATGCGACAACCAACTTGGAACGTAAATTAACAGAACAAGGGATTTATCCAGCGGTAGATCCATTGGCTTCTTCTTCAAGTGCTTTAGCACCTGAAATCGTGGGAGAAGAACATTATAAAGTAGCAACAGAAGTTCAACACGTATTGCAACGATATCGTGAATTACAAGATATCATTGCTATCTTAGGTATGGATGAATTATCCGATCAAGAAAAAGTGTTAGTTTCTCGTGCCCGCAGAGTCCAATTCTTCTTGTCACAAAACTTTAACGTGGCTGAACAATTTACTGGTCTTCCAGGTTCATATGTCCCTGTAGAAGAAACAGTGAAAGGATTCCGCGAAATCTTGGAAGGCAAATACGATGATCTTCCTGAAGAAGCTTTCCGAAGTGTTGGCCGAATCGAAGACGTCGTAGAAAAAGCGAAAACACTAGGCTACTAGAAAGGGGTGCCCCATGGATCAATATTTAACAGTAAATGTGGTAACTCCTGCCGGTTTGGTCTATGATCACCATGCAGCTATCGTCGTTGCACGTACGACAGCTGGTGAGCTTGGGATTTTGCCTAAACATGCACCAATCATCGTTCCATTGACTATTGATGAAGTTCGTGTAAAACGAACAGATTCAGATACCCACGTCGATTGGATCGCTGTTAATGGCGGAATCATGGAAGTTCGTGATAATGTTGTTTCAATCGTTGCTGATAGTGCGGAACGTGAACGTGATATCGATGTATCTCGTGCGGAACGTGCAAAACAACGCGCAGAACGCCAAATCGAAGAAGCAAAAGCAAAACAAGATACGAACGAATTGAAACGGGCAACTGTTGCGTTGCACCGAGCAATCAATCGTATCAAAGTATCTAAGCACTCATAAAATGAGATGCGGATGTTTATCCGTGTTTAAGAACAGTAAAAAGAGGTTATGACAGAAGTGGTCAGCTTCAAGACATAAGAAGGAATTTACGAAAATTGCTTCTCAAATTTTTGTGAAATCTCAGCTTATTTTTCGAAGAAGCTACTTCTGGAACACCGTATATCAGAGGTTGTGAAAAAGCTGCCTTGCATCAAGTAATAAGAACAGCTAAACAAAAATAGCTCCTTATATTTTTCGTTTGGTTGGACTTATTACCGCAGATGCAAGCTTTTGAACACCGTATATCAGAGGTTGTAAAATCAGCGTTTTGTCCTGAGTATTAGAGAAACAAATGGAAAATAGTTCCTCATATTTTGCCGTTTTTTGAGCTAATACCGAGGGTCAGATGATTGAACACCGTTTATTTGGAATAAGGGACTGCGACAAGACTTTTGTCTCAGTCCCTTTTTTTGCATATTTTTAGCATTTATTTCCTAAAAAATGTAAGGGGATTCCTATATTTTTAAGTATACTTGTTTTTCCTTTTATACATTTTATGGTATTATCATTTTATTAGTTATTATAAAACAATCGTTAGAAAGGACGTCATTATGCAAGTATACGGAATTGATGCGGTGCTTCGAATCGTGAGTCATTTGGCGTTTATCTACTTAGCCTTCTGGTCTTTACGTTCGTTACGCATTGAAACTTTTTTCAGACCAATGCATAATACGCAAATTAGAATGGCAATCGTACTTTTTTCAATTTTTTTAGGGTACACTGCAAGTAATTTTTTCTTAGAAGTTATCGCTTTATGCCGAAATCTTTTCGTTAGCCTGTAAATTTTAAAAAAAGGTACTATTTTAAAAGCAAGGATGTTATAATAGAAAAGATTTTGAGTAAGTGTATGCTCATTGGAATTTTTTGGAGGGAACAACATGGAAGAGATCATCGTAAGAGGTGGCAATCAATTAAATGGAACAGTAAGAATTGAAGGAGCTAAAAATGCTGTTTTGCCTATTTTAGCTGCTAGTTTGTTAGCAGAAGAAGGTATTACGACATTAGACAACGTTCCGATTCTTTCTGATGTCTTCACTATGAATCAAGTGATTCGTCACTTAAACGTAGATGTAGATTTTGATGAACAAAAGAATCAAGTAACAATCGACGCTTCAAGACAATTAGAAATCGAAGCGCCTTATGAGTATGTTAGTCAAATGCGTGCTTCAATCGTTGTGATGGGTCCGCTACTTGCCAGAAATGGACATGCAAAAGTAGCTATGCCTGGTGGATGTGCGATTGGTAAACGACCAATCGATTTGCATTTAAAAGGATTTCAAGCTTTAGGAGCAAAAATTATTCAAAAAAACGGCTATATCGAAGCAATTGCGGATGAATTGATCGGTAACACGATTTATTTAGATTTCCCTAGTGTAGGTGCTACTCAAAATATCATGATGGCTGCTGTAAAAGCAAAAGGAACAACCATCATTGAAAACGTAGCTCGCGAACCAGAAATCGTTGACTTAGCAAACATTTTGAATAAAATGGGCGCTCAAGTCTATGGAGCTGGTACTGAAACAATGCGTATTGAAGGCGTGGATCATTTACATGCAGTCAACCACTCAATCGTGCAAGATCGTATCGAAGCAGGTACCTTTATGGTTGCTGCTGCAATGACACAAGGCAATGTGCTGATTGCAGATGCTATCTCTGAACATAACCGCCCATTGATTTCTAAATTGATCGAAATGGGTGCAGAAATCATTGAAGAAGAAGGCGGAGTCCGTGTCATCGGACCAAAACATATCTTACCTACAGATGTAAAAACGATGCCTCATCCTGGTTTCCCTACAGATATGCAAGCTCAAATGACAGCTATCCAATTAGTTGCAGAAGGTACAAGTGTGGTGACTGAAACAGTGTTTGAAAATCGTTTCCAACATTTAGAAGAGATGCGCCGTATGAACGCTCATGTCAAAATCGACGGAAATGTAGCAATCATGGATGGAAACCATGAATTGCAAGGTGCAGAAGTATATGCAACAGACTTGCGGGCAGCAGCAGCATTAGTTTTAGCTGGCTTGAAAGCAAATGGAATCACACGTGTGCGTAACTTGAATTATCTAGACCGTGGATATTATAATTTCCATATCAAACTACAGCAATTAGGTGCAGACGTCGAACGTGTAGACATGGATCAAACTTCTGCTGAAAAAACAGCACAAACGATTGCTTAAGGAAGTGGCTGAATGAGTAACCAACGATATATCTTATTAACTTTGATAAAGATTTTAGTGGTGATCTTATTGCTTATCCTTCTTTTTGTGGCCGGAACGATGATCGGATATGGTGTCATCGGTGGCGGCAATCCATTTAAAGTATTCCAGCCAAGTTTGTGGATTCATATTCGAGACTTTTTTCATTGATAAATAAGAATCACAGTGGTTCTAGTCGATATGAAGTGAGCCATGAAGCAGAACATGATAAAAGAAAACAGAAGGGAACGTTGACGTTAGTCGCGATCCCTTTTTTTAGTAAAAGAAAAGAAGGAATCTAATTGATGAAGAAGATATTGATTTATTTAGTTAGAGGATATCAGCGCTTTATTTCGCCTGCATTTCCACCTAGCTGCCGTTATTACCCAACCTGTTCCAATTATATGATAAAAGCAATTCAAACCCATGGTGCGCTAAAAGGGACGGTAATGGGGACTGCACGGATCTTACGCTGTCATCCTTTTGTCAAAGGCGGTATCGATTATGTACCATTGACATTCCGATTAACGCGAAATAAGAAAGATAAAAAAGAACCAGATTATAAAAAGGTTGTGAAAAATACGGGTAGCACTGAGCGATAAAGAAAAAGAGGAAAATTATTGTCAAAGTAACAACTCCGCAACTACTTATATGGGGGACAAAAAATGATCGAAGAACTAAACAAGAAAGATTTACCATGGTCCTTGTTATTAGATGCAGATCCTGATAAAGAAAAAGTTCAAGTATATGTTTCCAGAGGGAGTGGCTGGATATGGAAAGAAAAAGAAAAAACAATAGGTGTACTGATCTATGTGGCAAGGGAAAAAGAATACGAAATCGTCAATGTAGCAGTAGCCCCAACGTATCAAGGAAAGGGGATTGGCGGAAAATTACTTGAGACAGCTTTTCAGAAGCTTTCACAACTCGCTTCCAGTCAAACTCAGATCATCATACGAACCGGCAGTACTAGCAGTGCGGCGTTACATCTCTATCAAAAAATGGGCTATGTGGAGATTGGTCGAGTCAAAGACTATTTTATCCATCATTACTCTGAGCCCATTTTTGAAAATGGAGATCAATTAAGGGATCAAGTGATTTTAGCAATTCACTTACCTAAAAATAGCTTTAACTAATAAAATTTCAATTCAAGAAAATGCTTTCAAATGCTAAATAGATACATTACAATAGCTTTAGCAAACAAAAAGGAGAATATTTTTATGGGAATATTAGTTTTTGATTTTGGTGGATCGGCTGTCAAATATGGTTGTTGGGATGGCAAAGAGATTAAAGGCAAGGGACAATTTGCAACGCCTGAATCTTGGGAAGAAATGAAAGCGCAATTATTTCAAGTTTATAAAAAAATACTCGTTTCTTTTGAAGTCGAAGGAATTGGAATCAGCTCTCCTGGAGTAGTGAATAATGAGAAACAGGTGATTGAGGGAATCAGTGCGATTCCTTATATTCATGGATTTAATATTTTCCGAGATTTGGAAACTCTGTTTCAACTTCCAGTAACGATTGAAAATGACGCCAACTGTGCCGGAATGGCTGAATTTTATGAAGGTGCTGCCCGCGATTATCAAGATGTTGCTTTTGTTGTAGCAGGAACTGGGATTGGCGGGGCGTTGTTCACGAAAGGACAAATCAATAAAGGGGCACATCTTTACGGTGGAGAGTTTGGGTTGATGTTCTTAGATGGCGATAAGACATTCAGTAAAATTGGTACAGCGGTACAGATGGCTTGGCGTTATTGTGAACGAAAAGGTCTCGATAAAAATGCTTATACCGGAAAAGATGTCTTTGAATTAGCAGAAACTGGAGATGCAATAGCAAAAGAAGAAGTTGAGAGTTTTTATACGTATCTTACAAAGGGATTATTCAGTATTCAATTTTCGTTTGATCCAGAAGTGATCGTATTAGGCGGCGGGGTTTCTGCAAAAGAAGGGCTCATTGATGAGATCAAAAGCCGAATGAAGAAGCTGACAGAACAATTCGATTTGCATGATTTCGAACCGCAGATTTTATTATGTGAATACAGAAACGATGCTAATCTTGTAGGTGCAGCAGCAAACTATCTCGCTGTACGTCAAGGAGAGAATTAAGAGCTTTAGAGAAGGTGCAGCTTGCATAAAAGAAGTGAATGAAATGAATAGGAGATTTTTACCTAAGGAATGTTTTATTTGCTGCAGTATGATAAAATATCTGAGAGGTGAAAATGATGTCAAAAAAAAATAAAGATATTGAAGTGCGTATAGAAGAAGTGAAAAAAGATATCAAAGGTAAGAATTATGAAGTCACTCAGTTATTTATAGGGAAAAAAATGATTGGTGAGATCTTAGCCTATGGACCAAAAGAATATGAAATTTTCTTTGGTGAAGAAGATTTTGGAAAAGAAAAAAGTCTTGAAAATGCGATAGAAACAGTGATTCGACACTGGAATCTGCACGAATAAAAAAATATCAAAAAAACTTTCAATAAAGGGTTGCAAAAATCTGGAAAATTAGGTATTATAACTAAGTCAGGTTGATACAAACCTTTCGGAGGAGTAGCGAAGTGGCTAAACGCGACGGACTGTAAATCCGTTCCTTAGGGTTCAGTGGTTCGAATCCACTCTCCTCCATTTCATTGGGGTATAGCCAAGCGGTAAGGCAAGGGACTTTGACTCCCTCATGCGTTGGTTCGAATCCAGCTACCCCAGTATACCACAATCGTAAGCTCTCGTTAGTTCGAGAGCTCTTTTTTTTGCTTTGCTACCTTGTTCCTTGAAGATTCTGCTGATTTAAGATAGAGTTAAGTTAACTACAAGAATTGGAGGGATCCACATGAAATGGAAAGAAAAAGTAGACGAAGCAGCTGAAAAGTTATATGATTTGGTCAAATCAGAAAAATACAATATTGAAGTGAATATTCCGAAAAAAGGCGGAAAAGCGGTCCAGGTAAAATCAAAACGCCCAACGAATCATACAAAAAAATGGATGGCTAAAAACCGCTAATAATAACAAAAGATCCATAAGTCGGCATTTTCATCGATTTTAGGGTCTTTTGTTATTTTCTAGGTTGGACATATCTAAAAAATTGTTTCTGACAATAGGAGTAGGAAGAACGATGTGTGTCTAAATCCTCTGTTGATGGATAGAAACCTTTATCTTTTTCAGTTGTGAATCAGGTATATACCAGTTATAATAGAAGAAACGAAAGGACGGGTGTACGTTATGTCGAATCAATTACCTGTATATATACAGATTCATGACCAATTAAAAAATGAAATCGAACAAGGTATATGGAAAGTCGGAGACCGTCTTCCTTCAGAAAGAGAATTAGCAGTGAAATTCAATGTCAGCCGTATGACGTTGAGACAAGCAATTCAAAACTTGGCAGATGAAGGAATCTTAGAAAGAAAGATCGGTTCGGGTACATATGTTGCGCGAGAAAAAGTACAAGAAAAAATGTCTGGTGCAACAAGTTTTACAGAAATTATGGAATCGCAAAATCGAGTACCATCTAGTCGGACAATCTCTTATTTCTTGACTTCGCCAAGCTCAAGTGAAATGGAAAAACTAAACTTGAGTAAAGATGACACGATCTTGCGAATGGAACGTATTCGTTTCGCAGATGATGTCCCTATTTGTTTTGAAGTTGCCAGTGTGCCACAAAAGCTGATCGATGGCTACAGCAAAGCAGAGATTACTGAATCGTTGTATCGCACGCTAGAAGAAAAAGGCGGGAAAAAGATCGGTCCAGCGAATCAAACGATTACTGCTGTGTTGGCTTCTGAGAAAATTGCTGACTATTTAGAGGTAAAACGAGGAGATGCAGTTCTTCGTTTGCGCCAGATTTCTTATTTTGAAGACGGTACGCCGTTTGAGTATGTGCGTACGCAATACGTAGGAAATCGTTTTGAGTTTTATTTGGAAAAATAAAAAACAGGTGATCCCTGATTCCTTATTAGAAATAAAAGAGAATCAGAATCACCTGTTTTTATATATGATCAGTTACCAGTTGCTCGTGATAAGAAACAGGACCCTCTTCAAATTGGACTTGTCCGTTCAGCAGCTCAATGATGGATTCTTTAAAGTGGTCAGCACTTTTTTCATCTACAGCACAGATGACGCTAACTTGATCAGTATATTGGATTTCTTTTATAAAAAAATGTTGGAGTTCAAGATAATTCTGTAATTTTCCTAGTTGCGGATACGTGATCATCACAGAGATCTCCTGTTGCAAGGTACCTTCTACGATTCCAATGTCAGACAATGCTTGAGAGACAGCATGAGTGTATGCTCGTATTAATCCGCCTGTGCCGAGTTTCGTTCCTCCAAAATATCGAGTGACTACTGCAGCTACATTGATCAGTTGATTTTTTTTGAGGACTTCCAACATCGGTACGCCCGCCGTTCCACTTGGTTCTCCATCATCGCTGCTTCGCTGGATTTCATTTTTTTCTCCAATGATGAAGGCGCTGCAGTTATGGTTCGCTTTCCAATGTTCTTTTTTTATTTCTTGAATGAAACTTTTTGCTTGGTCCTCTGATTCTATTCGTCTAAGAGAACAGATAAAGCGTGATTTTTTGATCTCAATCTCACTTTGTCCATTTTCTTTTATTGTACGATAGCGCTCGATCATCTTGTCACCTCTTTTTTTCATTTTCTTTATTCAGTATAAATAAAGTTCTAGGTTGTTTCAACACTGTAACGGTTGCGCAATCGCTGTAGTATGCGATAATAAAGACAAAGGTAGGTGGATCTTGGGATGCAGGAACGAATGAAAAAGTACGATGCAATTACGCATTATTTGAAGAACAATGGCGGCTCTCAAGTAACGTTGACCTTTACCCAATTTGACGAACTGCTGTTTCCCAGTAACGGACTTCCCAAAACAGCAAGGGAAAGTACAGATTGGTGGGCAAATGATTATAAACACCCTGAAAAAGGTGCCTATGGCTGGATAAATGCAGGCTATGAAGTAGTTGTCATCAATTTGGACAAAGAATATGTCGTGTTCAATAAATTAGTGAAATCTAGTTGGCTATTTGATTAAATAAACCGCGTTTAGAAAACGTTGACAAATTTCTTTCTTTTTATATAATAGAGTAACAGACGCGAAGAAAACGTTTGCGTAGTTTGTTTTAAAAAGGAGAGAAAAGTATGGCTAAAAAAACAATCATGCTTGTATGTTCGGCTGGTATGAGCACAAGTTTACTAGTAACAAAAATGCAAAAAGCTGCTGAAGCAAAAGGAATCGACTCGGATATTTTCGCTGTGTCCGCTTCTGACGCAGATAACAATCTTGCAAATAAAGATGTAGATGTACTGTTATTAGGACCTCAAGTTCGCTTTATGAAAGCTGATTTTGAAAAACGTCTGGAACCAAAAGGCATTCCTTTAGATGTCATCAATATGGCTGATTATGGTATGATGAATGGCGAAAAAGTGTTAGATCAAGCAATCACGCTCATAGGTGAATAAATAGAACAGTATAACTATCGAACAAGCGATCCAAAAAATAGATCGCTTGTTTTTTCGTATATTTTTTTAGGGCGAATAATATGAATCATTTTTGGGGTAGAAGGCTTCTGACGAGAGATATTAAAGCAATAGACTGTGAGGAGGTAAATTTACCAAATTATGAGAAGATCGCAGCAGTGGAACGTTAGGGCAACTGGATTCTTTGTCATCGCTGTGGAATGAGGACGTCCGTCATTGATGGACAGCTTGCAGATTACGGTTATTTTTGTACACATTGTCTATATTTAGGGCGATGCGACACTCAACAAGATTTATATTTGTTTGATCAGCCTGAAGCAAAACCTCGAGAAGTCGTCTTTTTTTGGACAGGACAGCTTACTGAAAAACAAACGGAAATCTCAAAGAGAATACTTTGCCATTCAGAAAAAAGACATCATCTTATTTGGGCTGTAACAGGTGCAGGGAAAACAGAGATGCTTTATCCTATTTTAGTGGAAACTTTAAAAGCTGGAGGAAGAGTAGCGATTTGTACACCGCGAGTCGATGTTTGTAATGAATTGTTTTTACGCTATCGTTATGTTTTTCCAGAAGAAAAAATCACGTTGCTCCATGGGAATACAGCAACGGCTTATACCTTTACTTCTTTTGTTATCTGTACGATTCATCAGCTATACCGTTTTTATCGGTCCTTTGATTTAATAGTGATCGATGAGATCGATGCGTTTCCTTATAACGGGGATGCAGGATTAGCTCATGCTGTGCAAACAGCGATTAAACCAGACGGACGATTCATCTACTTAAGTGCCACACCTGATAAAAAGTTACTAAAGGAAATCAAGCAGACGTTTGACATCCACAAACTTGCTTTACGCTTTCATCGGCGTTTACTTCCTGAACCCGTCTTGGTTTTCATGAATAATTGGCGACAAAAATGCAAGAACAAGAAGAAGATAAAATCTTTGGTGCGGATCATTCATCAATTAATTAAAGAAAACCATATCCTTTTATTTTGTCCAAGTATCACGATGATGCATCGTTTGAAAGCCACACTTCAAGAGGCTCTTCCGAGATATGAGATCACAGATGTTTCTTCAAGAGACAATCAGCGGGCGGAAAAAGTCCAGAAAATGCGAGAAGCAAAATATGACATACTGTTAACCACGATGATCCTTGAACGTGGAGTCACATTTGAAAGAATATCCGTTATCGTTTTAGGAGCGGATCATCCGGTTTTTACTAAATCTTCTTTGGTACAAATCGCAGGAAGAGCCGATCGTAAAGGGCCTTATACGAACAGTCAAGTATACTTTTTCTATGAAGAAAAAACTGCAGCTATTCGAAAAGCTTGTCAGGAAATCAAAGAAATGAATGAAGAAGGGAAGAAGATGCTGTGAGGTGCAGTTGCTGCAGTAAAGATATCGTCCAAAATTTAACATTCAGCGAGATTATTGGTGTTTCGAAATACAGATTACCTCAGACTTGTTCAGTTTGTCGCGCACAATTTCATTTATTGGAAACAAGAGGCTGTTCTGGCTGTCAAAAACCAATCCATTTCAATCTAGAGAGTACGAAAAAGAAAGTAAAGTCTATTCCCGTTTACTGCAGTGACTGTCAAGAATGGAAGAAGAAATATCCGACCTATGATTTTCAGCACCGTGCCTTTTTTGTGTACGATGAAAATATGAAGGCCTGGCTCAATCAATACAAGTTTATGGGAGATATCCGACTAGCAGGCACCTTTGCATATAAATGGACGCAGATAAAAAAAGAATACCCGACATACATCTATTGTCCAATACCTTTATCTGAAAAAAGGCGAACAGAAAGAGGATTCAATCAAGTAAGCGAGATGTTGAAAGCAGCAAGAATTCCTTTTCAGATGCTACTCAAAAGAGAGAAGCATCTGCTGGCTCAAGCAAAAAACACGCGAAAGGAAAGATTGGAGATGCCTCAACCTTTTGAACTTGCAGTCACCTTTTCTAAGATACAAAATAAAAAAATATTGATTATTGATGATGTCTATACAACAGGACAGACTCTTTTCCACGCAGCAGATTGTTTGCAGGTCGCACAGCCGAAAATCATCCGAACTATTTCTTTGGCGAGATGAATTAGATGTGGAAATTTGATAGCGATTTAATTTGCAAATAACCTAGAGTTCGATATAATAGAATTAAGAAGAGGGAAAGAGTGGTCCTTCTCCTTCTTGATTGTGGTAGACGAAAGGGGTAATTTTTATGTTTAGATATAATGTACGCGGCGAAAATATCGAAGTAACTGAAGCGATTCGCGACTACGTTGAGAAAAAAGTAGGCAAACTAGAACGCTATTTCAGTGACGCACCCGATGCAACGGCGCATGTGAACTTAAAAGTTTATACAGAAAAAACAGCAAAAGTGGAAGTAACGATCCCATTACCTTATCTTGTATTACGTGCCGAAGAAACTTCTCCAGATTTATACGCAAGTATCGATTTGGTTGTTGACAAATTGGAACGCCAAATCCGCAAATTCAAAACAAAAATTAATCGTAAATCCCGTGAAACGGGCATGAATACTGCAGATGCTGCTGCTTTATTCAATGAAGAGGACGAAAACGAAAATGATTCTGAATTAGATATCGTACGTACGAAACGCCTTTCATTGAAACCAATGGATAGTGAAGAAGCAGTCTTACAAATGAACATGCTGGGACATAACTTCTTTATTTTTGAAGATGCAGAAACAAATGGTACAAGTATCGTTTACCGCCGTAAAGATGGAAAATACGGACTGATTGAAACAGACTGATCAGCCTTACTTAAATAACAACGAAAACTTGCAGCAGCTACTGACAGCTGCCGCAAGTTTTTTTGAGTTTCCCTCCTCTTTTAGATGAAATATGAATAAATTATGAAGTTCTTACTTTAATACGCTTAAGATATTTCAATTATCTATAACTAATGATAAAATGAAAAGTAAAGTCTACATAGTCTGGATAATAAACAGAAGGAAAAGGAGATTACACAACGCATGGCCAATTTGATTCGTTCACTTATCGAAAACGATAAGAAAGAACTAAAACGTTTAGATAGCATTGCAAAAAAAGTTGAAGCATACGCTGACCAAATGGCAGCATTAACTGATGAACAATTACAGGCAAAAACTGCTGAATTCAAGGGCAGATACCAAAAAGGAGAAACATTAGATCAATTACTTCCGGAAGCTTTTGCAGTCGTCCGAGAAGCAGCAAAACGTGTATTGGGGTTATATCCATACCACGTACAATTGATGGGTGGAATCGTGCTTCACGATGGAAATATCCCTGAAATGCGTACTGGTGAAGGTAAAACCTTGACTGCGACGATGCCAGTATATCTAAATGCTCTGACTGGCGAAGGGGTCCACGTAGTTACCGTCAATGAATATTTAGCAACCCGTGACTCAACGGAAATGGGCGAACTTTATAATTTCTTAGGATTAACAGTGGGGTTGAATATCAACTCAAAATCTTCGGATGAAAAACGCGAGGCTTATAATTGTGATATCACTTATAGTACGAATAATGAATTAGGATTTGACTACTTGAGAGACAATATGGTCGTTTACCGCCATCAAATGGTACAACGTCCGCTGAATTATGCCATTGTCGATGAAGTTGACTCAATCTTGATTGATGAAGCGAGAACGCCGCTGATCATTTCAGGGCAAGCAGAAAAATCCACAGCTTTATATACAAGAGCAGACAACTTCGTGAAACGTTTGAAAGAAGAAGAAGATTATAAAATCGATGTACAATCAAAAACAATCAGTTTAACCGAAGCAGGGATCGAAAAAGCAGAAGAAACATTCGGCTTGGATAACTTATACGACATTGAAAATACTGCATTGACCCATCACTTGGATCAAGCATTGAGAGCCAACTATATCATGCTTTTAGATATCGATTATGTTGTCCAAGACGGAAAAGTACTGATTGTTGACCAGTTCACTGGTCGGATCATGGATGGACGCCGTTATTCAGATGGACTTCACCAAGCAATCGAAGCTAAAGAAGGCGTAGAGATCGAAGACGAAACGAAAACCATGGCGACGATCACTTTCCAGAACTATTTCCGTATGTATAAGAAACTTGCGGGAATGACTGGTACAGCTAAAACAGAAGAAGAAGAATTCAGAGAAATTTATAACATCCAAGTATACCAGATTCCGACAAATCGTCCGGTTATCCGTGATGATCGTCCAGATTTACTTTACCCAACATTACAAAGCAAGTTCCACGCTGTCGTGCAAGATATCAAAGATCGCTACCGCAAAGGTCAACCTGTGTTAGTCGGAACTGTTGCGGTTGAAACATCTGAGTTATTATCAGATATGCTGAATCAAGAACGTATTCCTCATGAAGTGCTGAATGCGAAAAATCACTTTAAAGAAGCAGAGATCATCATGAATGCTGGTCAAAAAGGTGCTGTGACGATTGCTACCAACATGGCTGGTCGGGGAACAGATATCAAGTTAGGACTTGGGGTAAGAGAACTTGGTGGTCTAGCAGTTATCGGGACAGAACGACATGAATCTCGTCGTATCGATAACCAGCTTCGAGGACGTGCAGGACGTCAAGGAGACCCAGGTATGTCACAGTTCTACTTGTCATTGGAAGATGATTTGATGAAACGATTCGGTTCAGAACGAATCAAAGCTTTCTTAGATCGGATGAAGATCGGTGAGGAAGATGCTGTTATCCAAAGCAAGATGCTGACGAAACAAGTAGAATCTGCACAAAAACGTGTAGAAGGAAATAACTATGACACACGTAAAAACGTCTTACAATACGATGATGTGATGCGTGAACAACGTGAAGTAATCTATAAACAGCGACAAGAAGTAATCATGGAAGAAAAAAGCTTATCCAAGCCACTAATGAACATGGTCAAACGGACAATCAGTCGTGTAGTAGATGCGCATACACAATTAGAGAAAGAAAATTGGAATTTGGAAAGTATCATCGATTTTGCCGGCAGTACTCTTGTCCATGAAGATAGCATTACTCTTGCAGATATCGAAGGAAAAACAGCTCAGGAGATCAAAGAGTATCTAAACGAACGAGCACAAGAAGTATTTAATACCAAAGCGGCTCAACTAAATGGTCCAGAGCAACTGTTGGAATTTGAAAAAGTCGTGATCTTGCGTGTTGTGGACTCTAAATGGACAGACCATATTGATGCAATGGATCAATTACGTCAGTCAATCGGCTTACGTGCTTATGGACAGAACAATCCATTAGTCGAATATCAAACAGAAGGCTATAAGATGTTTGAAGATATGGTAGGCGCCATCGAGTATGAAGTCACTCGAATCTTTATGAAAGCTGAGATCCGTCAAAACGTACAGCGTGAACAGGTTTCTCAAGGAACAGCTTCTCACTCAGAAGACGGAGATGCCAAAGAAAATAGTAATACTAGCGCGAAAAAACAGCCAATCCATGTGAACAAGGTCGGAAGAAATGATCCTTGTCCTTGTGGAAGCGGGAAAAAATATAAGAACTGTCATGGAAAAAATGCAAACTAATTTCTGACAGCAGGATTGGTGAGACAAATTCTTTTTTTAAGAATTCGTCTCACCTTCTTTCTGTTATTTGCTGATTCTGTTAGACTAGATATAATGAAAAAAGTATAGTGAAAGAAGGAAAAAACATGGAAATATCCGAAATTCGAAATCTCCTGACAGAAATGCAGGAAAAGGTCACAAGTTTCAGGAGGTCTCTTTGACTTAGATCAGCTGGAAGAAGACATCGCGGAAGCAGAAGCAAAAATGGCTGAACCTGGTTTTTGGGATGACAGCGAAGCCGCACAAAAAGTGATCAGCGAAAATAACGCTAATAAAGAAACCTATGACCAATTCCATTCTCTTGCCGAAGAACTAGAAGAAATCGAATTGATGGTGGAGATGCTGCAAGAAGAACCTGATGCAGCAATGCAAGAAGAAGCAGAAACACGTATCAATGCATTAGATGAAAAAATGAAGACGTATGAATTATCTATGCTGTTAGACGGACCTTATGATCGAAACAATGCGATCGTCGAATTGCATCCAGGGGCTGGCGGAACGGAGTCCCAAGACTGGGGCAGCATGCTTTTACGTATGTATACACGTTGGGCAGAGCAGCATGGCTATCAAGTAGAAACACTAGATTATCAAGCAGGTGATGAAGCAGGGATCAAGAGTGTGACCCTGCTGATTAAAGGACATAACGCTTTTGGTTATCTAAAATCAGAAAAAGGTGTTCATCGCCTTGTACGGATTTCGCCTTTTGACTCAGCGAAACGACGTCATACTTCTTTTTGTTCGGTAGATGTGATGCCAGAGCTTGATGAAACGATCGATATAGAAATCAATCCAGATGATTTGAAAATCGATACGTACCGAGCAAGTGGTGCAGGTGGTCAGCACATCAATAAAACAGAATCTGCTGTACGGATCACTCACTTGCCTACAGGAACAGTAGTAGCTAGTCAGGCACAACGTTCACAATTGAAAAACCGTGAGCAAGCGATGGGGATGTTAAAAGCTAAGCTTTATCAATTAGAAGTGGAAAAGAAAGAACAAGAAGCAGCTGCACTTCGAGGAGAACAAAAAGAAATCGGCTGGGGTTCACAGATCCGTTCTTATGTTTTCCATCCATATTCTATGGTAAAAGACCATCGGACAAACGTAGAGACAGGAAATGTCCAAGCAGTTATGGACGGTGACCTTGATTTATTTATTGACGGCTATTTAAAAATGCATCTACAATAAGAACCCATTGTTAAATTGAAATAAAATTGTAAGATTTTGCAAGCATGTTGAAACATTGCCATGCTATAATAGCTAAAGACTGAAAAAGATATGGAGAGAACGCCATGATTGAAATGAAGGATGTAATGAAGAAGTACTCAAATGGTACGACCGCTATCCGCAATCTCTCGATTGTCATCGAACAAGGAGAGTTTGTCTATGTGGTTGGTCCGTCTGGAGCCGGTAAATCTACATTCATCAAATTGATGTATCGAGAAGAAAAAGCTTCAAAAGGAACTTTGAACGTCGCAGGTCATGATCTAATAGCAATCAAAAACCGCGAAGTTCCTTATCTACGCAGAGAAATCGGCGTGGTGTTCCAAGACTATAAATTATTACCAAGAAAAACAGTATATGAAAATGTTGCGTACGCTATGCAAGTTATCGGCAGAAAACCTCGGGATATCAAAAAACGAGTAATGGAAGTGCTGGACCTTGTTGGTTTGAAACACAAAGTTCGAGTCTTTCCTAGCGAATTATCCGGTGGGGAACAGCAACGTGTCTCTATTGCTCGGGCAATCGTGAATACGCCTAAAGTACTTATCGCGGATGAACCGACAGGAAATCTGGATCCAGAAAACTCATGGGAAATCATGAAATTATTAGATCGGATCAATGCCCAAGGAACTACTGTCGTGATGGCTACACATAACAGTACGATCGTAAATACGATTCGGCACCGAGTAATTGCTATCGAAAACGGCCGCATTATTCGAGATCAAGCGGAAGGGGAATATGGATACGATGATTAGAACCTTTTTCCGCCATTTATTAGAAAGTATCAAGAGTTTGAAACGTAACGGCTGGATGACAGTTGCTTCAGTCAGTGCGGTAACGATCACGTTGACTTTAGTCGGTGTATTCATGGCAGTTATCATGAATGCAACTAAATTAGCTCAGGATATAGAAGGAAACGTTGATGTCTCTGTATTCGTAGATATCGGTACAAAAGACGAAGAGATGAAAAAGCTAGAAAAAGAATTGAATGACTTAGATCATGTTAAAAAAGTTGAATTTTCAAGTAAAGAACAGGAATTGAAAAAAATCCAAAACGAAATGGGTGATTCCTGGAAATTGTTTGAAGGTGACAATAACCCGTTATATGATGTGTATGTAGTAAGTGCTACTGATCCTTCTTATACAAAACAAGTAGCAGAAGAAGCAGCAGATTTGAAGAATGTTTCTCGTTCTGATTACGGTGGAGCTTCCTCAGATCGGATTTTCCAAATCGCTGGTGCAGTTCGGACATGGGGATTAGTTGCAGCGGCATTGCTGCTGTTCGTAGCGATGTTTCTCATTTCGAACACGATTCGGATCACGATTTTGTCTAGACAGCGTGAAATTCAAATCATGCGTTTAGTCGGTGCAAAAAATGGATATATTCGCTGGCCGTTTTTCCTTGAAGGTGGCTGGATCGGTCTGATCGGTGCGATTCTTCCGATTTTGATCATCACATTTGGTTATGCATGGTTTTTCCAATTGATCAATCCATCATTATTACGTTCCCATTATTCATTGATTCATCCACAAAATATCGTTTGGAAAATCAATCTTTTAATGGTCGGCATTGGTGTGATCATTGGTTCACTTGGCTCGATCATTTCTATGAGACGTTTCTTGAAATTCTAATACCACAATATAAATAAAATGAGAAAGTTGGACAGTTTCGTTCCAGCTTTCTTTTTTTATTGGCTAGGAGAATAGAAGGAAGCGGCTTTTTTCCCTTTACTTTAAAAAACAACTTGGGTATTCTTAAGTTGGTAGAAGAAGAGGTGAAGCCGTGAAAATTATCGTTGACAATTTTTTTACGATCCTTTTGATTATGAATATTTTGCTTTCCTTTATCATCGTTTTTCGAGAAAGAAAGGAAACTGCTCAAACATGGGCATGGCTGCTCGTTTTGATGTTCATTCCAGTTGTAGGATTTATTTTATATATTTTTTTAGGAAGAGGGATTTCCAAAGAGAAAATCTTTGATTTGAAGATCCAAGGGAAAATCGGTAAGAACCTGGAAATTGAAGAAGACAAACAGGCATTGATGCGAGGGCTTTATCCTCATCCGCCTACTGGACAAGTAGATGTGAAACAATTGATCTATATGCTCACGGTATTTGAAAGTACGCTCTATACGACTAAAAATGAAATCACTTTATTTACAGATGGTCGTGAAAAATTCGATGCGCTGATTGAAGATATCAAGCAAGCAGAAGACCATATCCACTTCCAGTATTATATTTATCGCAGTGATGCATTAGGTGAAGAAGTTCGAGATGCATTGACAGAGGCGGCAAGACGAGGGGTAAAAGTCAGAGTCCTTCTTGATGCATGGGGTTCCACACAAGTTTCTTCCAGCTTTTTTCAGAATTTGAAAAAAGCAGGCGGAGAAGTCGCATTTTTCTTTCCTCTATTTGTTCCGTATATTAATCCTCGGATCAATTATCGCAATCATCGTAAAATCGTAGTTATTGATGGGAAAATCGGATATACAGGTGGGTTCAATGTTGGAAATGAATATCTAGGATTGGTAAAGAAATTTGGTTATTGGCGAGACAATCATTTGCGTATTTACGGAGAAGCGGTGTATACCTTGCAAAACCGTTTTTTGATGGACTGGAATTCTCAGCATACAAAAGAAGTAGGCTATTCTCCCAAATTTTTTCCGTCCATTCACTCTACTGGTGATATAGCTGTTCAAATCGTGACAAGCGGACCAGATACCGAACATGAACAAATCAAAATGACTTATTTGAAAATGATTTCGTTAGCCAAACGGGAGATATTGATCCAAACGCCTTATTACATACCGGATGGGTCGATTCATGAAGCACTGAAGTTGGCTCTTCTTTCAGGCGTAAAAGTTCATATCCAAATACCTAACAAACCAGATCATCTTCTCGTTTACTGGGCAACGTATTCTTTCGCTGCAGAGCTGATCGAGTATGGAGCAAGGATCGAAACATATGAGAATGGATTTATTCATGCAAAGACGATGATTATCGATGGTGGCATTGTTTCAGTTGGCTCAGCAAATATCGATGTTCGTTCATTTCGCTTGGACTTTGAGGTCAATACACTGGTTTATGATGAACGAATGGCTTCACGTGTAAGAAAAGCTTTTTTTGAAGACTCGAAAATTTCTACGCATCTCACAAAAGAAATGTATGAAAACCGAGGAATAATCATCAAGATGAAAGAAGGATTAGCAAGATTGATTTCGCCGCTCCTTTAAAACATAAAAAGGACATGAGAACCATCAACAGATGGAGATCTCGTGTCCTTTTATAACGGGGCCATTTCTGAGAGTACGTCAGAAATGGAGAAAGCGTCTCGCATGAGCGAAATTAACTTTGGGGTATCTCTTGTTTTTTGGGGAAAGCAAGAAATAAGCTAATATATGCTATTAAAAGAGACACATTTCAAAGCCAGTATAGCATAGAAACTTTTAATGAGATAGTTTTTTTTACAATTATGAGAATTTATTTTGTTATTTAATGATTTTGATTCGTTTTCATCAAGTAATGAAAATGATAAAATAAATATACTTTAGGATTAAAGGAGATTTCTAATGAAAAAACTTAAATTATTCTTACCAATAATAGGATTAGCTATTCTTTTATCAGGCTGTTCAAAGTGGATTGATCGAGGAGAATCCATTACGGCTGTTGGCTCTTCTGCTTTACAGCCTTTAGTAGAAACAGTTGCTGAAACTTACCAGACAGAAAATCCTGGAAAATTCATCAATGTACAAGGGGGCGGAAGCGGAACTGGTTTGTCTCAAGTACAGTCAGGAGCAGTCGACATCGGAAACTCTGATTTGTTTGCGGAAGAAAAATCGGGGATCGATGCCTCAGCATTAGTCGATCATCGAGTAGCAGTTGTTGGGATCACTCCTATTGTGAACAAGGATATTGGCGTAAAAGACATCAGTATGGAAAACCTGAAAAAACTATTTACAGGCGAGATCAAAAACTGGAGTGAAGTCGGTGGAAAAGATCAGCCAGTAGTTATATTGAACCGCGCTTCAGGAAGCGGAACCCGTAGCACGTTTGAAAAATGGGTATTGGACGGAGAAACAGCTGTTCAGGCACAAGAACAAGATTCAAGCGGAATGGTGCGCCAGATCGTTGCCGACACACCCGGTGCAATCAGCTATGTTGCTTTTTCTTATGTTTCCGATGATGTAGATACGTTGAATGTTAACGGTGTAGAACCGACAGATGAAAATGTGACAACGAACAAATGGACGATTTGGGCATATGAGCATATGTACACAAGAGATCATCCAAAAAAACTGACAAAAGAATTTTTAGACTATATCTTATCTGATGAAGTACAAGATAACATCGTTGGAGAACTAGGTTATATCCCTGTTTCTCATATGAAAGTCGAACGTGATTGGCAAGGAAATATCGTTAAAGAGTAATCTTTACACAAAATTTACAAACTTAGCTAAACTTTTACATGTTATTAAAACCAAATTGATGTTCAATTTGTACACTGAGTGAGTATGTTAAACCTGATTAAGGGGGAGTCATCTGTGGAAGATGTGAAAAAAGTATTATTAACAAAATCAAAACGTTCAAAAATGGAACAGCGTGGAAAATTCATCAGTTTTTTATGTATCGCGCTGATCGTGTTGGTTGTATTATCTATTTTTTATTTTGTAGCTAGTAAAGGATTGGCCACCTTTTTTACTGATAAGATCAATGTATTTGATTTTCTGTTTGGTACAGATTGGAATCCAAGCCAAATCGGAGCAAATGGGAAACCAATGGTAGGGGCATTGCCTATGATCACAGGTTCGTTTATTGTGACCTTTTTATCTGCTATTGTTGCCACACCATTTGCCATTGGTGCAGCAGTATTCATGACGGAGATCTCTCCTAAAAACGGAACGAAGATCTTACAGCCGGTCATCGAGCTGCTTGTAGGTATTCCTTCTGTCGTTTATGGTTTTATCGGTTTATCAGTTATCGTGCCTTTTGTCAGAAGTATTTTTGGCGGGACAGGGTTTGGTATCTTAGCTGGTACATTTGTGTTGTTCGTTATGATCTTGCCGACTGTCACAACGATGACTGTTGATGCATTAAAGGCAGTACCACGGCACTATCGGGAAGCTTCATTAGCGCTTGGTGCCACAAGATGGCAAACAATCTACAAAGTCGTGCTACGAGCAGCCGTGCCCGGGATTTTAACAGCAGTCGTTTTTGGTATGGCTCGTGCGTTTGGTGAAGCCTTAGCTATCCAAATGGTCATCGGTAATGCAGCATTGATGCCAACAGGACTTACTACTCCTGCTTCTACATTGACGTCCATCTTAACAATGGGAATCGGAAATACAATCATGGGAACAGTTGAAAATAATGTGTTATGGTCATTAGCGCTGATCTTGCTATTGATGTCATTATTCTTTAATATCGTGATCCGTATGATTGGGAAGAAAGGAGAGCTGAAATAATGAACGCAAAACGCTCAGATAAAATTGCTACAGGTGTTTTATATGTAGTTTCGGGGATCATCGTATTGATTTTAGCAGCTTTACTACTTTATATCTTAGTTCGGGGAATACCGCACATTTCATGGTCCTTCTTGACCGAACCTTCCAAAGCCTACCAAGAAGGCGGTGGAATCGGGATCCAGCTATTTAACTCGATTTATTTGCTTTTGATCACGATGATCATCAGTTTTCCTATTTCTTTAGGTGCGGGTATCTATCTTTCAGAATATGCTGGAAAAAACTGGCTAACAGATGTGATTCGCACGTCGATTGAAATCTTGAGCTCATTGCCTTCTGTCGTTGTCGGTTTATTCGGTTTCTTGGTTTTCGTTATTCAATTCCAGTATGGTTTCTCGATTATTTCTGGTGCATTGGCTTTGACTGTATTCAACTTGCCTCTTTTGACTAGAACAGTTGAGGAGTCTTTACAAGCGGTCCATTACACACAACGAGAAGCAGGATTGGCCTTAGGTTTGTCACGCTGGGAAACAGTGATAAAAGTGGTGGTTCCAGAAGCGACACCAGGGATTTTGACTGGTGTGATCCTAAGTTCTGGAAGAATTTTTGGTGAAGCAGCTGCATTGATCTATACGGCTGGACAAAGTGCACCTGCGTTAGATTTTACGAACTGGAATCCATTAAGTGTTTCAAGCCCGATCAGCATTTTCCGTCAAGCTGAAACATTAGCTGTCCATATTTGGAAGATCAATACAGAAGGCACGATGCCTGATGGTGTTTCTGTTTCGGCTGGCGCTTCTGCCGTGTTGATCATTGCTGTTTTACTGTTCAACTTCGGCGCTCGTGCGATTGGCAAACGATTATACCGAAAAATGACTTCAGCCTAAGGAGAAGAAGCAAAATGAAAAAATATAACTGGAATGAAACAAATGTCATCACCATGCCAAAAGAGAACGAAGTAGCACTATATACGGATGATCTACATGTCTGGTATGGCGACAATGAAGCAATCAAAGGAGTGGATCTGGAATTTGAAAAAAATAAGATCACTGCACTGATTGGTCCTTCCGGCTGCGGAAAATCTACGTATCTTCGTTCGTTGAATCGAATGAATGATGGGATCGCTAATACGAAAATCACTGGGAAAATCATGTATCAAGGCGTAGATATTAATGCGCCTCAAGTGGATGTTTATGAGATGCGCAAACGGATTGGCATGGTTTTTCAACGTCCTAATCCGTTCAGCAAGTCGATTTATGACAATATTACATTTGCTTTGAAACAGCACGGCGAAAAAAACAAAAAGAAATTAGATGAAATCGTTGAAACAAGCTTGAAACAAGCTGCCTTGTGGGACCAAGTAAAAGACAGCTTGGACAAAAGTGCCTTGGCTTTATCTGGCGGGCAACAGCAACGTTTATGTATTGCTCGTGCGATCGCGATGAAACCTGATATCTTGCTGCTAGACGAGCCGGCAAGTGCTTTGGACCCTATTTCGACAGGAACGGTTGAAGAAACACTTGTAAACTTGAAAGAAGACTATACGATCATCATCGTGACGCATAACATGCAACAAGCAGCTCGTATCAGCGACTATACTGCCTTTTTCTATCTAGGAAAAGTAATGGAATATGACAAAACTAACAAGATATTTACCAGACCAAAAATTCAGGCAACCGAAGATTATGTGTCCGGTCATTTTGGTTAAGACGGAGGCCTCAACATGACAAAAGAAATTATTTCATCTAAAGATCTTCATCTGTATTATGGAAAGAAAGAAGCACTAAAAGGGATCGATCTAAGTTTCAATCAAGGGGAAATCACTGCGATGATCGGTCCTTCTGGTTGCGGGAAATCCACTTATCTGCGTTCTTTGAACCGGATGAATGACCTGATTCCGAATGTAACGATCACCGGAAGTGTTTTATATAAAGACAAAGACATCTATGGTCCAAAAACAGATGTTGTTGAACTAAGAAAAGAAATCGGCATGGTATTCCAGCAGCCAAACCCATTTCCTTTTTCTATCTATGAAAATGTCATCTATGGATTGAAATTAAAAGGGGAAAAAGATAAAAAAGTCCTTGATCAAGTAGTTGAAGAAAGCCTGAAGGCAGCGTCTGTTTGGGATGATGTGAAAGACAAATTGCATAAAAGTGCTTTATCTTTATCCGGTGGGCAGCAGCAGCGTGTATGTATCGCACGTGTTTTGGCAGTTAATCCGGAAATCATCTTATTGGATGAACCAACAAGTGCGCTTGATCCTGTTTCTACTGGGAAAATCGAAAGTATGCTGTTAGAATTAAGAGAGCGGTATACGATGATCATCGTGACCCATAATATGTCTCAAGCTTCACGTATTTCAGATAAGACGGCATTCTTTTTAGATGGCCACTTGATCGAATACAACGATACGAAGAAGATATTCATGAATCCAGAAAAACAAGAGACAGAAGATTATATTTCAGGTCGATTTGGATAAGGAGGAAACGGAATGCTACGTACACAATTTGAAGAAGAATTGCTGAATCTCCATAATCAGTTCTACGAAATGGGGATGATGGTGAGCAGCGCCGTGCACAAGTCAGTTCGTGCATACATCAAACACGATAAAATCTTAGCCCAAGAAGTTATCGAAAACGATATAAATATCAATAACATGGAAACACGCTTGGAGAAGAAAAGTTTTGAAATGATCGCATTGCAACAGCCAGTTACAACTGATTTGCGTATGATCATTACGGTCATGAAAGCTAGCTCGGATTTAGAACGTATGGCCGATCATGCGGTGTCTGTTGCTAAATCCACGATTCGCGTAAAAGGGCAGACGAGAATACCGGAAATCGAAAAAGAGATCTCCGATATGTCTGATTATGTGAAAAAAATGGTGGACAACGTCCTAGTTGCTTATGTCAAAACAGACGAAAAAGACGCACGTACGATCGCCAATATGGATCAAAGAGTCAATGACTATTTCAATCGAATCTATAATGCAACAATCAAAAATATGCAGGAAAATCCTGAGACAGTCATCAGTGGAACAGACTACTTGAATGTTGCCAGTTATCTAGAACGGATCGGAGACTATGTGACAAACATCTGTGAATGGATCGTCTACTTGGCTACAGGGAAAATCACTGAGTTAAATACGAACCACAATGAGATTTTCTAAACTAAAGCGGTGATTCTGCCGTTTGTTTAGGAAAAGAGGTTGTGAAATCAGCGGTTGTGAAAAAGCTGTTCTGCATCAAGTAATAAGAACAGTCAAACAAAAAATAGCTCCTCCTATTTTTCATTTGGCTGGACTTATTACCGCAGATGCAAGCTTTTGAACACCGTTTATTCGGGAAAGGGTTTGTGACAAAACATGTCACAAACCCTTTTCATCATTTCATAGAAAGGATAAAGAATGCAAAAAAAAATTAGCATCATCACTATATTTTTTATTTGTGTGCTTACTTCATGGGTTATTCAGCATCAAGCTGCTTTATATGAAGTACCTGTCATCGAGATCGAAAAAGTACGAATAAAAGAGGATCATCAATTGATTACAGGAAGACTGATGAACACGGATCAAAAAGGAGAATCGATTTATTTATCGGTTCCTTATCAAAAAAATCAAATAGAAACAGCAAATATAAAAGCGAGACAAATGTATCTAGTCCAAATGCATGGAGATGAATGGCAGCTAGTAGCAAAAAAAAATGATGGCTGGCTTTTCTTCTTCACAAGTATCTTCATTGGCGCCATGTTGCTTATTGGCGGAAAACAGGGTCTATTTGCTTTAGGAAGTCTCATCATCAATATCGTTTTACTTTTACTTTTGTTGCTCATCTTTACTAAAACAGAAGGGATTTCTCTATTAAATATATCTATCCTGTTCGTCGTTATAGGGATGATTATTAGCATATTGGCTTTAGATGGATGGAATAGAAGCAGTATAATCAAAATTTCAGCTGCAGTTACGAGTGTTTTTTTAGCATTTTTTATTTGTCTTTTGACAATGAATCTTTGGAAAGACCAAGGACTGCGCTACGAGGAACTGAATTATCTGACACGACCGTATCGTTCTGTTTTTCTTTCTAGCGTACTGATTGGAACAGCTGGAGGAACACTCGATACCGTTATCACAGTCATTGCGACATTAGAAGAATTGACTAAGCGACAACCAGAAATAACAGCGAAACAGTTATGGCTTTCAGGAAGGCAAGTGGGTCGAGATGTGATTGGCTCGATGACCAATATCCTTTTGTTCGTCTATATCAGTGGGTCAGTTCCATCGCTTCTTTTATATTTAGGAAATCAATGGTCGTTCAAAGAAACGATAGAACAGCATTTATCATTGGAATTTTTACGCGTCATTGCTGGCAGCTTAGGAATAGTATTATCGATCCCTATCTCGGTCCTCTTTTTTCTGACTGTAAGGAGGCTGAAACGATGAATGTACTTATTATACTTGTTGGGATTTTAGCAATCAGCGTGCTACTTATTGGCGGTACGCAAGGTATGTATATTCTTTTAGGCTTATTCATCAATTTAGGGATCTTTTTCCTGTTGTTATTCGGTTATCATCAGAAGTGGCCGATACTGGCATTGTCGGTCATAGGATTTTTATTGATTGCTGTGGTTATCTTATTTTTTATCAACGGTTATAATCTAAAAATGCGTGCAGATTTTGTGAGTATACTGATCTTTTTATTTTGTTTCCTACTATTGCTTCCTATCACTGATTTTTTAGCGATCCAAGGTTTTACATCGGTAGAACTAGAAGAATTATCTGGCTTAGATAAGACTTTAGCGATTGATTTTAGATTACTTACGAGATCGTTGCTTCTGATTAGTCTTAGTGGTGCTGTTTTAGATGCGAGTGTAGCAATTTCTAGTGGGACATTCGAAGTATATCAGGCAAATCCGCAATTATCTTTTTACCAATTGCGCCATTCTAGTTTCGCTATTGCTAAAAAAATATTGGCGTCAACAGTAATGACACTTCTTTTTGCATTCATGGGAAGTTCTTTAGCGTTGATCCTCTGGTTTATTGATTTAGACATTCCTTTTCAGCAAGTGATCAATGAAAAATCATTTGTTCTAGAATATACGATGGCTATTCTTACCACATTGTCCGCACTACTTGTTCTTCCTTTAACCTGCGTGACTACAGCATATCTCTTTACAAAAAAGAAAGAACAACTCAAGATGGAGTAAAAGTTACAACTTAAGTCCTATGACATTTTTACTGAATCAGTGCATAATATGGATGTAAGGAAAAGCTTGCAAACAATTTTGCTTAAGGAGGCAATTTCCATGAAAGAAAGAGAACGTATTTTAGATTTAGTGAAAAAAGGAATCCTTTCGACTGAAGAAGGCTTAGATTTATTAGAAAGCATGGCAACTGAAAAAGACGAAAAGCAAATCAAAAAAGAAGCAGACAAGGTAACTGCTAGTCATAAAGAAAAAGATCAGGCAAGTCAATTGATCGATAAACTTGAAAACGGCGAAGAAGAAATTTCTGAGCCAGTTGATCCAAAGGAAAGAGAAAGACAAGATCAAGAAAACTTAGAAAAGATCTTAGATGAACTAGCAACTGAAGCGAATAAAACTTCGGCGCGTCTAGATGAAGTAAATGCTCAATTCGCTGACAATAAGGCAGCACGCAATGAGAAACAGGAAGCATTGATGCAGCTGAATACAAAAGAAGAATTAGGCGAGTTGACAGAAGAAGAATTAGCACAGCGTCAGACGTTAGAAGCAGAAATCAAAGAGTTAGAAGCTAGTGGCGATACACTGTTAGAAGAACAATTGAAATTAGAAGCAGAATTAAAAGATATCCGTAAGAATCAATGGTCTGAGAAAAAAGAAACGTTTACTGATAAGTTTGAATTGCCAGATGATTGGAAAGATCAAGCAACAGATACACTGAATCAAGTAGGCGAAAAAATGTCAGAAGCTGGATCACAGTTAGGAAAATTCTTGAAGAAAACATTCCAAACTGTTTCAGAAACAGTGAATGACAACATGGAATGGAAAGATGTCAGCTTGCGTGTCCCTGGGATTGCGACAACGAAATTTGAGCATGAATTTTACTATGAAGCTCCTGCAGCAAGTATCCTTGATATCAAGGCAGCAAACGGAAACGTGACGTTAAAAACGTGGGACAGCAACGATGTGAAAGTTGAAGCTAAGATCAAACTTTACGGAAAAATGGGTGCTGAACCATTTGAAGCATTCTCTGAACGGAGCCAGATTGAGGTTAATGAAGATCATATCTCCTTCCAAATTCCAAATAAACGTGTGCGTGCAGACCTTGTTTTCTACTTACCTAAACGAGTATACGACCACGCAGCTATTAAACTTCTAAATGGCAACATCATGATTGAAACATTGGAAGCTAAAGATATTTATACAAAATCTACGAATGGTAACATCATC
This sequence comes from Enterococcus sp. E4-150, assembly GCF_035726465.1. Taxonomy (NCBI): domain Bacteria; kingdom Bacillati; phylum Bacillota; class Bacilli; order Lactobacillales; family Enterococcaceae; genus Enterococcus; species Enterococcus sp. E4-150. Next base: position 45,179 of record NZ_JAPRGK010000005.1, on the reverse strand, counting down.
GTGGACCAATTAACTGCAACGATGCTGGAAGTAGAAGGTGTAAACGGCAATATCGATATTCGAAACGGGAACATCTTAGATTCTATTATCGAAACAGTAAATGGTACAGTGACATTTGGTGCGACAGCAGAAAACCTTTCTGTGTCTTTGGTAAATGGTGATGTACGTCTTACGATTAAAGAAGATAATTTGAAAAAAGTAGAAGCAAGTTCAGTGAACGGAAATGTCAAAGTCGCTTTACCAGATGGCATCGGTTTGGAAGGACATGCTAAAACAAGTCTTGGAAGTATCAACAGCCGTCTGTCCAATTACGAAGTAGTTCGTGAGAAAAAAGAACGGACAAACCAAATGTTGCAATTCCGTCGTGTTTCAGATGGTGAAATCGCGCAAGTGCAACTTTCAACGACAACAGGAAGTATCTATTTAAAAGATACAGATAAATAAAGAGGTTGTGAAAGAGATGTTCAGCCTTGAGCAATAAGAAGCGATTTTGTAAAATAGCTTCCCCTATTTTACAAAATTGTGCCTTATTGCCGATAGGCTATCTCTTGAACACCGTTTACCAAGAGATTATGAACTTGCCAATTATCGCCGAGTCACAAGGAATAATTTCAAAAAAAGCTCGTCACGTTTTATGAATATGGTAATTTGTGACCGAGAATTTTGCAAAAAGACACCGATTAAGAAGAAGGTTGTCACAACGATTTTCTTCATTTAAAATAGTAGAACAGAGGTGAGACATGATGAAAAAAAAGTTGACAAAATCCAATAAAAATGTTGTTTTGACAGGGACTTTAGCAGGAATAGGAGAATACATCGGGATTGATCCGACTGTTATCCGTGTGCTTTATGTATTCCTGAGCTTAGTTGCTTTTGGAAGTCCAATCATTTTATACATTTTATTAGCTTTGATTATCCCATCTGCGCGTTCTGCACGAACAAACTATGGACATAACAATGCATATTATGAAAAAAACAATTATCGTGAACAAACTCGTGAACAAACAAAAAAACGCAAAGAAGCGGAAAAAATCGATGATGACGAATGGAGTGACTTTTAATGTCGTACTTTCAACGTATTTTAGTTAATACGTTAACATTCATATCATTGGCTGTTCTTTTTCCTGCGATGGTCCATGTGAGCAGTATTTGGACGGCCGTTCTTGCCAGCTTCGTATTGTCTGTGTTGAATATGTTTGTCAAACCGATTTTGACGATACTGTCCCTGCCCTTTACATTAGTCACATTGGGATTGTTTACGTTTGTTATCAATGCAGCGATTCTTAAAATGACCTCCTTTTTTGTGGGAGCAGAACATTTTAGTTTTTCTTCATTCGGTGCAGCGTTGTTAGTAGCTATCTTGATGTCGCTTGTCAATGTAATTGTCAGCGAACATAACAGTAGAAAATAAAAGAAAGCTGTGCCGAACTATCGGCGCAGTTTTTTTATTTAGAATCAGGAATGCGTTTTCTATTACATTGGTAATTAAATAAAAACGTTTTTTTTAATTGGTAGTACTTTTGGCTAGACAATGATAAAATGATAGAGAACACTCTAATAGAAATGAGGTAGCATGAATGTCAGAAGTTGTAAAAGTTAGCCAATTAGTGAAAAAATTATCTTTGGAAATCGTGACAGGCGACGAGAAAAGCTTAGGCCGTGTCATCGTAACTGGGGACATCTCACGCCCAGGACTAGAGTTGACTGGTTATTTTAATTATTATTCCCATAATCGTTTACAGCTATTTGGCAGTAAAGAAATCAGTTTTGCGGAACGGATGATCCCAGAAGAGCGTTTGATCATCATGAGAAGATTATGTAGTGAAGATATGCCCGCATTTATTATTTCAAGAGGATTACCAGCTCCAGAAGAAATGATCCAGGCAGCAAATGAAAATGGGATAGCTGTACTGCGTTCTCCCATCTCAACTTCTCGTTTATTAGGAGAATTATCCAGTTATTTAGATGGTCGCCTTGCCCCTCGAACAAGTGTCCACGGTGTTTTAGTGGATGTTTACGGATTAGGTGTACTGATTCAAGGTGACAGTGGGATAGGAAAAAGTGAAACAGCGTTGGAGTTGATCAAACGCGGTCATCGATTGATCGCAGACGATCGAGTAGATGTTTATCAGCAAGATGAATTAACGGTGATCGGAGAACCGCCTAAAATCCTGGAACATCTGATTGAAATCCGAGGAATCGGGATCATTGATGTAATGAATCTTTTTGGTGCGAGTGCGGTACGTGGCTCTATGCAAGTCCAGTTGGCTGTTTATCTGGAAGCATGGGCAAAAGATAAGAAATACGACCGTCTGGGCTCTGAAGACACGACCGTTGAAATCGCGGAAGTAGGCATTCCACAAATAAAAATCCCTGTCAAAACAGGACGAAACGTTGCAATCATCATTGAAGTAGCCGCGATGAATTTCCGTGCACGTACAATGGGCTTTGACGCAACGAAAACATTTGAAGAAAGATTAAGTCGCTTGATTGAAGAAAACTCAGGCAACGACTAGCAAGGAGTGACAATATGTTAGCACAAATCAATCGAGTTGCTTTTGAGCTTGTAGGGATTCCTATCTACTGGTATGCATTGATCATCGTATCAGGTATCATTATCGCCATGTGGCTTAGCAGCAGAGAGGCTGTTCGGGTAGGATTAAAAGCAGATGATGTGACAGATTTTATGTTGTGGGGATTGCCTATCTCCATTATTGGCGCTCGCTTATATTATGTTTTATTTGATCTTCCCCAGTATATAGCTGATCCAATCCAAATATTCAATATCCGTTCAGGAGGCTTAGCTATTTATGGCGGACTGATTGCAGGCGCGATCACGCTGTATTTTTTTACTAAATATCATTTTATTTCTTTGTGGACTTTTTTAGATATCGCTGCACCAAGTGTATTATTAGCACAAGCAATCGGTCGTTGGGGAAATTTCATGAACCACGAAGCATATGGACCAGACACGACGCGAAGCTTCTTAGAAAGTCTGCATTTACCGCAATTCATCATTGATAATATGTATATCGAAGGGATCTATCGTCAACCAACATTTCTTTATGAATCACTTTGGAGTTTGATTGGATTTATTTTGCTTTTGTTTTTACGAAAGAAACCACACCTTTTGAAAAAAGGTGAAGTCCTTTTATGTTATCTAATGTGGTATAGTTTCGGGCGTTTCTTTATTGAAGGATTACGTACAGACAGTCTTTACTTTTTAGGTGTGATCCGTATTTCTCAATTATTATCTGCTGTGTTATTTGTCGGTACATTGATTCTATTTATTTGGCGCAGAAAAAAAGGAAATTTACCGGATTATGACCGCTCATTAGGAAAAAATCAACAAATTATCTGATTTTTAGAGCGTTAAAAATGAAAAAAATTTCAGGAGTGGTAAAATGAATTATAGAGTAGCGGTTTTAGGACCAGGCTCTTGGGGTACTGCTTTGGCACAAGTCCTCGCCGAAAACGGACATGACGTTCGGATTTGGGGACATCGTGCTTCACAAGTAGAAGAAATCAACACCCAACACACGAATCAACGTTATTTACCAGATCATTGTCTACCCGATTCCATCCAAGCATTCACCAATATGGAAGATGCAGTAAAAGACGCAGATGCGGTGCTATTCGTCATTCCAACGAAAGCAATACGTTCTGTTGCAAAAGAACTAGTGCCTAAATTGAATACAAAGCCAGTGATCATCCATGCAAGTAAAGGATTAGAACAGGGAACACATAAAAGGATCTCTGACATCTTGTTAGAGGAAATCCCAGCAGAAAAAAGAAAAGCTGTTGTTGTTCTTTCTGGACCAAGCCATGCAGAAGAAGTAGCGAAACATGACATCACTACGATCACAGCTGCAAGTACAGATGCAAAAGCAGCAAAATATGTACAAGAGCTGTTCATGAATAATTATTTTCGGATCTATACCAATCCTGATGTGATCGGTGTAGAGATGGGAGCAGCTTTGAAAAATATTATTGCTATTGGTGCTGGCGCTATTCACGGCTTAGGGTTTGGCGATAATGCAAAGGCAGCAATCATGACGCGCGGATTAGCTGAGATCAGCCGTTTAGGTGTAGCAATGGGTGCCAACCCGCTGACCTTTATCGGATTAAGCGGAGTAGGCGATCTAGTCGTTACTTGCACAAGTGTTCATTCTAGGAACTGGCGCGCAGGCAACTTGTTAGGACAAGGGCAGCCCCTAGAAGAGGTGCTAGCCAATATGGGAATGGTCGTTGAAGGTGTGAATACTACCCAAGCAGCGATGGAACTAGCCCAAATGATGGAAATCGAAATGCCCATCACTCAAACAATCTATGAAGTGCTGTATGAACAAAAAGAAATCAAAACAGCCGCAAAAGAAATCATGTTACGTGATGGGAAAAAAGAAAATGAATTCTCATTAACAATTTTTTGAAGGAGCGAATGTATATGAAAGTCAAAAAAGCAGTTATTCCAGCAGCAGGATTAGGAACAAGATTTTTACCAGCAACAAAAGCTATGGCAAAGGAAATGTTGCCAATTGTTGATAAACCAACAATCCAGTTCATCGTTGAAGAAGCGTTGAAATCAGGAATCGAAGACATCTTGATCGTTACAGGAAAAGCTAAACGACCAATCGAAGATCACTTTGATTCAAATATTGAATTAGAAACAAACCTAAGTGAAAAAGGAAAGACCGAATTATTGAAATTAGTAGAAGAAACGACAGATGTCAACTTGCATTTCATCCGTCAATCTCATCCAAAGGGTTTAGGACATGCCGTTCTTCAAGCAAGAGCCTTTATTGGAAATGAACCATTTGTCGTTATGCTAGGCGATGATATCATGGAAGACGAAGTACCATTGACACAGCAATTAATCGATGATTACGAACGTACTCATGCTTCTACGATCGCCGTTATGCAAGTTCCTCATGATGAAACTTCAAAATACGGAATTATCAATCCAGGAGAAGTATTGGAAGATGGGTTATACAATGTCAAAAACTTTGTTGAAAAACCAGATCCAAGCAAAGCACCAAGTGATTTAGCTATTATTGGACGCTACTTATTGACTCCAGAAATTTTTGATGTATTGTCCGAGCAACAACCAGGAGCCGGAAATGAAATCCAACTAACTGACGCAATCGATACATTGAATAAAACACAACGCGTATTTGCCCGTAAATTCACAGGTAAACGTTACGATGTCGGTGACAAATTTGGTTTTATGAAAACAAGCATTGAATATGGTCTAACACATCCAGAAGTAGGTGCACCTTTACGTGAGTACATCCTGTCTTTAGGTAAAACATTAGAAGCAGAAGGAAGCAAGATCGATCATAATCCAAAAGGAATAACAGAAATCAAAGAAGAAAAGAAAAAATAACCCTTTTTTCTAACGAGCTTCAGCTGCTAATTGAATAAAAAGTAGTTGAAGCTCGTTTTTATTTGTTTAAAAAACACGAAAATGCTATCCTTATAGAAAAGAGAGACAAGAAGGGAGTTTGATCATGTCAGGAGGAGAAATTGCAGGATTGATCGCAGCAATCGCCTTTGCGATACTTGTCGTTTTTATCGTTCGTGTGTTGTTGCAAGTTTCTAAAACTTTAGAAAAAGTAGATCAGACTGTAGCAGAAGCAAATACGACGATCGAAATCGTCACAAAAGACGTAGATCTTTTGTCTAGACAAGTAGAAGGCTTGCTGGTCAAAAGTAATGAACTGCTCTTGGATATCAATGGAAAAGTCGCAACGATCGATCCATTGTTCACAGCAGTTGCTGATTTAAGTGAAAGTGTATCAGAACTTAATCATTCTAGTAAAAACATCGCGACGAAAGTCGGCGGAATCGGTAAAACGACAGCTAAAGCGACGGTTGCCGGAAAAGTCGGTGGGACAGCGATGAAATTTTTTAAAAACAAAAAACATACTGAAACGACAGGAGGAAAATAAAAATGGCTAAAAAAGGTGGATTTTTATTAGGTGCAGTAGTCGGAGGAACAGCCGCAGCAATCGCCGCGTTATTGTTAGCACCAAAATCTGGTAAAGAACTTCGGGATGAATTAGCTGCCCAAGCGGATGATTTGATGGATATGGCTTCAGATTACACAGATATGGCGAAAGAAAAATCGACTGAGTTAACAGGTATTGCAAAAGAAAAAGCGCAAGATCTTTCTCAACAAGCAGGTGATCTAGCAGGTAGTGTCAAACAAAAAGTAAGTGAATCAGCAGATGAAGCAGGAAGTGAATCTGACGATATCTTGTTAAATCTTAAAGAACAATCAGCTGATTTATCTAATCGTTTCAAAAAAACGGCAGAAGATATGAAAAAACCTGCAGATGAATTAGGAAGTATTGCTAAAGATACTTCAGAAGATATCATGATTGATGTAAAAGACGCTGCTGGTAAAGCAGGAGATACTGTCAATGAAGGAATGTCAGAAGCAAAACCAGTTGCAGATGACACAAAAGAAATGATGAAAATGGCAAAAGAAGATGCGAAAGAAGCTAAAAAAGAAATAAAAGATACAATGACAGATTCATCTACAAATCACTAAAATCACAAATTTATAGAATAAAAAGGTGGGAGCGGACTAGCTCTCACCTTTTTTACTCTTATTTTTCTAAAACAAGTAATTCTTTTGGTGTAGTCGTGAATGGCACACAGCCATCGCTTGTCACATATACACAGTCTTCGATACGTACCCCTACTTTTTCAGGAATATAGATTCCTGGTTCAAGAGAGAAGCACATCCCTTCTTCGATTACTAAGTCATTTCCTTCTACAAGGGAAGGGAATTCGTGGACGGTTGTTCCGATCCCATGACCTAAACGGTGATTGAAATATTCGCCGTAGCCATAGCTGTTGATCACGTTTCGTGCGATTTGATCAAGTTCACCTGCTGTCACACCTGGACGGACGGCTTCTTGTGCGGCAAGCTGTGCTTCAAGAGTGATGTTGTAGATTTTTTCTTGGAAGTCGGTTGGTTTTTGATAAGCAATTGTACGAGTAGCATCACTGCAATAGCCATTCCAAACAACGCCAAGATCGAATAACACAAGTTCATTCGGTGAAATCTTCGTGTTTCCTGGTGTACCATGAGGGCTTGCAGCATTTGCTCCTGCAAGGACTAATGTGTCGAAAGACATTTGTGAAACACCTTGTTTTTTCAATTGGTATTCAATTTCTGCAATGATCGCTTGTTCAGTCACGCCTTCTTTCACTGCTTTAAAGCCAATCTCAAATGCAACATCGGCCCATTTACCAGCTTCGATCAGTTTGTCTTTTTCCTCTAGAGTTTTGATCAGTTGTAGACGTTGGATGATGGAAGTTAGATCAGTGTAAGAATCCGTTCCCGTCAAGATATCAGAGATAGCATCGAAGCGCTCGACAGTCAAGGCGTTCTTTTCAATCCCTACATTGCCAGGCTGACCATAGCGAGCACGAAGTTCTTTTCCGATGATCTCCCAAGGGTTTTCGCTGTCTAAATAGCCACGGACATCATACGCCCAACTACTGTTTTGAGCATCTTCAACTTCCAAAGCAGGAGTGAAAAGGAAAGGATCTTGTTCAAGAGGGATAAAAAGAGCTAGTACACGCTCATGAGGATCACTTTCGTATCCGGAAAAGTAAGCGATGTGGCCAGGGTCGCTGATATAAGCCAATTCGACTTGGTGTTGTGCCATCCATTGACGTAGTTCATTGATTTTTACGTTATTCATTTGGCAACCTACTTTCTAAATTAATTTTGTATTCAATAATTGTACCACTGATTTATTAAAAGACCAACGTTCTAAAAACTGAAAAAAGTAAAAATTTTCATGAAAACAGAGATAAAACGGTTGCAATTCTTGAGATTATTTGATATTCTATTTTAGAAATGTAAGACGTATTTTCAGAAAACATATAAAATATGAATAGGAGAACACAAATGGAAAAGCAAACAATCACTATCTATGATGTAGCGAGAGAGGCAAATGTTTCGATGGCTACTGTTTCACGTGTCGTAAATGGCAATCCAAACGTTAAACCAGCAACAAGAAAAAAAGTCTTGGAAGTTATCGATCGCTTGGATTATCGTCCAAACGCAGTTGCGCGTGGCTTGGCAAGTAAGAAAACAACAACAGTTGGTGTAATCATCCCTGATGTCAGCAATATGTTCTTTGCTTCTTTAGCACGTGGTATCGATGATGTGGCAACAATGTACAAATACAATATTATCTTAGCAAATTCAGATGGCAACGACCAAAAAGAAGTCAATGTATTGAATAACTTACTGGCTAAGCAAGTGGACGGCGTGATCTTCATGGGTCACCATATCACAGACGAAATCCGTGGAGAATTTTCACGTTCAAAAACTCCTGTTGTATTAGCTGGCTCTATTGATCCAGATGAACAAGTAGGTAGCGTAAACATTGATTATGTATCCGCAACAAAAGATGCAGTAAACAAATTGGCAAAAAGCGGCAATAAAAAAATCGCTTTTGTCAGTGGTGCGTTGATCGATCCCATCAATGGACAAAATCGTCTGAAAGGCTATAAAGAAGCATTAAGCGAAAATAACCTACCATATAGCGAAGGATTGATCTTTGAAGCACAATACAACTTCAAAGATGGTCTATCTCTAGTCGATCGGATCCATAATAGCGGTGCAACAGCTGTCTATGTTTCAGATGATGAATTAGCCATCGGTATTTTGGATGGTTTATTAGACCGTGGCGTGAAAGTACCGGAAGAATTCGAAATCATCACAAGTAACAATTCACTACTGACAGAAGTAGCTCGTCCTCGTTTAACAAGTATCACACAACCATTATACGATTTAGGGGCGGTATCTATGCGCCTATTGACGAAAATGATGAATAAAGAAGAAGTCGAAGAAAAAACGATTATCTTGCCTTATGGAATCGAAGAAAAAGGATCTACAAAATAATAAAAGGACAACCATTCAGAGGTTGTGTGCCTGCCGTTTAACTCTGCGTTACAAGGAGCAATTTCAAAAAACAGCATCTCATGTTTGATGAATATTGTGACTCGTGATTCGGAGTTGGCAGGAGAACACCGTTTATTTGGGAAAAGGGGTTATGACAAAATTTTGTTATAATCCTTTTTTTGTGTCTTAAAAAAGAGAGAAAGTGGTTGAAATTACATTTATCGTATATAAAACAATCCGTGTATAGATGCTGCATTTTGTTCACCACCATCAAAAAAATAAGGGACTGTGACAATACTATTGTCACAATCCCTTATTACTGTGTATTCTATTAAATCAATCATCTTTCTCATCTGATTCTTTAGTTGCTTGATTCGCTCTTGCATAAGCTGAAGCGGTGTTCCAGTAATCTGTATAGTTTTCATCGGTACCGCCAACGCCAAATTTAAAGGCGCTTTTCTTCGGTCCATTTTTCGCCCATAGCGATTCAACTGTTTTTCCTGGTGTTTGGATGGATTTTTTATTGACAGTAACTTTTCCAGGTGTTTGACCAGTAAATCCAGATACTTTTTTCTTCATCACATCAGATGATAATTCGAATTTCTCATCAGTGCCAAAAATGTCAGGTTTTGCTTGGTAAGCTTGATTGATCAGATTGGCAAGATAATTAGCCGAACGTATCCTTGCTTTGCTGTCCATTCCAGTATTGTCATCGTGCCCTGCCCAGCTACTGATGGTAATAGACGGAGTAGAGACAATTAGCCATGAATCTCGGTATTCATTGGTAGAACCAGTTTTTCCGACCCAATCTGCTTTTCCTAGATTTCCGTTTAAGCTTGAGATGGCATCTTTGAATGGTGTAGTGATTTTTGCATTGATCACACTACGCATCATGTCATTCATGATCGATGCCGTTGCTTCCGAATAGATCCGGACAGAGTTGCTTTCGTGTTTATAAATTACATTTCCTGCGTTATCTGTGATGGAATCGATGATATAGCCTTCTTCATAGACGCCGCCGTTTGCTAAAGCCTGAAATCCGTTGGTCTGTTGAAGCGTCGTGACATCTACTGTACCTAAAGGAGCAGATTCAACGCCCCAATTGTCATTTGCCGGGTAGTTCATCTTTGCCAAGTAGTGCTCGTAAGCATATTGTTTCGATCCACCGGAATTCAACACATCTTGATATAAGTGATAAGCCGGGATATTGTTGGACCATTCTAGTGACTCACGGACGGTTTGGAAGGTGTTCGATCCTTCGTTAGTAGCATTGACGATTTTCTCGCCAGCATTTTCTCCTTCTTGCCAAGTTGTTGCATAATCTGATACACGGGATTCTGATCCGATAAGCCCCATGTCGATTGCAGGTCCATAAACAAGAACTGGTTTGATTGATGAGCCAGCTTGACGTTCTGTATCGAAGGCATGGTTATTTTGATTCTGACTGTAATTCCGTCCGCCAACGAATCCGTAGATGCGGCCAGTTCTGTTATCCATCAATACATTTCCGGTTTCTACTTGACTGCCAGCACCATCATCTAACATGTATCCATAATTTTCAACGCCATTTTGCAATGCAGCATAGACATCTTTATCGATTGTCGAATGGATTGTATATCCTTTATTTTGGATCGTTTGCTGTGCCTTTTGATAATAAGCGTCACTGACCGATGAATCAGACATATCAGCGTTGTCTTTTTCAGCCAATTGTTGTGCAATGATTCTTGTTGCTTCATTCATCACAGTATAATACAAGAATTCTCTGTCAGTCTGTTCTGCGATTTGTTGTGGTAGAAAGTCTTTTGTAAGGTCATAGGCTTTTGCTTCTTCGTATTGTTCTTTCGTAATTTGGCCTTCACGATACATACTGAATAAAACAAAATCTTTTCTGGCAAGGCCGGCAGAAAGATCTTCTTTTAGCGCGCCTGTGTTCGTGTATGGACTATACGTGATCGGGCTTTGGGGTAATCCAGCGATATAAGCAGCTTGCGGCAGCGTCACATCTTTTGCATCTACACCAAAGATTCCTTTTGCAGCTTCCTGGACTCCAGCAATGTTTTGTCCCTTATTATTACGACCAAATGGTGAGACATTCAAATACGTAGCAATGATCTCATCTTTTGAAAAGTATTTTTCTACTTGTGCAGAAAGAATGATCTCGTTTGCTTTACGTTTGAATGTTGTTTCATCTGTAAGGATCTGCTGTTTGACTAATTGCTGTGTCAAAGTTGATCCACCAGAAGAGCCAATACCAGTAGCTTCAGATACTAATGCTCGTAAAACAGCTTTAGGAACGTAACCTTGGTGTTTATCGAAGTATTCATCCTCTGTGCTGATAATTGCAGTTTTCAATAAAGGTGAAATCTTATCAGATGAAATAGTCGTGCGCATCAGATCTGTCTGGATTTTTGATATCTCTGTATTATCTGCATAAACAATCTTTGACGTTTCTGTAATGTTTCCTAGTTCTGTCTGCAGTGCTTTTTTAGTCGGCAATTGTGTGTCTTCGACGAGATAGGCAAAATAGCCAGCGCCTATTCCAATACCTAGAGCTGCGAACATCAAAAGAAGAACAGTAATAAAAACAGTCAATGATTGAAAAACTCTAAAAATAATCTTAGGAACAAACCATTTTTCTTTTTTTCTTCTATTCTGTTTTTTTCGAGTATTTTTGCGTGGCAAAAGGGTCACCTCAACTAATGGTTTTATTTCGCTAATTATAGCAAATAATAGAACAAAAAAACAGACAAGGCTGTTTTTGGCAGGAATTTCTTTTTTAAAGGAGTTAAAACGTGAGAAAATGATCTTTTTTATAAAAGAGTTCTTAAGCTTTTCTTTAGAGAAAATTTCAGTTACTATGGAGAACAGGGCAAAGAAAAATCAATCATTTTCTTTGTATATCATCTTACCAATATATAGGAATTGTTAGTAACAATTGCCTTTCAAGGAGGAATCCATCCATGTTATTAGGCTCACACGTCAGCATGAGCGGAAAGAAAATGCTGTTAGGAGCAGCAGAAGAAGCAGCCAGTTATGGATCTTCGACTTTTATGATCTATACAGGCGCCCCTCAAAACACTAGAAGAAAAGCCATCGAAGAGATGAATATTGATGCCGGAAAAGCGTACATGGCAGAAAACGGTCTAACAAATATCGTCGTTCATGCCCCTTATATCATTAATTTGGGGAATACGATCAAACCAGAAATGTTTCCTTTTGCCGTCCAATTTCTGAGAGAAGAGATTGTTCGTGCGGAAGCTTTAGGCGCTACTCAAATTACACTTCACCCAGGTGCTCATGTAGGGGCAGGAACAGAAGCCGGAATTGCTAGAATTATTGAAGGCTTGAATGAAGTTTTGACAAAAGAACAGACGGCACAAATCGCTTTGGAGACAATGGCAGGTAAAGGTACGGAAATCGGTCGAACATTTGAGGAATTAGCGCAAATCATCGATGGAGTAAAATTGAATGAAAAATTATCCGTTACTTTTGACACCTGTCATACGAATGATGCCGGTTATAATATTAAAGAAGACTTTTCAGGTGTAATGGAAGAGTTTGATAAGATCATCGGGTTAGATCGGCTTAAAGTACTCCATATCAATGATTCTAAAAATCCGCAAGGTTCGCATAAAGACCGGCACGCCAATATTGGTTTTGGAACAATCGGATTCGACACGCTGAACAAGATCGTCCATGATCCAATGTTTGACAATATTTCGAAAATCTTGGAAACTCCCTATGTCGGCAAAGATAAAAAGAAAGCTTACGCACCATATGGAAAAGAAATCGCCATGTTCAAAGCGCAAACATTTGATCCAGAAGTGTTTCCTGAGTTATTAGCAGAAGAAGTGATACTCTAAGATTTTCTATCTGACAGCAGCAAAAAAGGACCAGGCACATTGCCTTGTCCTTTTTTGTTTAAGAAACAAAGGAGTACTTTTTGCAGTCTTTTTCATCATGCATCTTCTCCCCCCTCTTTTTAAATTTAGACAAACAGGGTATACTGGTAGAAAAGTAAAAAAACGAAAAGTTTCACAAGCAAGTGGCAAAACGTGATTGGAAGGACGAAAAGATGCTGAACACTTTAAAACCCTTGATCAACCAACTAAAAAAGAAACATACATACTTTATTCTTGGCATAGCCCTATTATTTACAATTATTCGTTTGTATTTATATAGTAAAGCAATCTATGGAACAGACATGTCGGCAACCTATGATGACCAGCTGCTGATTCGCTATGCTCAAAATATTTTGGACGGTAAATGGCTAGGGGAGTATACGACTACAACACTTTCCAAAGGAAACTCCTACAGCTTATTTTTAGTACTTGTACATAAACTGCATCTTTCTTATGCAGTTTTGTTCGGCATGTTCAGTATTTTTGCCAGTATATTGGTTGCACTCGCGTTTAAACCGATCGTGAAGAACAAGTATCTTCTTTTAAGTATCTATTTTTATTTTTTGTTTTCTCCGATTAGTTTTACACATGAATATTCCACTCGAACGTATCGTAATGCCCTTGTGATTCCGGCTGTTGAGATCATTATCGCTTGTTTACTAGCTATTTATTACCGCAAATACGGTTCTAGCAGAAAATTGCTGCCATGGTTTTTAGGGCTTTCTGTCGCTTTTCCTTTCTTTTGGTTCATTCGCGAAGATTCTATCTGGCTTCTTCCTTTTACTGTAGTAGCTTTGGGTATCAGTTTCGTCCAGATCTTGCTAGGGCAAGACTTTTCTTTCAAAGAAGTAAAGAAGTTAAAAAAACGACTCTTTCTTCTCTCGAAACGGGAATGGCTGAAACTTTCATTGTTTTTACTTCCTATAGTTGGCTTTTCCATCGTCTATCAGTGGATCGAATATAAAAATGAGACAACATACGGTATTGCAACCATCAATGACCGTTCCAGTGGAGAATTTGGACGTTTGATGAAACAACTGATCCGAATAGATGATGAAACGAACTTGAATAAAGAAAACAGTGAGATATGGGTCTCACATGCTGCACTAAATAAAGCATTAGCCGCATCTCCTACATTCCATACTGTTTCTACCCGTATTGACGAATTATATACGACTCACGCGTGGACTCAAGGTGGAAAAGTAAAAGAATTACCCGGAGATATCATCTTTTGGGCATTGCGAGATGTGGTAAGCGAATCTGGTTATTACCAAAACAATGCAAAAGAAACCAATGATTTTTGGAAAAAAGTCAACCAAGAATTAGAAGAAGCCTATCACAAGGGAACCATCAAAAAGAAAAAAGAGTTCTATCTGATGGGATCAGGAGATGGAAAGACGATGAGTGATCTGCCAATCGTATTCGATTTCCTTCAATCAGGATACGCTTATGCATGGCGATATAAAGATTTCCATCAAGGAGGAAATTATAGTTTCGGAACGCAAGAACAAGTCAAACAGGCTCAAGAATTATTAAACCTTCCGCTAATGGAGAATTGGATCGATAGTAATGAACCGAGAACACCTAATTTCCAATTAACAAAATCAGCAAAAGTCGCGAATGTCATGATAAAAATTTACCAAGTTTTGTCCATACCATTACTGATTGCTTCAATAGCAGGGATATTACTTATGATACTAGGAACCGTATTTGCAAAAGCTGATCGTGCCTATTATAGTTCCTCTTTGATTGTGGTCACCGGATTAATACTGACACAATTGGTTTTTCTTTTCGGTGTCTCGTGGTTTTGTTCTTATGCGCCAGAAAAAAAGGATTATTTTTTAAGTGTCTACACTGGCGCAGGCGTGCCGTTAACGCAATTCATCGTAGTAACAAGCATGCTAGTTTTCAGTAAATTAAATCTGAAAAAAGCTTTATCTTCTAAATAAAAAGACCCTTGGTAGCTAGATTTTTAACCTAACTATCAAGGGTCTTTGTGTGGAAAAATCAGTTTTTATTCGATTTTTTCTATCGTTTCCTGCAAACGTTGTTCATATTTTTTGTTTCCTTTATATAAATCACCAATCGTCCATGCCAACAGGAGAAGGACAAGAACAATGATTACATAAGCGATGTGATCAGCCAATGCTAGTTGAGCGGAAGTGGCTTGTTCACCAAAGAAACTTTCGATCTGTCCTGGTAATCCTCGTAAGTTCAAGTAAGTTAGACTAATCACAGAGAACCAGCCAAGAAGTTTTACGATGAATGAATTTTTAAATCGGCTACCCATCTCCGCTTGGCTGTTGGTCATCATCAGTAAAGGGATCATCGAAAACGGCAACGCAAAAGCCAAGAACACCTGGGATTCATTCATTAAGTTATTCAAAGCGGTATGTTCTTCGATCGTTCCTTTTGTACTTGTAAACAAGACACAAATCAATACAGGAATCACAGAAAGCAACCGTGTGACCAGTCTTCTTAGCCAAATCGGGATACGCATATGGATGAATCCTTCCATGATGACTTGACCGGTCAACGTACCAGTAATAGTAGAGTTCTGGCCAGAAGCAAGAAGTGCTACAGCAAATAAAGTGGACAAGATACCAGATTTTGCTACAGCAATCAAGATACCATTGCTCATAGCTGATGGATCAGATAAAGCTTCATACAGACCAAAAAAGGAAGGATCTTGGACAGAACCGGTTTTGAAGACAGCGACACCCATAATCAATAGCAGCGCATTGACTAGAAAAGCCATCGACAATTGGATATTAGAGTCCCAAGTAGAAAAACGTACAGCTTGTGCTACATCTTCTTCGTCTTGGTGATCGATCTTCCGAGTTTGTGAAACTGCTGAATGTAGATATAAGTTATGTGGCATGACTGTTGCGCCAATAATCCCTAATGCTCCAGTTAGCGGAGTTTCGCCACCAATGACAGGTGAGTCGGAGAATGTATGGCTGTTAGGGATAAAGCCAGCAAATAAACTGTGCCAATCTGGGTTAGACAAGCCAACTTGATAGACAAAAACGAATAAAATGACGAAAATTAAGCAGACAACCAGTGCTTCGATCTTACGAAACCCGACTTTTGTCAGTAGTAAGAGAACGAAAACATCTAATACAGTAATAAAGACGGCAATCACTAATGGAATATCAAAGAGCAGGTAGAGGGCGATTGCTGCACCAATGACTTCTGCGATGTCTGTTGCCATAATGGCTAATTCAGTCAAGATCCATAAAATGACACCTAATGTCTTACTTGTGCGTGCTCGGATTGCTTGGGCCAAATCCATTTGGCTCACGATTCCTAATTTTGCTGCCATATACTGTAAAAGCATAGCAATAAGACTAGACATCAAAATAACTGACATCAATAAATATTGGAAATTTTGTCCTCCGGTGATCGAAGTAGACCAGTTACCCGGGTCCATATACCCAACTGCTACTAACGCACCAGGTCCAGAGTAAGCAAGAAGTGTTTTAAAAAAACTTTTCCCCTTTGGTACATCAACTGTTCCATTTACTTCAGCTAAAGATAAACCATTTGTATGTTCAATAAGTCGATGCTTATGAAATTGTTTGTTGGATTGATTATTCAAGAAAAAACCACCTTTCCTATTTATCTACGATTACATTCTACACCTCAAAAAGAAAAAATTAAAGAAAAAGATTCGGTATGCCTAATTTTTTTTCGTGGCGCGTCTTGCTAGATGACGGAAGAAATTTTGTTTTCCTCTAAAAAAACCACTATTTTTTGCATGAAACTAAAGAATACGCCTTTCTTTTTTCAATAAACTTTAGTAAAATAAGTCATTGAGAGCAATTCGGAAATAGAAAGGAGAGATTTATATGTTATCAACAGGTATTGTCGTACTTATTGCTATTATTGCTTTGCTAATCGGCGCAGTAGGTGGCTTTTTCCTAGCGCGTAAATATATGAAAGACTATTTAGAAAAAAATCCTCCCGTTAATGAGGACATGTTGCGATCAATGATGATGTCAATGGGGCAAAAACCATCTGAGAAGAAAATTCGCCAGATGATGCAGCAAATGAAGAACCAAGGGAAAAAATAGGTTCTGACCCAACGACTTTTTACGGGCTGATTTTTTCAGTCCGTTTTTTATTTCGTAATTTGTTAGACTATTCAGATTATTCAGCAAAAAGACAAGCACAGACAATCCTAGGCTCTTGATAAAGACAAAGGAGGAGTAAAATGTCGATTTTTAGAAAGTTAGGCTGGTTTTTTCGTCAGGAAAAGAAACATTATTTAATTGGGGTTTTCTCGCTATTCGCTGTGGCCTTGGTACAGTTAGTTCCTCCAAAAGTGATTGGGATCATCATTGATGAGATTGCCGATAAAAATTTATCAGTAAAGATCATTTTCGGGTGGATCTTCCTATTGATTATCGCTGCTTTTTTACAATATCTTTTTCGTTATATCTGGCGGACGAATATTTGGGGAAGTGCAGCTCGGTTGGAGAAAGAACTTCGGCAGCAGTTATTCAAACATTTTACAGAAATGGACAATCTCTTTTACCAAAAATATCGGACTGGGGATTTGATGGCTCATGCAACGAATGATTTGAATGCGATCCAGAATGTAGCAGGAGCTGGTATCTTGACCTTTGCAGATTCAGTGATTCCGGGTGGAACAACGATCATTGCGATGATTTTGTTTATTGATTGGCGCTTAACACTGATTGCGCTGATTCCTCTGCCTTTGCTGGCCGTCACTTCACGAGTGCTGGGGTCGAAACTCCATGATGCTTTTCGTGATTCGCAAGAAGCTTTTTCTAGTATTAATGATAAGACACAAGAAAGTATCACTGGGATCAAAGTCATTAAAACATTTGGACAAGAAAAAGAAGATCTAGCGGATTTTGAAGAAAAGATTGAAGATGCAATTATTAAAAACAAACGAGTCAATTTTTTAGACTCCTTATTTGATCCATTCATTACCTTGATTATCGGTCTGTCTTATGTTGCAACAATTATTTTAGGTGGAAAGTATGTCTTGGAAGGCACGATCTCGATCGGGCAGATGGTCTCATTTATTAGTTATATCGGTATGCTTGTTTGGCCGATGTTTGCGATTGGTCGATTGTTCAACGTATTGGAAAGAGGAAATGCTTCTTATGATCGCGTCAATGAACTTTTGCATGAAAAGACGCATATCGTGGAACAACTGGGTGCAGTGCAGACCCCGGCAAAAGGCGAGCTGAATGTAGCTATTTCCTCTTTTAACTATCCGAAAGAAGAATCACCAGCATTAGAACAAATCAAGTTTGCAATCCAAGAAGGAGAAACATTAGGTATTGTTGGGAAAACTGGTGCGGGAAAAACGACGATCATCAAATTACTGATGCGTGAATACGATGATTATCAAGGGAAAATCCAATTTGGCGGACGTTCGATCAAAGAATATTCATTGAATGCTTTATTAGGATCAATCGGCTATGTGCCTCAGGATCACTTCTTGTTTTCGATGACCATTCGAGATAATATCCGTTTTTCTAATCCAAAACTTTCAGAAGAAGAAGTAGAGCATGCGGCTTCTTTAGCATTTATCAACAATGAAATTAAGGAATTACCAAAAGGTTATGATACCTTAGTTGGAGAACGTGGAGTCTCTTTATCTGGCGGACAGAAACAAAGGATTTCGATTGCTCGAGCATTGATCAAAAATCCTGAATTATTAATATTAGATGATGCACTTTCTGCAGTAGATGCCAAAACAGAAGAAGCTATCTTGCATAATTTAAAAGAAATAAGAAAAGAGAAAACAACTATCATTTCAGCTCACCGTTTAAGTAGCGTGATGCATGCAAAAGAAATCATTGTTGTCGATCAAGGGAAAATCATTGAACGAGGAACCCATCATGAGCTGCTTGCACTAGGCGGCTGGTATGAACAAATGTGGGAGAAACAGCAATTAGAAGCGAAGATAGAAGGAGGCGAGGCCTGATGGATGAAAATTATCAATCGGAATGGACAAAATCGATTCCACTTAAAGAACAGAAAAAGATCATCACACGACTGATGAAGTTCGCCAAACCTTTTAGAAGAACGTTCATCGTTGCTATCTTATTTGCGTTTGCTCTGTCTGTGATCAATGTCCTATTGCCAAGGATCATCCAAACTTTTATGGATGATCATCTGGCTAAACAGTCGGCTACGACACAAGTTATTTTGTTTTTTGCTGGTATGTACTTATTTGGAGTTATAGTAAAAAGTATCATTTGGTTTTTCCAATGGTATTTGTATTCCATGGCTTCATTGAAGACCTATCAGTATATTAGGGTAAAATTATTTGAAAAGCTGCATACACTAGGTATGCGTTATTTTGATCAGACACCGGCAGGATCAACCGTTTCTCGAGTGACGAATGACACAGAAACGCTATTTGAATTTTGGTACGTCTTTTTGATGGTATTGACTGGGATCTTTGCAGTCGTTTCTTCATTCATTGCCATGTTTCAAATCAATGGAGAAATTGCCTTGTGGACTTTGGTGTTCTTGCCAATTTTAGGAATCGTCATCTGGTATTACCAGAAATTTAGTTCTCGTATTTACCGGAATATGCGAGAAAAATTAAGTCAGCTGAATACGAAATTGAATGAATCGATTTCCGGCATGCGTATTATCCAGCAGTTTCGCCAAGAAGCTCGTTTAGCTAAAGAATTTGAACAAGTGAACAATGAGTATTTAGACACGCGTTATGCGATGATCAAAACGAATTCGATTCTGTTAAGTCCAATCATCAATTTTCTATATGCATTGGCGATTGCGTTGGTGTTGACTTTGTTTGGGATCGATGCGTTGCATTCTCCCGTAGAAGTTGGACTGATCTATGCATTTACGACCTATGTCCAGGGATTTTTTAATCCAATGTCTCAAATGATGGACTTTTTGAGCATCTTCACAGATGGGATGGTTGCTGGTAGTCGTATCTTGAAGATTATGGATACGGAAGAATATGCACCACAACAAAACCCTGGAGCAGATCAAATGATTACTTCAGGTAAGATTGAGTTTCGCAATGTAAGCTTTTCTTATGATGGAGAGCACAATGTATTAAACAATATCTCTTTTGTTGCTAATCCGGGAGAGACCGTTGCATTAGTGGGACACACCGGAAGTGGGAAAAGCTCGATCATCAATGTGTTGATGCGGTTTTACGAATTTTATGAAGGTCAGATATTGATTGATGATCATGACATTCGAGAATATCCAATGGAAGAGTTACGTAAGAAAATGGGGCTGGTCTTGCAAGATGCTTTCTTGTTTTATGGGGATATCGCAGGAAATATTCGGATGATGAATCCAGCTATCACAGACGAACAGATACGCCATGCGGCTGAGTTTGTTCAAGCAAACAAATTCATCGATGAATTACCAAAAGGATATCACTCAAAAGTGATCGAACATGGTGCCAGCTATTCTAGTGGACAACGACAGCTGATCACTTTTGCGCGAACAATCGTGACTGATCCTAAAATTCTAGTATTGGATGAAGCAACAGCAAATATCGATACTGAAACAGAAGGATTGATCCAAGAAGGATTGGCGAAAATGCGACAAGGACGGACAACGATTGCGATTGCCCATCGGCTGTCAACGATTCGAGATGCAGAATTGATTTTAGTTTTAGACAAAGGTCATATAGTAGAACGCGGGAATCATGAAACACTTCTAGCGCAAAATGGTTTGTATG
Source organism: Enterococcus sp. E4-150 (assembly GCF_035726465.1). Taxonomy (NCBI): domain Bacteria; kingdom Bacillati; phylum Bacillota; class Bacilli; order Lactobacillales; family Enterococcaceae; genus Enterococcus; species Enterococcus sp. E4-150. The sequence goes on along the minus strand of NZ_JAPRGK010000005.1, from coordinate 24,631 downwards.
CAGATATGTACAAACTGCAAAGCAGTGGTATATAAAAGATGTTGTGACAGTAGCATTTTGATCTAAGCACTAGAGTGAAAATAAAACATAGCTTCCCATATTTTTCATCTGTGAGAGTTAGTGTCGTAGTTACCAGATTTAAAAAAGACGACGTCAGCTAGTCAGAAGTGCCTAATAGACCCTAAGAAAACGATACAACTTGGATAGTGATTGCCTGATGCAAGCTAAACCTGATGAGTCTCCCATGGTTTCATGGACGGCTTTTTGGGTTTTTCTTTTTGTTTTGGATACAGCCCTATATATCATGGAAAGGAGCAAAACATGCTGATTGAGAAAGTACTGAATAACAACGTCGTAATAACAAGGGATGAAAGAGATCGGGAAATGATTGTGATGGGAAAAGGATTGGCATTCAAAAAGAAGGTGGGTGACCCGATTCTTGACTCATGCATCGACAAAAAATTTCAGTTGACAAATGACGGACTTTCACAACAGTTCCAAGAATTGGCACAAGCGATTCCTCTTGAGTACTTAGAAATTTCTTGTGAAATCATTGAATATACAAAAGAGGCTCTGCAAGTCCATTTAAATGATTCTGTGTATATTTCATTGACGGATCACTTGTATACAGCTATCGAACGTCAAAAAATGGGGATCTTTGTGCCAAATGTATTGCTGTATGATATCAAACAACTGTTTCCTAAAGAGTATGCCATTGGGAAAAAAACAGTGAAGAAAATCTCGGATAAATACCACATCAAGTTATCAGAAGACGAAGCCGGATTTATCGCATTGCATTTAGTCAATGCACAAGGCATTCAAAGCCAGCAAGATAATACCTACCTGTTTACCACAACAATACAGGATATTTTAAATATCGTCCGCTATTACTATAAGATTACATTTGATGAAGATTCAGTCCACTTTTTTCGATTCGTCACACACCTGCGTTTTTTTCTGACACGTGTCCTAGATGGAGCAAAATCAGAAGATGGAGAAGTTTCTGAAGAATTGTTCCAAGTTATTCAAAAAAAATATAAGGATACGTTTGGTTGCGTTGAGAAAATAGCAGACTTTTTAACCGGTGCTTTCGACTACCAGATGTCCACGGATGAAAAAATGTATTTAACGATCCATACTGCGCGTTTAGTGCATGAGAATCGTTGTAAATAAATAAAAAAGGAGGACAAATTAACAAGAACGTATGAAAATAAGGGTAGTGACATTCAGTTGGCTAAACCTTCCACTAATTAATTGGAGGGAATAGAAATGGGAAAATACCAGGAATTAGCAGAAAACATCGTAAAGAATATCGGAGGAAAAGAAAATATCCGTAGCTTGACACACTGTGTGACGCGACTTCGTTTCAAACTAAAGGAGGAAAATAAAGCAAAGGATGATGTTTTGAAAAAGATGGAAGGGATAGTCACCATCATGAAAAGCGGCGGGCAATATCAAGTTGTAATCGGGAATCATGTGCCAGATGTCTATGCAGAAGTACTGACAGTAGCCGGGATTTCCGATGAAGCAGAAGAAGAGGTTTCTTCAAGTAGTAATCTGTTCAATCGATTAATCGACATATTAAGTGGCTGTTTCCAGCCTTTTTTAGGTGCTTTGGCTGCAGCGGGAATGGTCAAAGGATTAAATGCTTTGTTCTTGTTTCTCAAATTTTATACTGAAGGATCGGGTACGTACATCATGCTGAATGGGATAGGGGATGCAATTTTTTATTTCATGCCAGTGATCTTAGGGTACACAGCAGCGAAAAAATTTCATCTGAATCCGATGGTGGGGCTCGTGATTGGTGCAGCACTTTGTTATCCGACTGTACAAGGAGCAGCACTACAAAGTGGTTTCCCTGATGGCAGTCCTGCGCCTTATAGCTTGCTGGGTCTTCCGGCTTATGAAACATTTTTGGGTATCCCATGGGTGGGCAGCAGTTATACCAGTAGCGTCGTACCTGTTATCTTCATTATCGCATTTGCCGGACAAGTCCAAAAAATTGCCAAGAAATGGATTCCTGCAGTCGTCCAGACCTTTTTGGTTCCTTTTTCTGTGTTATTAATCGCACTTCCTGCTGGCTTTTTGATTATCGGTCCGATTGTCAGTATACTGACAGATCTATTAAGCACGGGATTCCAAGCATTGATGGACTTTTCTCCAGCTGTGTATGGTGCAGTTCTAGGGTTTCTTTGGCAAGTACTGGTGATTTTCGGACTTCATTGGAGTATTATCCCTCTTGCGATTATGCAGCTAGCGCAAAATGGGTGGAGTCAGATGTTAGTAGGCGTTTATGGCGCGAGTTTTGCACAGACAGCAGTGGTATTGGCGATGTATTTCAAGTTCAAGGATCAAAAAATGAAGGCGCTTTGCATGCCAGCTGTGATTTCAGGAATCTTCGGCGTAACAGAACCGGCTATTTATGGAATCACCTTACCGAAGAAGAAGCCATTTATTTACTCGATGATTGGTGGTGCTGTTTCAGGAATCTATTTGATGGCATCTGGAACAATCAGCTACACAATGGGCGGATTAGGGATTTTTGGGGTGGTAAACTACATCACGGAAACAGACGCCAGTGGTATGTTTCAAGCGTTTATCGGCATTGCTATTGCTTCGGTAATCGGGTTTTCGCTGACTTTTTTCTTTTGGAAGGATGAAGCAGGTGAAACAGATGCTATACAGAAAAAATCAGGTAAAGAAATTGTAAAAACACCGATACAAGGACAAATCGCTCCACTAAATGCAGCGAAGGATGCAGCTTTTGCACAAGGAACACTAGGTCGAGGAATCTTGATCTACCCTGAAAAAGGAGAAGTACGTGCCCCTTTTGACGGAACAGTTATGACCCTGTTCCCGACGAAACATGCAATCGGAATGGTTTCTGAAACAGGGCTTGAATTGCTGATTCATGTCGGATTGGATACTGTGCAGTTGGAAGGGAAATATTTTGAAAGCTTAGTGCAGCAAGGAGAAAGAGTGAAACAAGGCGATCTGTTGCTACGCTTCGACAAAAAGAAAATCGAAAAGGAAGGATACAGTTTAGAAACACCTGTGATCGTCACCAATTACACGGATTATTTGGATATTTTGGAAAACCAAGGGGAGACGGTCGGGCCAGACGATGCACTTATCACCGCACTGACCTGAACGGTTAGGTGAAGAATGGACTAGGCTTAACTATTCTTTTTATTCCACTTCTTTATTTTCAAAATTGAAAGGCTCTTTCATGATGGCTGAGCTGATAGGGCGTTTATCGAATTTTTGACCGACAGAAATTAGATGGACTAAATTCTGTTGATAATTTTCTGCAAAAACACAACTATATAACACGTCTAGAAGATAACAAATTGATGTATTGATCGTAAAATTACCAATTTTTGAATACAGTCGCTCGCGTGTCGTAAGTCGCAAAGCGGCTGTACTCATTGCAGATAGCGTTGAATCACCGATACTGGTCAAAGCTAAAATTGGAACATGATTTTGTTTCAATATTTCTGCGGTACGAAGAATCACTTTATTTTCACCCGTATAAGAAATCAGGATCCCGCACATATCGCTCGTGCAATTGTACGCTTCATAGAATGATTCACCAAAAGTGGTGACAATTGTGACATCCATTTTGATGCGCTTCATTTTCAGCATGAAATCTTGAGAAATCAAAGTATTCGAGTTACTGGCGAAGATCACGATTTTTTTTGCCTGGAGCAGTAAATACTTGGCTTTTTGCAGTTGGTCATGATGAATGAGAGAAAGTGTATCTTGAATCGTCATCTGTTCTAAAGAAGCCATTTTATTTGCGATCGTCATAATACCGTCTGTGGTGGAAAAAGGAAGATTCGCATCTACGTCTTGAAAATTCCCTTCAAGATAGGCTGTTTCAGCTAAAAAAGCATTACGAAAACTGACCCAGCCATCAAAACCCATTTTTTTTGCTACACGGATGAGTGTAGACGGGTGGACATAACATCGCTCAGCGATCTCTTGGATGGTCATTTCTCCAAGTGCTGGAGAATCGCTTAAGAGAAACTGGATCACTTCATTTTCTGAAGGAGAAAAGGAGATTTCTTTGATTTTTTCACGTAATAACATGTAGATACCTTCTTCTTATTTTTTTACGTAAATTATAACTTTTTTGAAAATGTTTTGTAAACGGATTTATACTATATAACTTAAAATAGACTTTTTTTGACAAGATATTTACAAAAATCCACTAGAAAACAGTAACTTTTGTAAATGTTACTGGAAAGAAACGGATTTCTATTGTTTGTTTTGTTTACAAAAAAGATAATGAAAGTGTAAAAAAGTAAAGGAGTGAGAACATGGCAAAAGGAATCAAAATCGCTACGATTGGTGGAGGCAGCAGTTACACCCCTGAGTTGATGGAAGGATTTATCAAAAGATATGAGGAATTACCGATACGAGAAATCTGGCTCGTAGATGTAGAAGAAGGAAAAGAAAAGCTTGAGATCGTTAGTCAGATGTCTCAGCGTATGTGGGATGCTTCTCCATATGAAGTCAAGATCTATGCAACTCTGGATCGGGAAGAAGCATTGAAAGATGCGGATTTTGTTACGACTCAGTTTCGTGTCGGTCAATTAGATGCACGAATCAAAGACGAGCGGATCCCTAGTTATTACGGGATGATTGGGCAAGAAACAAATGGTGCTGGCGGGATATTCAAAGCTTTTCGTACCGTTCCAGTCGTTTTGGCAATCGTTGAGGACATGAAGCGTTTATGTCCAAATGCTTGGCTGATCAATTTCGCGAACCCAAGTGGGATGGTGACAGAAGCAGTTATCAGATATGGCAAATGGGATAAAGTGATTGGATTATGCAATGTGCCAGTGATGGCGATGATGACAGAACCAGCAATGCTTGGCAAGAAAAAAGAAGAGCTGATCTACAAGTTTGCCGGTCTAAATCATTTCCATTGGCACAAAGTAGCAGATAATAAAGGAAATGACCGCACGGCAGAATTGATTGATCGTTTATACGATGAAGATAATGGATTACCGAAAAATATCTTTGATATCCCGTTTTTCAAAGAACAATTAAAACAAATGAACATGATCCCTTGTGGCTACCACCGCTATTACTATCGTGAAGAAGAAATGCTGGAACATGCTTTAGAAGAATATCAAACGATTGGTACAAGAGCGCAGCAAGTGAAAGAAACAGAAGCAGAGCTATTTGAATTATACAAAGATCCAGAATTAGACCATAAACCTGAACAATTGCAAAAACGAGGTGGCGCTTATTATTCAGACGCTGCCTGTGAAACGATTGCTTCAATCTATGGAAATAAAGAAACACAGATCGTTGTATCTACAAAGAATGATGGAGCTGTTCCTGACCTGTCGGCAGATTGTGTTGTAGAAGTCACTGCCTATGTTGGCGCACAAGGAGCGAGAAATGTAGCGTTTGGTTCTCTTCCTGCTGCTGAAAGAGGCTGGTTGCAAGTAATGAAGAATATGGAATTGCTGACGATCGAAGCAGCTGTGACTGGTGATTATGGGACAGCTTTACAGGCGTTTACGATCAATCCACTTATACGATCAGGAAAGACAGCAAAACGGATCATGGATGAGTTGTTTATTGCACACCAGCAGTATTTACCGCAATTCAAGGAAACAATCAGCCGATTAAAAGAAGAAGGAATCGAAGTTCAAGATGAACTGGCAAGAGAATTATCAGGTAATACACATATAATGGAGGAAGTATAATGGGATTCAGAAAAGATTTTTTATGGGGCGGTGCTACAGCAGCCAATCAATGTGAGGGCGGTTATGATGAAGGTGGACGCGGACTAGCAAACGTAGATGTTGTTCCAATCGGAAAAGACCGTTTTCCTGTTATCACCGGAAAGAAAAAAATGTTTGAATTTGATGAGGATCATTTTTATCCAGCAAAAATTGCAATCGATATGTATCATCGTTATAAAGAAGATATTGCTTTGTTTGCAGAAATGGGGTTCAAGACTTATCGAATGTCTATCGCCTGGAGTCGTATTTTTCCAATGGGGGATGAGAAAGAGCCGAATGAAGCTGGCTTGAAATTTTATGAGGATGTCTTTAAAGAATGCCAAAAGCACGGAATTGAGCCACTTGTGACGATTACGCATTTTGATTGTCCAATGCATTTGATCAAAGAATATGGTGCGTGGCGTTCCAGAGAACTCGTTGGTTTTTATGAAAATCTGTGTCGAGTCATCTTCAATCGCTATAAAGGACTTGTCAAATATTGGCTGACATTCAATGAGATCAATATGATCCTTCATGCACCATTTATGGGCGCAGGGCTGTATTTTGAAGAAGGAGAAAATGAAGAACAAATCAAATATCAAGCGGCACATCATGAGTTGGTTGCAAGTGCCATCGCAACGAAGATTGCTCATGAAGTAGATCCGGAGAACAAAGTAGGCTGTATGCTGGCAGCAGGAGCATATTATCCATACACTTGCAATCCTGAAGATGTTTGGGCTTCTAGAAAATCAGATCGAGAAAATTATTTCTTCATTGATGTCCAGTCACGAGGAGAATATCCCGCTTATGCATTGAAAGAAATGGAGCGAAATGGCATTCAGATCGAAATGGAACCAGGGGATGCCGCATTGCTGAAAGAACATACTGTTGATTTTATCTCTTTTTCTTATTATTCTTCACGAGTTTCGACTACCGACAACGAACTCTTGGAACAGACTGCAGGAAATATCTTTGCTTCTGTCAAAAATCCATATCTGCAAGCAAGTGAATGGGGGTGGCAAATTGATCCATTAGGCTTGAGAATAACGATGAATGATATTTATGATCGTTATCAAAAACCATTATTTATTGTAGAAAACGGCTTAGGTGCAGTCGATACGCCAGATGAAAATGGTTATGTGGAAGATGATTACCGAATCGATTACCTGGCAGCGCATATCCAGGCGATGAAGGATGCAGTAGAACTAGACGGAGTCGATCTATTAGGCTATACGACTTGGGGATGTATCGATTTAGTATCAGCTGGTACCGGTGAGATGAAGAAAAGGTACGGATTCATTTATGTCGATCGTGATAACCAAGGAAATGGCACATTAGCCCGTTCAAAGAAAAAATCATTCAACTGGTATAAAAAAGTAATTGATTCAAATGGAGAAAATCTTTCGAACGATTGATCAATGATTTATAAAAGTCTATTGTTTTTCAGCGGATTTTTCGAGTATAATAAAGCTATTCGAGAAACGCAAGCAGAACAATAGACTTTTTTTCGCATTGGCTGTAAAGTATGCTTACTTGATTAAGTAAAGGAGAATCTACATATGTATGATGTAATCGTTATTGGCGCAGGTCCTGCTGGGATGACTGCTGCTTTATATGCTTCACGTTCAAACTTATCCGTATTGATGATCGAACAAGGTGCCCCTGGCGGCCAAATGAACAATACGGCAGAAATCGAAAATTATCCTGGATTCGATTCGATCATGGGCCCCGATCTAGCTTATAAGATGTATGAAAGTGTCTCAAGATTTGGGACAGAAAATGCTTATGGAATCGTTCAAGATATCAAGGATCACGGCAGCCATAAAGAAGTCATCTGTGAAGATAAAAGTTACGAAGGAAAAACAGTCATTATCGCAACAGGCTGTATCCACCGTAAATTAGGCGTACCTGGCGAGGAAGAATTTGCTGGACGAGGCGTTTCTTACTGTGCAGTCTGTGATGGTGCGTTTTTCCGTAACAAACGTCTAGTAGTCATCGGGGGTGGGGACTCAGCAGTAGAAGAAGCCATCTATTTGACACAATTTGCTTCTGAAGTAGTGATCGTCCACCGTAGAGATGAATTACGTGCACAAAAGATCATCCAAGACCGTGCATTTGCAAATGAAAAAATTTCCTTTATGTGGGATACAGTCGTTGACGAAATCGTTGGAAACGAAATGGTAGTGACAGGTGTGAAAGCACGTAATGTCAAAACCGGCAATGAATTTGATTTAGCAGCAGACGGAGTATTCATCTATGTTGGACTGGATCCATTAACTGCACCTTTTAGAGAAGCAGGTTTGACGAACGAGGCTGGCTGGATTCCAACAGACAACGAAATGAAAACGAATATGCCAGGCGTTTTTGCCATCGGAGATGTTCGTGAAAAAGATTTGCGACAAATCACTACAGCTGTTGGTGACGGCGGTATTGCTGGACAACAAGTGTATAAATACTTGGAGTCTTTGGAAGAAACAACAGCATAAGTTTAAAAAGAGTGAAAGAACGGTTTCAATTGTTCTTTTACTCTTTTTTTTCGCGTGAAATTTACTGAATCTGATTTATGCGAACACGTCCAACACCTTTTGATAAAAGAATCCTTTCTTGATTTAAGCGTTTTTTGGTCCTCATACTTTCATATCTAATAAGTGAATGCTATACTTATTAAGAACCATATTTCAGAAAGAGGTGTTATTTTCATGTCTTGGGAACAAGTGTATGAACAATGGGTACATGAAGAAAATTTAGAAGAAAACTTAAAAAAACAATTAAATGATCTGGGTGAAGATCCTGAAAAACTTGAAGATGCTTTTTATGCACCGTTGGAATTCGGTACTGCAGGCATGCGGGGAATCTTAGGACCTGGGATCAATCGAATGAACATCTATACGGTAAGACAAGCAACAGAAGGACTAGCACGTTTCATGGATACACAAGGTGAAGAAACAAAACGCCGAGGTGTCGCTATCGCTTATGACTCACGCCATCAGTCACCAGAATTTGCAATGGAAGCAGCCAAAACACTGGCACATCACAATATCCCGTCTTATGTATTCGAAAGTCTGCGTCCAACACCAGAGCTTTCTTTTGCAGTTCGTCATTTGAAGACGTTTGCGGGAATCATGGTAACCGCATCTCACAACCCAGCGGCTTACAATGGATATAAAGTCTACGGAGAAGATGGCGGACAAATGCCTCCTGCAGACGCAGATGCATTGACGAAATATGTCCGTGAAGTCAGCAATCCGCTAAAAGTCGAAGTATTATCTGACGAAGAAGCTAAACATAGCGGGTTGATCACGATCATCGGAGAAGAAGTGGACGCTGCTTATCTAGAAGAAATCAAAGCAGTGACGATTGATCGTGAATTGGTTGAAACAATGGGGAAAGATTTGAAACTTGTGTACACGCCACTTCATGGAACAGGGAAAATGTTGGGCGAACGTGCGTTGAAACAAGCTGGATTCGAACAATTCGTACTAGTTCCCGAACAAGCTGTGGCAGATCCAGATTTCACTACGGTCAAATCGCCAAATCCAGAAGAACATTCAGCTTTTGAATATGCTATACGACTTGGAGAAAAAGAAGGAGCTGACTTGCTGATTGCAACAGATCCTGATGCAGACCGTTTAGGCGCAGCGGTTCGTTTGCCAGATGGTTCTTATGAAGTATTGACTGGGAACCAAATCGGAGCATTGTTTGCTCAATATATTTTGGAAGCACATCAATCAAGAGGCACTTTACCAGAAAACGCAGCGGTATTGAAATCAATCGTTTCCAGCGAATTGCCTACAGCAATTGCGGAACACTACGGTGCTACTATGTTCAATGTGTTGACAGGGTTTAAATTCATTGCTGAAAAAATCCAACAATTTGAAGAAGACCATTCACATACTTTTATGTTTGGATTCGAAGAAAGTTATGGTTATTTAGTTAAACCTTTTGTTCGCGATAAAGACGCGATCCAAGCATTGCTTTTATTAGCAGAAGTAGCAGCTTACTATAAAAAACAAGGCAAAACGTTGTATGACGGCTTGCAAACGATTTTTGAAACCTATGGCTATTTCGCAGAAAAAACGATTTCTGTGACAATGAGCGGACAAGAAGGTTCTGCGAAAATCTCTGCTTTGATGGAAAAATTCCGTAAAGAAGCACCGACAGAATTTGCCGGAGCAAAAGTTATTCAAACAGAAGACTTTAAAGAATTGACGAGAACAGACCGTGAAGGAAACGTAGAAAAACTAACAACACCGCCATCCGACGTATTGAAGTATACATTGGAAGAAAATGGCTGGATCGCTATCCGCCCTTCAGGAACTGAGCCGAAAATCAAGTTTTATATTGGTGTAAAAGGAAGCTCTACAGAAGACGCAGCCGAAAAAGTAGCCTCTTATGAAGCGATTATCAAAAAGATGACAGAAGAATAAAAAACTTGAGACTGATGGAAAAAGTGGTAAACTTTAGAAGTCAGTCTTTTTTCAAGTTGGAGGTGAATGGATTGCCAGACACGCAAAAATCAAAAGTAGAGAAAGTCAGTCAATTATTCAAAATGTTGAGTGACCCCACTCGTCTTAAAATTCTGCTATATCTGAAAGACGGGGAACAAAATGTGACAGCAATCACCCAAGCAGTGGAAATGGAGCAGTCTGCTGTATCGCATCAACTACGTTTATTAAGAGAAAATCATGTCGTCAAGTCTCATCGCGAGGGAAAAGCGATTTTGTATAGTCTTGATGATTCTCATGTACTGGATATTTTGAACCAGACACTCAAACATGTGGAACATCAATAACGATAGGTGCAAATAGATAAACACTGGAGTGTGACAACGAAATTTCTTCGTTGTCACACTCCAGTGTTTTTTAAGAAAAAGACAAAAATGATTAATCGCTTTTTTCTGTTGTTTCAGTTCCATAATAACTATGATCTTCTAGGTCTAAAGCATTCAAAATAAGCGAAGCCGTTTCTTCAATAGATAAAGATGCCACATTGATCACTACACAGCCTAGTTTTTCATAAAGATCATTCGCAAAATCGAGTTCAGCTCTAATTTTTTCGATATCGGAATAAGCAGTATCAGGGTTTAATCCGTAAGAGCGCATCCGTTCTTTACGGATATTATTTAAAATATCTGGGTTATTCGTTAGTCCCACGATTTTTTTAGGATCGATCTCCCAAAGCTGTTTGGGAATATGTGCTTGTGGGATCAAAGGTAAATTGGCAACTTTTAAATTTTTGTTAGCTAAAAACAAGCTCAAAGGCGTTTTGGAAGTTCGGGATACGCCTAGCAAAACGACATCTGCTTCTAAAAAACCACGAGGATCTTTCCCATCATCGTATTTTACAGCAAATTCCATTGCTTTGATCCGTTTGAAATAGTTCTCATTCAATAAATGGAGGGCACCAGGTTGCCGAATTGGCTTGATACCAGTTAAACGTTCAATTTCTGATATCGGTGGCGTCATCACATCAAAACTAAATAATTGATGTTCTTCACAAAAAGAACGTGTTATCTCGATCAGTTCTTGATTGATTAATGTATGCAGGACAAGTGCTTTTTCTTCTAATGCATCTTGCAATGCCTGCCTTAATGTTTTTTCATCAGTCACGAACGTTCTGCGGAATAGGTTGAACTCAACGGTAGGATACTGAGCCATAGTAGCTTGCGCTAGTTTTGTCGCAGTTTCTCCAGCAGAGTCGGAGATGACAAAAAAAGTAACGATTTCTGTAGAATCGAAAGACATGGATAAAACCTCACTTGCATTTTTTTTATGTTTATTATACCATACTCTAGAATGCGTACTTCGTAATCATTTTGATTTGGAGGAATAAGTCATGAAAAAACAGACATTGATCGAACAATCATTAGAAACATTGAAAAATAACGGTTTTAAATATACTAAAAAAAGAGAAGCGTTGTTAACTTATTTAGTGAAGCGTAACCGCTACGTATCTGCTAAAGAAGTTTTTGACTATATGAATCAGGAATTCAAAGGGGTAAGTTATGATACGATTTATCGGAATCTCCATGATTTTGCAGAGATCGATTTACTGGAAGAAACCGATTTAAATGGAGAAATGAAGTTTCGTTTTCATTGCTGTCAGGGGGAAATCGGCCACCACCATCATTTTATCTGTACAGTGTGCGGAACAACGAAAGAAATCCATATGTGTCCGATGAATTATTTCGAAGAACAGCTAGGTGGATGCACGATCGAAGGGCATAGATTCGAGATTTTCGGAAGATGTGAAAATTGTCAATAAGGATTTAAATAAAATAACATTTGATAATTTTAAAAAAAAGCAAGATTTCCTTGACGGTCAAAACAGCATTAGATATAATATTTACAGGACAGTCTTGTTTTTTGAGATATATTTCAATAACAATTACGGTTACTTTTTAAGCTCGGAGGGAGGGAATTAACATGTCAAAAACAGTCGTTCGCAAAAACGAATCACTTGACGATGCTCTTCGTCGCTTCAAACGTTCCGTGTCAAAAGCGGGTACTTTACAAGAATCTCGTAAACGTGAATTCTACGAAAAACCAAGTGTAAGACGCAAGAAAAAATCTGAAGCAGCTAGAAAACGCAAAAAATTCTAGTTCTGTGATGAATTGGAGTTGGTAGTGTGTCACTACTAAGTAGATTAAACGATGACATGAAAGCAGCGATGAAAGCGAAAGATAAGGAATCTTTACAAGTCATCCGAATGATCAAGTCATCTATACAAAACGAGCAGATTAAAGAAGGTCACGACTTGACAGAAGAAGAAGAACTAACGGTGTTGTCTCGCGAAATGAAACAGCGACGTGATTCTTTGCATGAGTTTGAAGAAGCAGGACGTGACGATTTAGCTGAAAAAGTAAAAAGTGAAATTGTAATAGTCGAAAAATATATGCCGGAACAACTTTCCGACGAAGAAATTCGACAACTTGTTCAAGAAGCAATCACTCAAACTGGTGCTTCATCAATGAAAGAATTTGGCAAAGTTATGGGTGCAATTATGCCTAAAGTCAAAGGAAAAGCAGATGGAAACCAAGTGAATGCGATTGTGAAAGAACTATTACAATCTTAATTTTATCATCTAAACTGCGGACAGTGATTGTCCGCAGTTTTTTGTGTTCGTAAAAAAAGAACTAAAAAACAGCTAGAAGAAAGAATAAGATTCTTTCTTCTAGCTGTTTTTTTCCTGTTTAATATCTCTTATGTTAAATTGTGTTTGATTTGGTTATTCTTCTGGTAACTCACTTGCTTCTTGTTTATATCCTGATACGCGATATACATAATAAAAGAGCAAGCTGCCAGCGTAACCAAGCAACGTTGGGACGACCCAGCCAAGTCCTAATGCAGCAAAAGGAACATAATGATGATAAAATCCTAGTAAGCTTGCTACGACAGTTTGCTGACTCACTAATGCAGGCGAATTTGCCAACATATCCAATACGGCTGGAACGGCAGAAAAGAACATCGTTACTTGATAGACAAATGGACTCTTTTGGAAGAATTTTGCTGTTAAGGAAAGCAAGATTAACGCAAGTGACAATGGATACAAAAGCATCAATACTGGTAAAGACCATTGGATGATATTATCCAATCCGGCATTCGCAACGACAAAAGAGACAAAAGTCGTTAACCGCAGCCATGTCATATAACTGACTTTAGGGAACAGTTTATGGAAATCTTGTGCAAAAGAAACAACGAGTCCCATAGCGGTAGTGAAGACACCTAATGTGACCATTACCCCTAAGAAGCTAGCACCGAAGTTACCTAAATAAAAATTAGTGATCTGAGAAAGTGCAGTTCCGCCATTTTCTGATAAAGACATCTTATTCAAACTCATCGCACCGAGAAGGACCAGACCAAAATAAATCATGACTTCTAACGCAACGCTCAGGCTACCAGCTTTTGCTGTTAATTCTGTGACTTTTTTATCTTTAAAACCAAGATCACGAACTGCATGGACAAAAGTGACACTTAAAGCAAGTAAAGCTACTGCATCAACCGTGTTGTATCCTTCTAAAACGCCATTTGTCAAAGCGTTCGTCTGATAAGAATCTGCAGCAGATTGGTTTAGATTCCCCATGGGTTGGAATAAAGAAACGACAAAAATGATAGCTAATAATGCAAGAAACAAGGAGTTTAAATACTTTCCGACATATTTGACCAAACGTGTTGGATGTACAGTAAGGAAATAAGCAAGTAAAAAGAAAAGAGCAGAGAATAAAAACATACCTAATGAATCATATTTTTCAGGCAAAAAGGGTTTAGCAGCCATTTCAAAAGCAGTTGCTGCTGTCCGCGGTGTACCAAAGAATGGTCCGATTGTTAAATGAACAAGGATCAAGAACAAGGCAGCATACCATTTTCCGACAGGTTTAGCTAAGTCATACAGACCATCACTTTTTGTCACTACTACAGCTAAGATAGCTAATAATGGGAAAAGAGCGCCTGAGATGGCAAATCCTACACCAGCGCTGATCCAGTTTGATCCAGCCATTTGACCTAAGTGGACAGGAAAGATCAGATTACCTGACCCGAAGAACATCCCGAAGATAAGTGAACTGACCATCAATAATTGCTTCCATGAATAAGTTTTTGTTTCTTCCATAAATTTTTCCTCCAATAATTATCATTTTGAGTAACAAAATAAACGTTGCAGAAACTAGAAATACCACTAATATCAGATTCCATGAAAACCACCACCTTAAAATATAAAAAAAGCCCTTTTCCACTTGGGAAAAGGGCTCTAGATTCTAGAACGGTACCACCTTTTTTCGCTTAAAAAAGCTTCTTCATTCACGGACGCTTTTCGATAAAGTTATCCGCTAGCCTGATAATGGAGGCAGCCACAATGATCTACGTTTTCGACATTGACTCGGAAATGATGTTCGTCTATTCGATTTATTGTCATTTCTCACTTACATGACTCACTGGGAATAAATCGCTGAATAGCCTACTGTTTTCCTCGACGCTTTGCTGTATATTTATTTGTTGACGTTATAATACACCTGTTTTTTTTGAAATGCAAGAATATTTCAAATATTTTGTTTTCTTTTTTTGAAACAAGAAAAATACCCAGAGAATACTTGCTAAGTTAGACGGAATACTTGTCCTCTATCTTATGCATAGCTTACATGATCAGCTTTTTTTATTCAAACGAGACCTTTAGAGAATGGAAGCAGCTATTTTTTAACGTTTCTTGGTACTTATGGTTAAGCAACTCTTTTAGAACCTTTTCTTATTTGCTATATAGTTTCTTCTGAGTATGGTAAAATAGGAAAGAATGAATCGAAAAAAAGGGGATGTCTATTTTTGACGGAAGAGTCTAGTTCTTTAGAGATTAGATTGACGGCTGCTGATGATGTCAGCATGCTTTTAGGTGCTCACGACAAGCATATAAAACTGATTGAAGAAACAACAGAAACAACCATCCATACACGTGGAGAAATCATTCAGATCATTGGTGAACAATCCCAGATTTCCTTGGCTGCCTCAGTCATTCGGACATTGCAGGAATTGATCAAACGAGGAATCCATGTAAGTACACCAGATGTCGTGACGGCACTGAAAATGGGGCAAAAAGGCACATTAGATTATTTTGTTGAGATGTATGAGGAAGAGATCGTCAAAGACCGTAATGGAAAACCTATACGGGTAAAAAACAGCGGCCAAAAGAAATATGTTGAATCGGTAGCCAAACATGATATCGTATTTGGCGTAGGACCAGCCGGAACAGGAAAAACTTTTCTTGCAGTAGTATTAGCAATCGCTGCCTTGAAAAAAGGTGAAGTGCAAAAAATCATTTTGACGCGGCCTGCTGTGGAAGCAGGGGAAAATCTAGGCTTTCTTCCCGGGGATCTGAAAGAAAAAGTGGATCCTTATCTGCGGCCTGTTTATGATGCTTTATACCAAATTTTTGGATTGGATCATACG
The DNA here is from genome assembly GCF_035726465.1 of Enterococcus sp. E4-150. Classification (NCBI taxonomy): domain Bacteria; kingdom Bacillati; phylum Bacillota; class Bacilli; order Lactobacillales; family Enterococcaceae; genus Enterococcus; species Enterococcus sp. E4-150. The sequence goes on along the minus strand of NZ_JAPRGK010000005.1, from coordinate 8,954 downwards.
AACCGATTGATGGAACGAGGCGTAATCGAAATCGCACCTTTAGCTTACATGCGGGGGCGAACATTGGATGATGCATTCGTTATCTTGGACGAAGCACAAAACACGACAGTCGCTCAGATGAAAATGTTCTTGACCCGTCTCGGTTATCAATCAAAAATGATTGTCAATGGGGATACAAGTCAGATAGACTTGCCTCGAGGGACGACAAGTGGTCTTGTTCATGCAGAACGAACATTAAAGCAAATCAAGAAAATCGATTTTGTTAATTTTGAAGCAAGTGACGTTGTTCGGCACCCTGTAGTTGCCGAAATCATCAAAGCTTATGAAAAGGCAGATCTCCATCAAGAATAAGCTTTGCTTAGGAGGATAAGCACATGTTGAATAAAACACTGCAGAAACTACAAGAAAAACTTGGAAAGGCAGCATTGCCTTTCCTGCTGTTCTTGTTTTTTATCATTATCTGCGGCGTTACATTTAGTAGTGTCAAACAAAAGGCCAATGATTTCAGAGAAGGCCAAGTAGCAGAAGAAAGTATCCGTGCAAACAAAACGATCGAGAACACGGAAGAAACCGAACAAAAAAGAAAACTGGCAGCAGAAGCAGTCACTCCAGAATACACTTACCAAAAAGATCTTGCAGATGACCAGAACAATCGGATCAAGCAACTATTTGAATTGATCGATAAGACGAATGATGCCATCAACAAATCTTATGACGAAAAGATTGATAAGGCAAAGGAAGATGAAAATATCCCAAAGCCTACTACAGAAGAGCGGATCGCCGCGTTGAAGAAAAATTTTGAAAATGTGAATGCAGAAAATGTTGCGTTTTATCAAAAACTACCGAACAATTTTTATTCGACGATATTTGAAATGACTGAAACTGAGATCCATACTGTGAGGGATGAGAGTCTGAAGCTCATTGACGAACAGATGAGCAAACAAGTTCGTGAAAGTGAATTGGAAGCTTTTAAACAAGAAGCAGAAGAGCAAATCCAATATTTGAATGTCACACCAGCACAACAACAAATGATTCGCTACTTAGTGGATCAAGGTATCGTAGTGAATGACGTATTGAATGAGAAAAAGACAGAAGAATTGAAACAATCCGCACGAGAAGCTGTACAACCAGTGATGATCTTCCAAGGAGAAATCATTGTTCGTGAAGGTAATCAAATCGATGCTTCAGCTATGAAAAAATTGGAATTACTAGGACTGACTAATCAAACAACTTCGATTTTTCCGCTAATTGCCATGGTTTTAGCTGTTTTGCTTCAAATCGGCGTACTGATTTATAATTCACTTCAATTCCAAAATGCAGGAGAAAGAACAAAATACGTGCTTTTCTATGTGACAGCTATGTCAGTCAGCATAGTGCTGATGAAATTTTTCCAATTATTCCAAACGGAACAAGCTACTTATATCCCGCTGTTTTATCCCGCTGCTTTTGCACCACTTGTTTTAAGCTTTTTCTTGAATCGAAGAGCAGGGATCATGGCTGGTATTTTCCAAGCAGTATCCGCACTTTTCATTTTTTATGATTCGATTGGCACGAACTTTCTAACGATTATCTTGATGTCTTATGTTTTCTCTGGGCTCATGGCAACGATTGTCAGACGTAAACGGATCTCAGAACAAGGATTATCTGCTGCCATGTGGGTCATTATTTTTCCTGTGATGATGGATGTCATTTTGATCGTCTATCAAGGAATGAGCTTTGGTGATGCAACGACTTGGTTAATGCTTGTCTGCGGGTTCACTGGTGCACTCTTCTCATTCTTGCTGACGATCGGTCTACACCCATATATTGAATTGATGGTCAATGATGACAGTGTAATTGTATTAAATGAACTCAGCAATCCAAATCATCCTTTATTGAAACAGTTGCTGGAAGAAGCGCCAGGTACTTATCATCATAGTATGATGGTAGCTAATCTAAGTGCTAACGCTGTAGCAGAAATCGGCGGACGTTCTTTGCTAACTCGAGTAGCTTGCTATTATCATGATATCGGCAAGATCAAACATGCTAGCTTTTTCGTTGAGAACTTGCCTTCAGGAGCGGAAAACCCGCACAATTTCTTATTGCCAGAAGACAGTAAACATATTATCTTTGGACATGTGACAGATGGAGCCAAAATATTGGAAGATTATAATATGCCGCAAATGGTGATCGATATTTGCAGACAGCATCATGGAACCACGCTAATGCGTTATTTCTACATCAAAGCGAAAGAACGCAATCCGGAAGTAACAGAAGAGCAATTCCGTTACCCTGGACCAAAACCGCAAAGTCGCGAAGCAGGGATCGTCAATATTGCTGACAGTTGTGAGGCTGCAGTACGGGCAATGGATCATCCGACGAGCGAAAAAATCGAAAGTTTTGTCCATAATCTTATCGAAGAGCGTATTTCCGATGGTCAATTAGACGATAGTGGACTGACCTTGAAAGAAATCCGAAAAGTGGAAAAATCATTGATCAGCGGTTTAAGTAGCACCTTCCATTCTCGGATCAAATATCCTAAAATGAAAACAGAAGTTGAGAAGATAAAGGAAGAACAAGAAGAATAGAAAGAAGCGATGTATAATGGATATTACCTTTATGGATGAAACAAACCAAGTCTCAGAAGAGAAAATGAAAGAAATCGATGACTTGCTGCAATTTGCAGCATCTTATTTAAAGCTGCCAGAGGAAACAGAAATGTCTGTTACTTTCATGGACAATGCGACAATCCAAGTAATCAATCGTGATTACCGTGGAAAAGATGCACCGACAGACGTCATCAGTTTTGCTCTGGAAGAAGAAGGCGAAGACGAAATCCCAGTGATTTTTGAAGATGGAGAGAATCCATTGCCTCGTGTACTAGGAGACATCATGATCTCTATTGAACGTGCTGCTGAACAAGCAGAAGCTTACGGCCATTCATATGATCGGGAACTTGGCTTTTTAGCGGTACATGGATTCTTGCATATCAACGGGTATGACCATATGACACCAGAAGATGAGAAAGAAATGTTTGGTTTACAGAAAGAGATCTTGGATGCCTATGGACTCAAAAGATAAAAACGTAGAGAAAAACAAACATTTCCTGATGTCTGTGGAATTTGCTGTCCAAGGAGTCAAAACCGTTTTTGAGGAAGAACGCAATATGAGGAAACATGTTGCGTTCGGTATCCTTGCTTTATTTATGGGCGTGATTTTCCAGCTTGATCGGATAGAGTGGTTATGGCTGCTTTTAGCTGTTTTTCTCGTTTGGATAGTAGAGATCATCAATACTGTTTTTGAAAATGTAGTGGACATGTTTACGGATTTTCATTTTCATCCGATTGGGAAAAAAATCAAAGATATGGCAGCTGGAGCAGTTTTAGTGACCGCTTGTTTTGCTGTCATCATTGGGTTGATTTTATTTGTCCCTAAAATATATCATTTGTTGTTTAAGTAAAAAGGAGAACGTATATGCCAGAACATAAATCAGGGTTTGTCGCAATCGTCGGCCGCCCGAATGTAGGAAAATCCACATTATTGAACCGAATCGTGGGTCAAAAAATTGCCATTATGAGTGACAAGGCACAGACAACTAGAAATAAAATCCAAGGAGTATATACTACACCAGAAGCTCAGCTGATTTTTATCGATACACCAGGAATCCATAAACCAAAGCATCGTCTAGGAGATTTTATGGTAGAAGCAGCTTACAGTGCGTTGAAAGAAGTGGATGCAGTCTTATTTATGATCAGTGCTGATCAAAAACGCGGCCGGGGAGACGATTTTATTATTGAACGTCTAAAAAACGTGCATTCTCCTGTTTATCTGATTATCAATAAAATCGATAAGATCCATCCAGACGAGTTGCTGGGAATCATCGAAGATTATTCGACGCAGATGCCTTTTGCACAAGTGATTCCGATCTCTGCTACAGAAGGAAACAATGTCGAACGCTTAATGGATGTATTAGTCAGTGAAATGCCAGAGGGCCCACAATATTTTCCAGATGATCAAGTGACTGATCATCCTGAATACTTCATCGTTTCTGAATTGATCCGTGAGAAAGTCTTGTTTTTAACACGAGACGAAGTGCCTCATTCTGTCGCAGTCGTTGTTGATTCGATGAAGCGAAACGAGAATGATAAAATCCATATCCAGGCCACGATCATCGTCGAAAGAGATAGCCAAAAAGGAATCATTATCGGCAAAGGCGGAAAAATGCTGAAGCAAGTAGGAACGAAAGCAAGAAAGGATATCGAAAATCTTTTAGGAGACAAAGTATTTCTAGAACTTTGGGTCAAAGTCCAAAAAGACTGGCGAGACAAAAAAGTCTATCTGCAAGACTTCGGCTACCGAAAAGATGAATACTGATATTCTGAACTTCTTATAGGTTAAGTATAGAAATAAACTGGATAAAAATCCGCACGTTGAGAAAAACGGCGGAAGATCGAAACATAAATAATCTGGATCGGCAGAATCTGCTTTTCCAGATTTATTTTTTAGGAGGGAGAATATGAGCCAGCTTGCAGAATCGAAAGGCTTGATTTTATCTAGCCGTAATTACAAAGAAAAAGATAAATTAGTCAAAATCTTTACGGAATCTTCTGGCAAAATGATGTTTTATATCAAAGGAATCCATCGGCAAAATCAGCCATTAGCTCCGGCTTTGCTCCCCTTTACCGAAGCAGTCTATATCGGTAATTTTCGAAGTGAAGGTTTGTCGTTTTTAAGCAGTGTCAAAGACGTCCATGCGTTTCGGAACATCCAAGAAGATATCTTTTTGAGCGGTTATGGTACGTATTTGCTAAATCTAGTAGATGCAGCAATCGAAGATCATCAATATGACCCGCATTTATTCCAATTTACGCAACAAGCTCTGCAGCGGATGGATCAAGGAGATGATGCAGAAATCATCACGAATATCTTTGAAGTTCAAATACTGCAACGCTTCGGAATCGCGCCAATTTGGACGCACTGTGTCGTATGCGGGGAAACAAAAGGAAAATTTGACTATTCTTCCAAATATGGCGGTGTGATATGCGAGAAACACTGGCCAATGGACGAACACCGTTATCATGCAGATCCTCGCGCTGTTTATTTCGTCCGAATGTTTTCGGCTATTTCTTATGATAAGATCAGTGGAATCCACTTGAAAGAAGAAACGAAGCAGGCAATCCGTGACCTCATTGACCAGTTGTATGATGAATATGTCGGTATTCATCTAAAAAGCAAAAAGTTCATTGATCAAATGAAGTCTTGGGCACACGTATTAAAGACGCCAGAGAAAAATATGCCTGAAAAAGAGATACCTGAAAAAGAAGAATAAATGAAAGATACAACAAAAAAATCAAAACTATTTGACAAATACAGGGACTTCCGTCTATTATTAACCGTAGATTAAATAGATCGTTCACTGAGAGGATCTATTATACAAACAAGAAAACTGCAAAATGAATACGTACATTGACCAAGATCAGTAAAAAACACGTGGTTTAGCGAGTTCGGGAGAGTGGAAGCCGGACCCAAACGATTTTTGAAGAGGCACTTGCGAGTACGATAAATGAAGCTGCCGAATCTTTATTCGGAAGTAGGGTGGAACCGCGAAATTATTCGTCCCTATGTCTGTAATCAGACATAGGGACTTTTTGTCGTTTTCTTTCCTGTATTCTTATTGACAGCAACGCTTAAAAATTGAAAGGGGCAAAACAGATGAGTAAAAAATTGACCGTCCAAGATATGATTTTAACATTACAAAAATTTTGGTCATCAAACGGCTGCATGCTGATGCAAGCTTATGATACAGAAAAAGGAGCAGGTACGATGAGCCCATATACATTCTTACGGGCAATCGGACCGGAACCATGGAATGCTGCTTATGTAGAGCCATCCCGCCGACCAGCTGACGGGCGTTATGGAGAAAACCCAAACCGTTTGTATCAGCATCATCAATTTCAAGTCGTAATGAAACCTTCACCTGAAAATATCCAAGAGCTTTATTTAGAAAGCTTGCGTCTTTTAGGAATTGATCCATTAGAACACGATATTCGTTTTGTTGAAGACAACTGGGAGAACCCATCGATGGGTTGTGCCGGTGTGGGCTGGGAAGTATGGCTTGATGGGATGGAGATCACACAATTCACGTACTTCCAGCAAGTCGGAGGACTACCTTGTAAACCAGTTACTTCTGAGATCACTTATGGACTAGAACGTCTTGCTTCATATATTCAAGAAGTTGAAAGTGTCTATGATCTGGAATGGGCTGATGGCGTGAAATATGGCGAGATCTTCAAACAACCAGAATATGAACATTCCAAATATTCTTTTGAAGTAAGCGACCAAGACTTGCTACTAAGTAACTTTGATCGTTTTGAAAAAGAAGCTAAACGCTGTATCGATGAAAATCTTGTTCATCCAGCGTATGATTATATTTTGAAATGCAGCCATACATTCAACTTATTAGATGCCCGAGGTGCAGTATCCGTAACAGAGCGTGCAGGTTATCTTTCCCGCATCCGCAACATGGCTCGTGCTGTAGCCAAAATCTTTGTGGCAGAACGCGAAAAATTAGGATTCCCTTTATTGAATAAAAACACAGCAAATCCAGAAAACGTGAAGGAGGCTGAATAAGATGGCAAAAGACTTATTACTTGAAATCGGGCTGGAAGAAATGCCTGCTCATGTTGTCACACCAAGCATGAAACAATTAGAAGAAAAAACAGCAAAATTTTTAGATGAAAACCAATTGACTTATGATACGATCGAAACGTTTTCTACACCGCGCCGCTTAGCAATCAAAGTAACAAACATTCCAGAACGTCAAGCAGACAGCGAAGAAGAAGTCAAAGGACCAGCCAAAAAAATTGCTTTGGACGCAGATGGAAACTGGACGAAAGCAGCTGAAGGATTTGTCCGCGGACAAGGTCTGACGACAGATGCTATCACTTTTAGAGAATTAAAAGGCGTGGAATATGTCTATGTAACGAAATACACTCACGGCAAAGAAGCAAAAGAAGTATTGACTGGTTTAGCAGATGTCATTAAAAGCCTCACTTTCCCAGTAACGATGCACTGGGCAGAATACGATTTTGAATATATTCGCCCTATTCACTGGATCGTGGCATTGTTAGATGACGAAATAATCCCGTTTGAGATCTTGGATGTCAAAACAGACAGAGCTTCAAGAGGTCATCGTTTCTTAGGCGAAGATGTAACATTTGCGCATGCAAAAGAATACGAAGAAAAATTAAATGAACAATTTGTTATTGCTTCACCACAAAAAAGAAAAGAAATGATCATCACACAAGCAAACGAATTAGCAGAAAAAAATCACTGGATCATTGATCTAGATGAAGATTTACTAGAAGAAGTCAACAATCTAGTCGAATATCCAACTGTCTTTTCTGGCGACTTCGAGGAAAAATATCTTTCTGTTCCTGAAGAAGTACTAGTCACTTCTATGAAAGAACATCAACGTTATTTCGAAGTACGGAACGAACAAGGTATGTTGCTTCCTCATTTTATTTCTGCTCGTAATGGCGATCGGGTAAAATTGGAAAATGTGGTACGAGGCAATCAAAAAGTATTGACTGCTCGTTTAGAAGATGCGGAATTCTTTTATAATGAAGACAAGAAAGCTTCAATCGACCAATACGTTGAAAAATTAAAAACTGTTACTTTCCATGAAAAAATCGGTAGCATCTATGAGAAAATGCAACGGGTACAAGTCATCGCTCGCATCATAGGCGAACAAGTAGGACTATCTGAGGAAGAATTGATGGATCTGCAACGCGCTGCTGAAATCTATAAATTTGATCTAGTAACCAACATGGTAGGAGAATTCCCTGAACTACAAGGGATTATGGGAGAAAAATATGCTCTGCTTAAAGGCGAGAAACCAGCCGTAGCAACAGCAATCCGTGAACATTACATGCCTATATCCAGTGAAGGAGATCTACCTGAGACTACAGTAGGTTCTGTTTTAGCGATTGCTGACAAATTAGATAGTATCTTTTCTTTCTTTGCAGTTGGGATGATCCCAAGTGGCTCAAACGATCCATATGCTTTGCGCCGTCAAGCATATGGTGTCGTTCGAATCATCGAATCGAAAAAATGGGCCTTTCCTTTGTCTGTTCTGCAAGAAACGATTAGTGAAGTTATCAGTAAAGATACGGATCGTTTTGGCATTGGCTTGTCAGCGGGACAACAACAGGTGATCGACTTTATCAAAGGCCGTCTGCGCCAATTATTGACAACGAAGAATATTCGTCATGATGTCATCGAAGCTGTTTTGAATGCAGAACAAAAAGATCTGACAAAAGTATTTGCAGCAGCACAATTGTTCAAGCAGCATCTTGCAGATGAAGACTTCAAACCATCGATGGAAGCTTTGACACGTGTCGTGAACTTAGCGAAAAAAGCGGAGCTTGAAAAACAATCAGAAGTAGACCCTGAACTGTTCGAAAACGAAGCGGAGAAAGAACTGCACAAAGCAGTAGAGGCAATGAAAACAAGCTTTGCTGACCAAACGATCAATGAAAATTATGATCAGCTTGTAAGCCTTCGCCCACTGATCGAAAATTATTTTGATCAGACGATGGTCATGGCAGAAGAACCAGCAGTACGTAAGAACCGATTAACGCAATTAAGTCAAATTGCTGCCATGGCTTTGTCACTAGCAAGTTTAGATCAAATCATCACAAAATAATTTCTAATATGTAAATAAACCAGAGAACAGGCAAAAAATAGGCTGTTTCTCTGGTTTATTTGTTATAAATATAAATAACTATTATTAATTCAATGTTAATTTTTTTGTTATTTTATTTTTTGTGTAACTTTTGAAAATGAGAGTCAAGTCCATAATCCTGTGTAAAATACTATACAATGTTTTACCGGTCTCTCATTGATCAAACTTAATATATTTTCTTGTAGAACTGAGCCATTCGTCATGAAGGTCCATAAGGACAGCTCCAATT